>CAZIQP010000069.1:0-18500 GCA_964541315.1 uncultured Opitutaceae bacterium
CCGAGCACGTCAAGGCCGGCATCCGTGCCGCCGGTGGCACGCCGATGGAATTCAACACCGTTTCCATCTCCGACGGCATCACGATGGGCACCGAGGGCATGAAGACGTCGCTCATTAGCCGCGAGCTGATCGCCGACTCCATCGAACTGGTTGTGCGCGGCAATTACCTCGACGGTCTCGTCTGTCTTTCCGGCTGCGACAAAACCAACCCCGGCGTCATGATGGCGCTCGCGCGTTGCGACATCCCGGGCCTTGCCCTCTACGGCGGCACGATCAATCACGGACATCTTCACGACAAGGCGCTCACCTTGCAGGATGTGTTCGAGGCCGTCGGTGCTTTTTCGGCCGGCAAGATCGATCAAAAAGAATTTCTCAGGGTGGAAAATGCCGCCTGCCCGACTGCCGGTGCCTGCGGCGGCCAGTTCACCGCCAACACCATGGCGACGATCATGGAGGCGATCGGCATTTCTCCGGCTGGCCTCAACGGCATTCCTGCCGTCGACGAAGCCAAGAACAAAGCGGCTTTCCGCTGTGGCGAACTCGTGATGGATCTTGTGCGCAAGGACCTGAAGCCCTCGCAGATTTTCACGCGCCAGGCTTTTGAAAACGCCATCGCGTCGGTCGCCGCATCGGGCGGTTCGACCAACGCCGTGTTGCACCTGCTCGCGCTTGCGCGTGAGGCAAACGTCCCGCTCAAGATCGATGAGTTCAACACCATCAGCGAGAAAACTCCCACCATCGCCACACTCAAACCCGGCGGACTCTACACCGCCGTCGAGATGCATCAGGCCGGCGGTATT
Organism: uncultured Opitutaceae bacterium; assembly: GCA_964541315.1. Taxonomy (GTDB): domain Bacteria; phylum Verrucomicrobiota; class Verrucomicrobiia; order Opitutales; family Opitutaceae; genus Didemnitutus. The sequence goes on from CAZIQP010000069.1 coordinate 801, forward strand.
TCGCTCATTCTTCGCCGCCTGCTCGAGGGCAGCTATCTCCACGGCGATTGCCTGACCGTTACCGGCCGCACGCTCGCCGACGAAGTGCGCAACGCGCCCGAGACTCCCGGCCAGCAGGTCATCCGTCCGACCGACAAAGCGTTCAAGACCTCCGGCGGGCTTGTCATTCTTCGCGGTAATCTCGCCGAAGAGGGTGGGGTGCTCAAGGTGGCGGGCAGCTCGATCAAACATTTCAAGGGTCCGGCCCGCGTCTTCAACAACGAGGAAGATTCCATGGCCGCCGTCATCGCCGGCAAAATCAAACCGGGCGATGTGGTCGTCATCCGCTACGAAGGACCCAAGGGCGGACCGGGCATGCGCGAGATGCTGGGCGTCACCGGTGCGCTCGCCGGTGCCGGCATGGTTGAGACGGTCGCGTTGCTCACCGACGGACGCTTCTCCGGCGCGACGCGCGGTTTCTCCATCGGCCATGTTGCGCCCGAGGCCTTTGTCGGCGGACTCATCGCCTTTGTCCACGAAGGCGATATCGTCGAGATCGACGTCGCGACCCGCAAATTGTCGGTCGAGATCGCACCGGCCGAATTGGCCAAGCGCAAGCAAGGCTGGGCGCCGCCGGCTCCGCGTTACAAGCGCGGCGTCATGGCGAAGTACGCCAACACCGTTTCTTCCGCCTCCGAAGGCGCTGTCACTACTTAACTTTTTAAAACCACGCAAAAACAAGGGACTTCTATGAAACTCACCGGAGCAGAAATTATTTGGGAATGCCTCATTCGCGAAGGCGTGGATGTCGTGTTCGGTTATCCGGGCGGCGCGATCTTGCCCGCTTATGATGCCATGACAAAATATCCGCAGGTTCACCATGTGCTCGTCCGCCACGAGCAGGGTGCGACGCACATGGCCGACGGCTATGCGCGCGCCAGCGGCAAAGTCGGCGTGGCCATCGCCACCTCCGGTCCCGGTGCCACCAACATGGTGACCGGCATCGCCACCGCCATGATGGACTCCTCGCCCATCGTGTGCATCACCGGTCAGGTCGGTTCCAAGGCCATCGGCACCGATGCCTTCCAGGAAACCGACGTCACCGGTGTCACCATCCCGGTCACGAAGCACAATTATCTCGTCACGAAACCCGGCGACATCGCCCGCGCGCTTCGCGAGGCCTTCTACATCGCCAAGAGCGGACGTCCCGGTCCGGTGCTTGTCGACATCACCAAGGATGCGCAACAGCTCATCTGCGAGTTCGATTGGGAAGCTGCCGCTCCGAAACTCCCCGGTTATCGCCCCGACCTCCGCGCGTTGCCGAGTGAATATCAAAAGGCGCTCGAGCTCATCAACTCGGCCAAACGGCCGTTGATCCTCGCGGGTCAGGGTGTGCTCAAGGCCGGCGCCACGGATCAGGTCATGGATTTTGCGAAGAACGCCGACATTCCGATCGCCGTGACGTTGCTCGGCCTCGGTGTGATCCCGGCCTCCTCTCCACTGAATCTCGGCATGATGGGCATGCACGGTGAAGCCTGGGTCAACGAAGCCATCCAACAAGCCGATCTCCTGATCGCCTTCGGCATGCGCTTTGACGATCGCGTGACCGGCAATCTCAAGACCTACGCGCCCAACGCGAAGAAAATCCACGTTGAGATCGATCCGTCTGAAGTGAACAAAAATGTCGCGGTCGACGTCGCCCTCATCGGCGATCTCCGCGAAGTGGTCGAGGAGTTGCGCCCCGGCGTGGCGAAAACCACCCACCCCGAGTGGTGGGCCACGATCAATGCCGGCAAGGGCGATGCCGCCGTGCGCGACATCCAGTCGTTGCCCGACAGCGGGCACCTCTACGCAGCCCATGTCATCAATGATATCTGCCGCCTCACGCAGAAGCGGAAGTGCGACACCATCGTCGTGACCGACGTCGGCCAGCACCAGATGTGGGAAGCCCAGTATTTCCATCATGAGAAACCGCGCTCGCTCATCACGTCGGGCGGTCTCGGCACGATGGGTTTTGCGCTTCCCGCCGCGATCGGCGCGAAGTTCGCCTGCCCCGAGAAAGACGTCTGGGTCGTCGTCGGCGACGGTGGTTTCCAGATGACTTCGTGCGAATTGGCCACGGCCGAGCAGGAAGGCATCAAGGTCAACGTTGCCATCATCAACAACGCCTTCCTCGGGATGGTGCGCCAGTGGCAGGAATTTTTCTACGACAAGCGCTACGCCGCCACGCCGATGACCGGTCCGGATTTTGTGAAGCTCGCCGAGGCCTATCGCCTCACCGGTTTGCGTTGCAACAAACGTCCCGACGTCAATTCCACGGTGGAAAAGTCACTCGCCGCCAAGGGCACGGTCGTTATCGATTTCGTGGTCGAGAAGGAAGACACGGTGTTCCCGATGGTGCCGGCCGGTGCCGCGCTCGACAAGATGATCCGCCGTCCCAAGCGCGACGTGCTCGCCGAAACCGGCGCCGACACCGAGTGGCAGATGCCCTCGGCTGCCGACGCCGCGACGCCGTCTGCCGAACCCGAGGTCGCCGTCAAGGCCACCTCGAACGGCCACGCCAAATCATCCCGTCAGTCTGTCAAAACTGCAAAGACTGCAAAGAAGCCGAACCGTGCCGTTGCTCCCAAAGCAGCCAAGACGGGCCGCCGCTAACCTACTCCGACCATGGCCAAACATACCCTCATTGCTTATGTGGAAGACGTGCCCGGCGTGCTCAATCGCATCGCCTCGCTCTTCCGTCGCCGCAACTTCAACATCGACTCACTCACCGTCGGCCGCACCGAACAGCCGGGCGTTTCCCGCCTCACGGTGGTGGTCGATGCCACCGATCACGGCGCGCGCCTCGTCGAGGCCAACCTCTACAAGCTCGTCAACGTGCTCCGCGTCGACGACCTCACGCACAAGAACGCGCTCATGCGCGAACTCGGGCTCGTGAAGGTTTCCGTCACCCCCCAGACGCGCGCCCAGGTGTTGCAGCTCGTCGATGTCTTCCGCGCCCGCGTGGTGGACGTCGATGAACTCTCCATCGTCATCGAGGTCACGGGCACGCCCGAAAAGATCTCGAAGTTCGAACTCGTGCTCCGTCCCTACGGCATCACCGAGATGGTCCGCACCGGTTCTGTCGCGATGGCCCGCGGCCACGAGGCCATGAGCGCCAACCCTCCGCTGGTGCCCGCTGTTATCGCCACCGGCGATCATCACAGCCACGACTCCGGCATCTCGATGTCCGTCTGAAGAAACATGACTAGAGACCAGAGACTAAGAGACGAAAAGACCTCCGCCACAGCCCATGAGAGATTATACCAAAATCGATGCATGGCGCTTGGCGGACGATCTGACCGTTGCGGTTTACGAATGCACCCGCGCATTTCCGCGCGAGGAAGTGTACTCTCTTACGAACCAGATACGGCGCGCTTCCTACTCCGTGCCGGCCAACATTGCCGAGGGTTCATCGCGCGAGAGCCAACGCGACTATCTGCACTTTCTCTACATTGCACGGGGCTCGCTGTCCGAGACGCAGTATTTCCTGCATCTGTCGCGACGTCTCGGCTATCTCGCCGAGACGGATGCCACGTGGCTCACCGCACAGAGTCGCGCGGCGTTCGCCTGTCTGCATGGTCTGATCAAGGCCGTCGAAAAGAACGCCGGGAAGATCTCCACGATTGTCGCTGCCGTCGCCAGTCTTTTGGTTCTCTCCATCCTTAAGTTTTCACATCCACTCATCACACACACCTAAACACCCATTCAGTCCCTTAGTCCTTTCAACCCTTGGTCTCTTAACCTCTTTTAAATCCCATGGCTAAAATATACTACGACAAAGACGCGAACCTCTCGCTCATCCGCAGCAAGAAAGTCGCAATCATCGGCTACGGCTCCCAAGGCCACGCCCACGCGCTCAACCTCAAGGACAGTGGCGTCAAGGTCTGCGTGGGCCTCGCGGCGACCAGCAAGTCTGTCGCCAAGGCCAGGAAGGCCGGCCTCACCGTCCACACCGTCGAAGCCGCCGCTGCGTGGGCCGATGTCATCATGATGCTCGTGCCCGATCATGTCGCGGCTCGCCTCTATCGTGAGTCTGTTGCTCAGTTCCTGACTGCCGGCAAGATGCTGATGTTCGCCCACGGTTTCAACATCCGCTTCGCCGGCATCGTCCCGCCGAAAAATGTCGACGTCACCATGATTGCCCCGAAATCCCCCGGCCACCGCGTTCGCGAGGTGTTCCAGGAAGGCGGCGGCGTCCCCGGGCTCATCGCGGTCCAGCAGGACGCGACGGGCAACGCCAAGAAGCTCGCGCTTTCCTATGGTCGCGGCATCGGCTGCACCCGCGCCGGCGTGCTCCAGACCACCTTCAAGGAAGAAACCGAAACCGATTTGTTCGGCGAGCAGGCGGTCCTTTGCGGCGGCTGCGCCGAGTTGGTGAAGGCCGGTTTCAAGACCCTCGTCGATGCCGGTTACCAGCCCGAGATCGCCTACTTCGAGTGCATGCACGAGCTTAAGCTGATCGTCGATCTGATGTATCGCGGCGGCCTCAACTACATGCGCTATTCCGTTTCGGACACCGCCGAGTGGGGCGACTACGTTTCCGGCCCGCGCGTCATCACCAAGAAGACGCAGGCGGAAATGAAGCGCATCCTCAAGGACATCCAGACCGGCAAGTTCGCCAAGCGCTTCATCGACGAGAACAACAAGTATGGCCGCAAGACCATGAACAAGTTCCGCGCCACCGAGCGCAAACAGAAGATCGAGGTCGTCGGCGCCAAATTGCGCGCGATGATGCCGTTCCTGAATCCCATCACGATCAGCAAGTGATGCGAAAGTAAGAGTGAAAGTGAGAGTTTAAAATGTCCGATCCTGATCAACGCCATGCTGCCAGCGCCCTTTCAAGGACGCTGCCGCAGCCTGGCCTGATTATGGCGACCCTGCGACTGCGACTTAGCCCGGAGCTTCCGGCTGATTTCATCGCTGCATGCCTTGCGCTGCGGTGGAAAATTACCGCCAAGCTCCTTCCTCTGTCGCGGGCAATCGTTCCTATCTAAACCATCAAAACTCTCACTTTCATGAATACTTCTTCTTCCAACTACGTTCGTATCTTCGACACCAGTCTCCGCGACGGCGAGCAAGCTCCCGGCGCTTCCATGACCTCGGCTGAAAAGCTTGAGGTTGCCCGGCAACTCGCACGTCTCGGCGTAGACGTGATCGAGGCCGGCTTTCCCGCCGCTTCGCCCGACGATCTCGCCGCCGTCCAAACCATCGCGGCCGAGGTGGGGCAGGTGAGTGTGGCCGGCCGGCCGCAATCCGAGCCGCCGGTCATCTGCGGTCTCGCGCGGTGCACCAAGAACGACATCGACGCAGCCTGGAACGGCGTGAAGGGCGCCAGGCACCCGCGCATCCACACATTCCTCGCCACGAGCGATCTTCATTTGAAGCACAAGCTCCGCATGACGCGCGAGGAGATGACCGCCAAGGCCGTCGAGATGGTCGCTTACGCCCGCTCGCTTTGTGCTGACATCGAGTTCTCGCCCGAGGACGCCGGTCGCAGCGATCCCGAATTTCTCTATACGGTTCTCGCTGCCGTCATCAAGGCCGGTGCGACCACATTAAATATCCCCGATACCGTCGGCTACACGATGCCCGACGAGTTCGGGGCGCTCATTTCCGGAATCATCAAAAATACTCCCGGGGCGAAGGACGTGACGATCTCCGTGCATTGCCACGATGATCTCGGTTTGGCTGTGGCCAATTCTTTGGCCGGTCTCCGGGCCGGCGCGCGTCAGGCCGAATGCACGCTTAACGGTATCGGCGAACGCGCTGGCAACGCCTCGCTCGAGGAACTCGTGATGGTGCTCCGCACCCGCGGTGAAAAAGTCGGTTTGCAAACCGGCATCGACGCCACGCAGCTCTGCCGTGCGAGCAAACTCGTTTCGCGTTGCACCAGTTATCCCGTTCCGCCGAACAAGGCCGTTGTCGGTGCCAACGCTTTTGCGCATGAGTCTGGCATCCACCAGGACGGCATGATCAAGAACGCCCAGACCTACGAGATCATGAAACCCGAGGATGTCGGCGCCGCGCAGACCATGTTGGTGCTCGGCAAGCATTCCGGTCGCGCCGCCTTCGCGAAGCGGCTCACTGAACTTGGCTATCCGCTCGACGGCGAGGCCTTGAACAAGGCTTTCGTGGAGTTCAAGAAACTCGCTGATCGGAAAAAATCCGTGCACGACGCCGATCTCATTGCGCTCGCCTCGGACGAACGCACGACCGCGCCCGAGCTCTGGGCGCTCGATAATCTCCAGATCGTCTGCGGCACCACCGGCCTGCCCACGGCGACCGTCCGTCTCCGTGATCCCGACGGGGCGATGCATGTGCATGCCAGCGTCGGCACGGGTCCGGTGGATGCGGCCTACAAGGCGATCGATGCCATCGTCAAGGTGCCGGTCACTTTGCTCGAGTTCGGCATCAACGCCGTGACCGAGGGCATCGACGCCCTCGCCGAGGCCTCCGTCCGCGTGCGGCACGAGGATCAGCGTTCCAGCCACGGTCACGGTGCCGACACCGACATCGTCGTGGCCAGCGCCAAGGCTTATCTCGCATCGCTCAACCATGTGCTTTCGCGCCAGACTACGGGGCGTGCCGAGCATCCGCAAAAAACTTCCGCTAAACCGGAGGTTCATGCCTAAGGCCGCCCATGTCCGCATCCACCCAGCCCGCTCTCGTCCAAGTTTTCGACACCACGCTGCGCGACGGCACCCAGCGCGAGGGGATCTCGTTTTCCCTCGACGACAAGCTGCGCATCGCGCGCAAGCTCGACGAGCTCGGCGTGATGTTCATCGAGGGCGGCTGGCCGGGCTCCAATCCCAAGGATGCCGCTTTCTTCGAACGGGCGCGGACGGAAAAATTCCAACACGCGAAGCTCGTCGCGTTCGGTGCCACCCGTCGCGCCAAACTCAAGCCGCAGGATGATCCGAGCGTCCGTGCGCTGGTTGAGGCCGGCACGGACGTCTGCTGCATCTTTGGCAAGTCATCGGTCATGCAGGTCGAGGAAGTGCTGCGCACCACGCTGGAGGAAAATCTGGCGATGATCACCGACACGGTTGCTTATCTGCGCACGCAGGGGAAACGCGTGATCTACGACGCCGAACATTTTTTCGACGCCTACGATGCCAATCCCGGCTACGCGCTCCTGACGTTGTCAGCGGCAAAAAAGGGCGGGGCGGAAACCATCACGTTGTGCGACACCAACGGCGGTCATCTCCCGTGGCAGGTTGAGAAGACGGTCAAGGCCGTTTGCGCACACTGTGGCCCGGATCAGCGCATCGGCATTCACGCGCACGACGACAGCGGCTGCGGCGTGGCCAACAGCGTGGCGGCGATCCTCGCCGGTGCGGCCCATGTGCAGGGCACGATCAACGGTTATGGCGAGCGCTGCGGCAACGCCAACCTGTGCGTCGTCATCCCCAACATCGAATTGAAGCTCGGCCTGCGCGCGCTGCCTGAAGGTGCCTTGCCGCGTCTGCACGAGGTCGCCCGCTTTGTGGCCGAGGTCGCCAATCTTGCGCCCGATGAGCACATGGCCTACGTCGGCAACAGCGCGTTCGCGCACAAGGCCGGCGTCCACGTTTCCGCGATGCAACGGCACCCCTATGCCTACCAGCACATCGATCCGACCAAGGTCGGCAATGTGATGCGTGTTGTGGTCAGCGAACTTTCCGGTCGCGCCAATCTGGTTTCAAAAGCCGCCGAGCTCGGTCTTCCCGGACTCGACGAGCAAACCGGTGCCAAGGTGGTCGAGCTGATAAAGGCGAAGGAGAACGAGGGCTACTCCTTCGAAGCTGCGGAGGCGAGCGTCATGCTGCTGGCCCGCCGGATCTCGCCTGATTACAAGCCGCTGTTCAAGCTGCTCGATTATCGCGGCATGGTCAGCCGGCATGGCGATCGGCACATGGCCGAGGCCACGATCAAGCTGACCATCGGCAATCACGAGGTGCATACTGCGGCCGAAGGCAATGGTCCCGTAAACGCTTTCGATCAGGCGTTGCGCAAGGCGCTGCAACCGATGTTTCCGCAGGTCGCCCATATCCAGCTCACCGATTACAAGGTCCGCATCCTCGACAGCAACAAGGGCACCGGTGCGGTGACGCGTGTACTCATCGACTGGCATGACGGCCAGGAACATTACTGGAGCACAGTCGGAGCCAGCACCAACATCCTCGACGCCACCTGGCTCGCGCTGGCCGACGGCTATGAATTCATCCTGACGTCCCAAGCCAAGCCGGCTGCTAAGAATGCGGAGGTTTCGGCGTGAGATCTTCGCAACCTTATCGCGCGGTAGCGCGGGTAGGGACGGACCGCGACGAGTGCAGCAGCCTCGGCGGCTGGGCCGTCCGCGAATGTCCTTACGGCGCGCCCAGCGGTCACGCCCTACCTCAAATTTCTAACTTTCCTACATGAACGCAAAAATCGTCTTGTTGCCGGGTGACGGCATCGGTCCTGAAGTGGTGAATGAGGCGCGCCTCGTGCTTGATGCCGTGGCGTCGCTCTTTGGCCATAAATTCGAATACTCCACGCACCTGCTCGGCGGCTGCGCGATCGACGCCACGGGAACCGCGATGCCGGATGCGACTTTGGTCGCCTGCAAAGCGTCCGACGCCGTGTTGCTCGGTGCCGTTGGCGGTCCGAAGTGGGACGATCCGCAGTCGCCTGTTCGTCCTGAGCAGGGCCTGCTTGCGATCCGCAAGGGCCTCGGTCTCTACGCCAATCTTCGCCCCGTCAAGGCCATCCCGGCGCTCGCGAAACTTTCGCCGCTGAAGCCTGAGCGCGTTGCTGGCGTGGATTTCCTCGTCATTCGCGAACTGACCGGCGGTCTTTATTTCGGCCAGCCCAAGGGACGCACCATGACTCCCGAGGGTGAACGTGCCGTCGACACTCTCGTCTACACCGAGGTTGAGATCCGCCGCATCGTGCGTCTGGCCTTCGTGCTCGCCCGCGGCCGCCGCAAGCAGGTCACATCGATCGACAAGGCCAACGTCCTCGAATCCTCCCGTCTCTGGCGCAAGATCGCCATTGAGGTCGGCAAGGAATTCCCCGATGTGAAACTCGAGCATCAGCTCGTGGACTCCGCCGCCATGCGCCTCATCACGCACGCCGCCCAGTTCGACGTGATCGTGACTGAAAACATGTTCGGCGACATTCTCACCGATGAAGCCGCCGTGCTCGCCGGCTCGCTCGGCCTGCTGCCCAGCGCTTCGCTTGGCGAGGGCAAACTCGGTTTGTACGAACCCATCCACGGTTCCGCTCCCGACATCGCGGGCAAAGGCATCGCCAATCCCACGGGCACAATTCTCTCTGCGGCCATGTTGCTGCGCCACTCCCTCGGGCTCGAAGCGGAAGCCAGGGCCATCGAGGCGGCGGTCGGTGCGGCGATCGACGCCGGCAAACACACCGCGGATCTCGGCGCGGCCCAGCCCATCAACACCGCGCAGATGGGTGCGGCGGTCCGCGAACGCCTCAAGCGCTGACCGGCAATATTCCACCAATGCATCTTATTTCGGATCGACGGTTTTTGGTAGGGCGGGACCGCTGGGCCCGCCGCGAAGAACGGACGGCCCGGCGGTCCGTCCCTACCTGTCTGTCCTGCTTGCACGACCAATATAATTAATCGCTGATCTCATGTCTGAACCCGCTTTCAACCTCTCCCGTCGCATGGCCGGGCTGCGTCCCTCGACGATCCGCGAAATCCTCAAGGTGACCGCGCAGCCGGAGGTGATCTCCTTCGCCGGCGGCCTGCCTGCGCCTGAGTTGTTTCCGGTGGCCGAGGTCAAGGCGGCGGCGGACGTGGTGTTGACGAATAACGGCGCCTCGGCCCTGCAATACAGCGATAGCGAGGGTTACCGGCCGTTGCGCGAATGGATCGCGTCGGAGATGGGACTGCGCAAGTGCCGGGCGGGCGCGGACGAGGTGCTGATCACAAACGGTTCCCAGCAGGGACTCGATCTCATGGGGAAACTTTTTCTGAATCCCGGCGATGTGGTGCTGACCGAAAATCCCACCTACCTCGCCGCGATCCAGGCGTTTCAAACCTTCGAGGCGAAATTTGTGCCGGTGCCGACCGACAACGACGGCTTGATCCCCGAGGCCTTGCCCGAGCTCATCCGCCAGCATCGCCCGAAGTTTCTCTACACGATTCCCAACTTCCAGAATCCCACCGGACTCACGTTGTCCGCGCCGCGTCGTGCTACGCTGGCCCGGATCGCGGCGGACCACGGGCTGACCATCCTTGAGGATGATCCGTACGGGAAACTGCGCTATCGCGGCGCCGAGATCCCACCGGTCAAACACTGGGACACCGCGGGTCGCGTGATCTACGCGAGCACTTTTTCGAAAACCATCGCTCCCGGTCTGCGCATCGGCTGGATGGTGCTGCCGGGCGCGCTCTTTAACCCGACCTTGATCCTCAAGCAGGCCTCCGACCTGCACACCTCGAGCTTCGACCAGCGCGTGGTCCACACTTTCCTGACGCAGAACGACCAGACGATCCACCTGGAAAAAATCCGCCGCGCCTACGGCGAGCGTTACGAGGTGCTCGACGCCGCGTTGCGCGCCGACATGCCGGCCGGTTTCACCTGGACGAAACCCGAGGGCGGCATGTTCCTCTGGGTCACCGGCCCGGAGAAGCTCGATGCCATGGAGCTGTTGCAACGCGCCATCGTCCAAAAGGTGGCCTTCGTCCCCGGCCGGGACTTCTTCCCCGCCGACGCCGGGAAAAATTACCTGCGCCTGAACTACTCGAATTCCACGCCCGAGCGCATCCGTGAAGGCGTGCGCCGGCTCGCTGTCATGTGCCGGGCGGGCTGAGCAATTTATAGCCGGCTTTTCCGTCCCCCCCTTCCGCCGCGGTGATCCCGGGCGGGGAAAACCAACGGCTCGCTCAGTCACGCCAGGCGGCTATTTTGCTCCGGCGGCTTTGACCGGGCCGGCGATGACCCGGGTAAGGCCGGCCAGCAGCGTGTCATGGGTAAAGGGTTTGCGCAGCACGGTGACGGACCCTTGGTCGCTGATGCTGGCCAGCACATCCTGCTCGCTATAGCCGCTCATCAGCAACACCCGCATGCTTGGATTGAGACTGCGAATGATGCGCAGGGTCTCGGCCCCGTCCATGCCGGGCATCGTGAGATCGAGCAGCACGGCGGTGAAACCCTCGGGATTGGCGCGGAAATGTTTCACCGCTTCGTTACCGTCGGTGGCCAGCATTGTTTCATAGCCATGGCGACGCAGCAATTTGTCTGCGATGGAGAGCACGGCGGGTTCATCATCGGCGATCAGAACAATGCCATTGCCCTGGGGTGCCGGCATGGGCGGCGCGGTGACGGATCGCACGGCGGTGCCTTGGGTTGACTTCACTGCCGGCAGAAAGAGACGGAAGCAAGTGCCCACCCCCGGTGTGCTTTCCACCGCAAGTGCGCCATGGTGGGCACGGACGATGCCGAGTACGGCGGCGAGTCCCAGTCCGCGACCGGCAAATTTTGTGGTGAAGAACGGATCGAAGATGCGGGCCAGGGTGGCTGGAGCCATGCCTTGACCGGTGTCAGACACCTCAAGACAGACGCAATCACCCTCGGGCAGATCGAAGGAGTGGAGCACGCCGCCCGGCGTGATTTTCGGCCGGTCGAGCCGGGTGGTCAGGGAGATCACCCCGGGGTTGTCACCGAGCGCATCGGAGGCGTTGATCACGAGGTTCATGACCACCTGTTGCAGTTGGGAGATGTCGGCGTCGATGGCCGGCAGATGGGCGGTGAGGTTCAGCGCCAACTGGGCTTTCTTGCTGATCGAAACGCTGAGGAGCTGGGCCGTGTCGCGGACCAGTTTGCCGAGATCGATGCGCTCGACGACAAAGTTGCCCCGGCCGGCGTAGGCCAGCATCTGGCGGCAAAGATCGGCGGCGCGGCGGGCGGCGGTTTCGATATCGGCGAGCTGTTCATTCTGCGCGCGCGGGTGGCCGGCCTCGGCGCGCGCCAGGCTGGCGTTGGCCAGAATGACCGTGAGCAGGTTGTTGAAATCATGCGCGATGCCACCGGCCAGCACGCCGAGGCTTTCGAGCTTTTGGGAGTCGAGCATCTTCAGCCGCAACTTCTCCCGCTCGTCCTGCGCGTTTTTGAGGTCGGTGATGTCGGTGTGCGTGCCGGCCATCCGCAGCGGTGTGCCGTCGGGCGCGCGGGCAACCACCTTGCCGCGATTGAGAATCCAGCGCCATTCGCCGGATTTGGTTTTCATGCGGTATTCGACGTCGTACCGGCCGCTTTTGCCCGGTTGGGGCCGGTCGCGAAACCGCTGGTAATCCGGCCGGTCGTCGGGATGGACCAGTCGGAGTCCGGCTTCAAAGGTGGCCTCGATCTCCGCCACCGCGTAGCCGAGCATCGCGGCCCAGCGTTCGCTGCGATCAAAGCGTCCGGTGGGCAAATCCCAGTCCCAAAAACCGTCCTCCGTTCCTTCCAGCACGAGGGTGAGCCGTTCTTCGCTCCGGTGCAGGGCGGCCGCCTGTCTTTCCAGGCGGCGGAGCAGCCGCCGTTGCCAGACCAGGGCGCTGACGATCAATGCGAGGACCAGGGTCGCAGGCAAAATATATGGCTTCAGATCCTGGAACCGGAGCCGGGATGGTTCCAGCGGCCCGATCCATTTGTCGTAAATGCGGTCATAGACGCCGTTGGTGTGCAGCCGGGCGAGGCCCTCGTTGATGAGGGCCAGTCGAGCGGCATCGCCGAGATGGAGACCGATGTGGAGTCGCTGGGCGAATTCGGGCACCTCAATGTCGCTCACCTCCATGTTGGAGAGATGTTCATCCTGGATGTTTTTTATGCCGATGATTCGGGCGTCGAGGGTGGCGTCCGCCCTGCCTTCATTCACGTCGCGCAGTGACTCGCGCAGGGTCGGTGCCGGGACAATCTTGCCCAGCCAACCGTGGGCTTGCAGGTAGCCGTACGGCGAGCCGTCGATCTTGGTGGCGACGGTCAGATGGAGCAGATCGGCCGGGCTCTTGATCGGCGGGGAGTTTTTTCGGACAAAGACCGCGCCCTTCATCACCATGTGCGGAGCCGCAAAATCGATGAAGGTGGTGCGCGACGTGGTGTAGGTGATGTTGGCGATGGCGTCGAGCCGGCCGGCTTGGAAATCGCGGAGCATATCCTCCCAGGGCTTGGCGGTGTAGACCACCTTGAAGCCCATCTCGTCGGCGATCGCATTCATCAATTCCACCGCAAAGCCGCCGGGTATTCCCTTGGCGTCCACAAAGGTCATCGGCTCGCCGTTGATGTCGATGCCCACGCGCAGTGGTTCAGCATGGATACTTAGAATTGACGCACTGAAAATCAGCCAAAGGCCGAATGCCCGCAGGGTTGAGCGCATGCAATAACAAGATAGGGTCTGCCTGATTGAGCAAAGTTAAAAATTATTGCACCGGGATTCCGTGGTGGTGCGGATCGCCCTTGTGGATGGAATCCTTTGCCCTGCGCAAAATCAGGCGTTCCTGGTGAGCCTGGTTCGGGCTCTCCTTCAGTTTCGTTTCTTCGGAATGTCCTCGCGGGAATGATGTTTTTTGCCGGCGCATGTTGCTGGATTTGGCGGCAACGTTTCTGGTCGCACCGAAGGCGGATCTCTGAAAAACATTGCGGGACAGGGCGCGGTTTCGATTGATTTTTCCAATGGCAAATGCGCGCTCCGGCGAAGTCGTCCGTCCCCACTCCGTCAATTTGCGGGATCTGGGCCTGGCTGCATTGGTCATCTGCCTCACCTTTGGCGCCTACCTGCCCTCGTTAGGCGGGGAGTTCATCTGGAACGACAGCGACTATGTGACCGCACCGGCCTTGCGCTCGCTTGCGGGGCTCGGCGCAATTTGGTTCCGGCTCGGCGCGACCGAGCAATACTATCCGCTGCTGCACAGTTTTTTCTGGGTGCAGCACCGGCTTTTTGGCGACCACCCGTTCGGTTACCATATCGTGACCCTGCTGCTGCACAGCGGCGCGGCGATTTTGTTCGCATTGGGCTTGCGGCGGCTGGCGGTTCCCGGCGCCTGGCTGGCGGCTTTGCTCTTCGCGTTGCATCCGGTCCACGTCGAGTCGGTGGCGTGGATCACCGAGCAGAAAAACACCCTCTCGCTCCTCTTCTACCTCGCGGCGGCGCTGGTGTATCTGGACTTTGACGAGACACGACGACCCCGGGCGTACCTGGCGGCGCTGGGCCTGTTCATGGTCTCGCTGCTGTGCAAGACCGTCACCGTGACATTGCCCGCGGCGCTGCTGGTGCTTTTCTGGTGGAAACGCGGCCGGCTCGGATGGCGCCGCGATTTCCGTCCGTTGCTGCCCTGGCTGGCGCTCGGGGCGGCGGCGGGGCTTTTCAGCAGTTGGGTCGAAAAACATTATCTCGGGGCGAAGGGTGTGGATTTCGATCTGCCGCTCCTCGAGCGCGGGCTCGTGGCCGGACGGGCCGTCTGGTTCTACCTCGGGCAGCTCGTCTGGCCGTTTGACCTGAATTTTATCTACGTGCGCTGGACGCCGGATCCTGCGGTCTGGTGGCAATGGCTCTTTCCGCTCGGCCTGCTTGGGCTGGCCGGCGTGTTGTGGCTCCAACGTCACCGCAGCCGCGCCCTGCTGGCCGGGTTTTTATTTTTCATCGGGTCGCTTTTCCCGGTGCTCGGGTTCGTCAATCTTTACGGCGGGCTCTACTCGTTTGTCTGGGATCACTGGCAATATCTGGCCGACCTCGGACCGCTTGCCCTGGCCGGGGCGGCGTTGAGCGGCGGCTGGGAACGGGTTCGACCGGTCGGTCCGTTCCTGGGTGCGGTCCTCGTCGGTCTGTGCGCCGTGCTGACGTGGTATCACGGCGGGATGTTTCACGACGACGTGACGCTCTATCGCGCCACCCTCGCGCGCAATCCCTCCGCCTGGATGGCGCACTACAACCTCGGCTGCATCCTGATGAGAAATCCGGCGGATGTGCCGGAAGCGGTCGCCGAATTCGAGACGACTCTGCGGCTCAGGCCGGAACACATGGGGGCGCGCGGTAATCTCGCCGGCATTTTGGTCAACGACCCTGCGCGTCTGCCCGAGGCCGTGGTCCAGTATGAGGCGGTGCTGCGCATGGATCCCGCCGCCGCCGAGGCGCATTACAACCTGGCCAGCGCCCTGGCAAAAACGCCCGGACGGCTGCCCGACGCGATTGCCGAATTTGAGGCCGCCTTGCGGATCAAGCCCGATCACGAGGGGGCGCATTACAACCTGGCCAATGCCCTGGCGAAAATTCCCGGTCGGCTGCCCGATGCCATTGCCCATTATCGCGCGGCTCTCCAGATCAATCCCAACTTGGCGGAGGCCCACTACAACCTGGGGATCGCCCTGTTGAGCGACCCGGCGCAAATGCCCGAGGCGGTCGCGCATTTTGAAGCGGCGCTGCGGACCAGGCCCGACTTTGAGCTGGCGCGGGAAATTGTCGACCACTGGCGGGCCGCCCAACACTGAGGGGTGACCCGGCGCACCGGCTTCAGCTATGCACGCGGCTTAGGATAGGACGGGGTCACCTCAGGGTGACGCCTTGGCGGCATCACCTGAGGCCGGCAGACCAGAATGGGACGCTTATTTCTTAACCGTCACCGCACTGGCCGTCAGAATCAATTTGCCGTCCACCGTCGTGATTGTGCCGGTGGCGGTAGCCTGGGCGGGACCATGGCAGACCTTCCCGTGAAATGCTTTGGCGACGTCATTGGCGGCCAGGTAATAGGTGGTCACCTTGTCGCCTTCCTTGACCTGAATGACCGTCTGGCAGGAGTCCTGTGCTTTCAACTCACACTTGGCGCATTTTGCCTCGCCATTGATGGTTTTGATTTCATCGGCGGCGCGGGCCATGACGGTGAGCGAGAAAGCACAGACGAGGGCACGGAGGATTTTGTAGGTTTTCATTTTTTTAGGATTGGACTGACGGTGGGGAAAAATGAACGAAACGACTGCGGGGTATTGCTGACTATCCACATTGACATGCCCAAGGTCAACCCTCCTTGCGTTCGGCCGCGCGGCGGATTCGGCCAATTGCCCGACCGCGTCCTGAAGAAATCGGAGGGTCGAGCGCCCGGTTTTTGCGGATCGTCACAGGTCTGCCCATGCCGATGCTTGGCCCGACTCGTGCCACATCGGGGTGTGACCAACAGGGGCCATGACCCAGGCGCTTTCGGCCTTTTTTAGTTTTTGGGAGGCCATTCGACTCCTTTGAGTTCCGGTGGCAGTTGCTTCGGGTCCGTCGGGTAAATCAAACTCATGTCGCCAACCTCGTGGGGTTCGAACTCGGCTTCGGGCGCGCCGACAATGAGCCAAAGAACTTCCGAGTCCGAATCATTGAAGATTTGCCGCACCACCGAGGGACCGACCAGAACCGCGCCATGCTTCGGGATCGTCAGGGTTTCCGCTCCGACTCGCATGCGACCCGTGCCTTCCAGCACAAAGTAGAATTCCTCCGCCCGGACGTGCTTGTGCAGCGTGTTCGCGCTTCTGGGTGGCATGCGCCACAACCGTGCGCCGAGATTCTGGCTGCCGGTGCGCTCCAGAAAATCGGCATTCGGAATGCACATCAGATTCGACGGTCGCCAGGCAAGCTGGCCCGGCGTGATCAGATGATAGCCTTCGATAGGTTTCATGGGTTTCCTTCCGGTATCGGGTTGGGTGCTTGCTTCATTGTGATGGAACCGGGTCTTTTCGAGCAAATTCCTTGGACGCCATGAGCGCAAAAAGCAGGCCGACGGCCACCAATGGAATGGCGGGAGAATGCGCCGAGCGTGAACAACAGGCCCTCGCGAGAATTCCGCATCCAAATCCCACCCAAACGCGACCAGCGATGAACCGACGGATTTCTAACGGCCCCAAATGCCTGGCCATTCTCTGATTCCAGTTGAGAAGACGCATCGTTTTGAATCTCGCCGGACAACGTTACCAGTCAGCCGACGACCGGCGAGCGCCAACAAAACGCGGCCAACCGCATTCGACGCGATTATAACATTTGCAACCCCAGTTTCTGACCCTCCGCTTGGGCGAGGGGTTAGGCATCACCGAGCGACGCGGAGACTCGCGCCTTAAGTACCGGCAACAATTCGGCTTCGAACCAAGGGTTCTGGACGAGCCAACGATTATTCCTCGGGCTTGGATGAGGCAGGGGGACGATATGGGGCAAGTGCTTGCGCCATGAACGAACAGCTTCCGTGACAGAGGAGCCGGCGTCGGGTAGGTGGTACGCTTGGGCAAACTGTCCGATAACTAGGGTGAGTCGGATCTTCTTCAAGTGGCCGAGCAATTTGGCTCGCCAAGCAGGTGCGCACTCCGGCCGTGGAGGAAGGTCGCCCGATGCGCCTGTTCCAGGGAAACAGAAGCCCATGGGCAAGATGGCGACTTGGCGTTCGTTATAGAAGATCTCAGATGTGATCCCGAGCCAAGAGCGGAGCCGATCACCGCTGGCGTCTTGGAAGGGAATACCTGATGCGTGCACCTTTCGGCCCGGGGCTTGGCCGGCTATCAGAATGCGGGCCGAGCTGTGGCATTGAAGGACGGGCCGTGGACCCAAAGGCAGACTTGCGGAACACAGTTCGCATGTTCTGACATCTCGGAGTAATGCAGCGAGCGTGCTCATGGTGGTTGTCGTGATGCAACGTTACCAGTCAGCCGACGACCGGCGAGCGCAAACAGGACCCTTCCGAACTGA
>CAZIQP010000070.1:0-10261 GCA_964541315.1 uncultured Opitutaceae bacterium
CGCAGCGTTTTCTTCAACGCCTCGGCGTTCATGTAGCCGAGCATGAGCACCTGCAGCGTGGCGGCGTCCTGCACGATGGCAGGCACAAGACCGTCGGTTTTCTTCCAGTCGATTTTGGGAGTCTTCATGAGAGTAATTTAACCACAGATGGACACAGATTCACACGGATGAAAAATGCAGGAGCAGGCAGTCAGTGACCTAGGCAAATCCGTGTCCATCTGTGTTGATCTGTGGTTTAAAAATCAAGAACGCACGACCACTCCTTCAGTGGTGAGGTATTTTTTCAGGGAGGGAATGGGGATGGCTCCGCTGTGGAAGACGGAAGCGGCAAGGGCGGCGTCAACGCCGGCATCGCGGAAGACATCACGGAAATGTTCGGGTGCTCCCGCACCGCCGGAGGCGACGAGCGGAATGGTCAGCACGGCGCGAACGAGTTTGAGCTGTGGTAGATCGTACCCGGCCTTCACGCCGTCCTGATTCATGCAGTTGAGCACGATTTCACCGGCACCGAGCTTCTGCGCTTCCCTGGCCCAGTCGACGGTGCGCCAGCGCGTGCCGCGGGTCTTGGTGGGATCGCCCGTGTACTGCTTCACGAAGTAGTCGCCGTTTTCCTGCCGGCTGTCGATACCCACGACCACGCATTGCGAACCGAACTCAGCGGCGAGCTGGCCGAGCAGCGCGGGATTTTCGATGGCGGGGGAATTGAGCGAAATCTTGTCGGCACCGCTGTGGAGCAGGCGACGTGCTTCATCGAGCGAGCGGATGCCGCCGGCCACGCAAAACGGAATGTCGATCACGCGGGCGACGCGGGTCACCCAGTCGGTGGACACGGTGCGGCCGTCGCTGCTGGCGGTGATGTCATAGAACACAAGTTCATCAGCCCCTTCGTCGCGGTAGCGTTGGGCGAGTTCGATGATGTCGCCCATGTCCACATGATTGCGGAACTGGACGCCCTTGACGACGCGGCCGTCACGGACATCAAGGCAGGGAATGAGGCGGCGGGCTAGCATGGGAGTAAATAAGGTAGGGCGCGACCGCTGGGCGCGCCGAAAAGACGTTCTCGGCGGGCCCAGCGGTCCCGCCCTACCAAAGATATCACGATGGAACGGTTCAACATGCCAAGGCCTCCTGAAGCGTAAATTTGTTTTCGTAGAGCGCGCGGCCGACGATGGCACCGGTTGAGCCGGTGGTTTTCAGCACACGCAGATCATCCAGCGACGAAACGCCGCCGGAGGCCTGGATATGCAGCGAAGGAAATTTTTTCACCAGTTGAGCGTAGAGGATAGAATTTGGGCCGGTCAGTTTTCCGTCGCGGTTGATGTCGGTGCAGAGGATGTGGACGAGCCCGGTGGAGAGGAACCCCGTGAGCATCTCGTCCAGCGACACGCCCGTGCTTTCCTGCCAGCCGGCGGCGGCGATGCGCGGGGTGCCATCGGCATCGAGCCGCACATCGGGGGCGAGCACAATGGCTTCGGGGCCAAACCGCTTCAACCAACCGCGCACCAGCTCGGGCTGCTTCACGGCGAGGCTGCCGACGATCACGCGTTTCACTCCGGCGTTGAGCAGGGCGGAAATCTGGGCTTCCTCGCGGATACCGCCGCCGGTCTGGACGAGCAGGCCGCTTTCGCGGGCGAGTCTTTCCACGAGCGGAGTCTGGCGCTTGGTGGGATCCTTGGCGCCATCGAGATCGACGACATGCAGCCAGGCGGCACCGGCGGCCTTGAAGCCCTGCGCCACGGCAACAGGATCGGTGCCGTAAGTTTTTTCCTGATCGAATTTGCCTTCGGTCAGGCGCACGACGCGACCGCCGCGCAGGTCGATGGCGGGGTAAATGATCATGGATTGGATAGCTGTAGGAGGGGCTTTACGCCCCGATTAGTTGCGGGCTGATTTGAATCGGGGCGTAAAGCCCCTCCTACAGTTATGGAGGCGGGCGTAGAGGTCTTCATACCGGCATCTCCAAAAAGTTTTTGAGCAATTGCGCGCCGGCGGCGCCGGAGCGTTCGGGATGGAATTGCACGCCGGAGAAGTTGCCGCGCTGGACCACGGCAGCGAAGGCCGTGCCGTGTTCACAACTGGCGAGCGTGAACTCATTCACCGGTCCCGCGAAGCTGTGGACGAAATAGAAACGGGTGGTCGCATCGAAGCCGTGGAGCAGCGGGGTGTCGCGGCGGATGGTCAGGTTATTCCAGCCCATGTGCGGCACGGTGATGCCGGGCGATTCGGGCAGCAGCGCCACGCGACCGGGGATGAGCCCGAGTGAAGGGGTGTCGCCCTCGGCAGATGATTCGAAGAGCAGTTGCATGCCGAGGCAGATGCCGAGCACGGGTTGCGTGAGGCTGCGCACGCAGTCAACGAGGCCGCGCTCACGCAACCGGCGCATGCCTTCCGGGGCGGAGCCGACACCGGGAAGAATCACACGCTTCGCCGCCCGGATGATCGCGAGATCAGCCGTGAGTTCACTTTGCACGCCAAGCCGCTCGAGTGCGAAGCGCACCGAGGCGATGTTGGCGCCACCACTGTCTACGATTGCGAGCATGGGCTTTGGAAAATGGATTCTGTTGTGGGTAGGGCGCGACCGCTGGGCGCGCCGTAAAAACATTCGCGGACGGCCCAGCGGTCCGTCCCTACCGGCGCTGCCGCGCCAAAATACAGATCGGGAATCGGCTGCATCAGAGAACTCCTTTCGAGCTGGGAATTTCACCTCCGGCGGCGCGGGCCACGGCGGGACGGAGCGCGCGGCCGAAGCCTTTGAAAAGCGCTTCGACCATGTGGTGCGTGTTGTCGCCGGTGACGCTCATGTTTACCGTGGCGGCAAGGTTGTCGCTCACCGATTTGAAGAAATGCGAAACCATCTCGGTCGGCATTTCGCCGACGCGATCGCGGGGGAACTTGGCGTCGAAGACCAGCCACGCGCGGCCGCTCAGATCGAGGGCGACCTGGGCGAGCGATTCGTCCATGGGCATGACGAAGCCGTAGCGACCCACGCCGCGTTTGTCGCCGAGCGCCTGACGAAGCGCGGTGCCGAGGGCGAGACCGGTGTCCTCGATGGTGTGATGTTCGTCGATGTGGAGGTCGCCTTCGCAGGTGATCACGAGGCTGATGCCGGCATTGCGGGCAATCTGCTCGAGCATGTGATCAAAAAATCCGAGACCGGTTGCGAATTTAAGGGGCGCGGGCGCGTCGAGATCAACGGCGACGGTGATCGAAGTCTCCTTGGTTTTGCGCACGATGGTGGCGCGGCGCGGTGCCTCGACCAGTTGACGGGCGATTTCCGTCCAACCAAGTGTCTTGCGGCCGTAGCGGAACGCACGGATGCCGAGATTCTGCGCCAGTTGCACGTCGGTTTCGCGATCGCCGATGACGGCGGCCTGTTCGCGAGGCCACGATGTGTCCTTGATGTAGTCGTTTAACAGCCCGGTCTTGGGTTTGCGGCAATCGCAGCGATCAGCGGGCTTGTGCGGACAAATGAGGATGGCTTCGAAGCTGATGCCCTGGGAGCTGAGAATATCGAGCAGCAGTTTTTGCGGCGGTTCGAAATCGGCCTGCGGGAAACTCGCGGTCCCGAGCCCATCCTGATTGCTGACCATGACGAACACGAAGCCCGCGTCGCGCAACCGCAGCAGCGCGGGAATGCAGTCGGGCTCGAGGACAAATTTGTCGAGCCGGTCGATCTGCTGGTCAGGCGGCTCGGCAATCAACGTGCCGTCGCGGTCGATGAAGAGGATTTTTTTCATGGCTGGGGTCGAAATTGTAGGAGGGGCTTTATGCCCCGATAAAGATGACCGCATTTGGAGAATCGGGGCGTAAAGCGCCTCCTACAGCAAGGCAGTCGAGTGGCATGTCGGCTTCAGACACGGGACAGAATCTCCAGGGTGGCGTTGTTTTCATCGGCGGTGCCGACGGTGATGCGGACCGTGTTCGGGACATCCTTGCTGCGGTCGCGCCAGACGACGCCCTTGGCCCGGCCGGCGGCCATGACGCGGGCGGAGTCGGCGACCGAGATGAGAATGTAATTCGCATCCGTCGGCCAGACGCGCTGCACGACGGGGAACAGGGGCAACGCGGCGAGCAGCCGCTGGCGTTCGCTGGTGAGCTGAAGGATGGATTCGCGCGCGGCGGCCATGCCTTCGGGCGAGAGCGCGGCGAGCGCGGCCTGAAGCACGGGAACCGGAATCGGGTACGGCGCGATGACCTTTTGCAGCACCGCGATCACCGCAGGCGAGGCCAGTGTGGCACCGACCCGTGCTCCGGCAAAACCATAGGCCTTCGAGAGCGTGCGCAAGACGACGAGATTCGGGTTGGCCGCGATTTCGGTGGCGAGAGAAGGCTGACTGGCGAATTCGACGTAGGCTTCGTCAACAACGACGACGGCGCGAGTCGCGAGGGTTTTGACGATGCGGAGCACGCTCGCACGATCGAGCAGTTGGCCGGTGGGATTATTCGGCGAGCAGAGGAAAACCAATTTAACCTCCGGTGTCATTGCGGCGAGTACGGCGTCGGCATCGAGCGCGAAATTTTTGTTCTGAATCAGCGGGACGGTGATGACGCGGGCATTCTGAATACCTGCGGCGACGGTGTACATGCCGTAGGTGGGCGGCGTGGTGAGAATGGCGTCCTTGCCGGCGCTGCAGAAAGTGCGGAGCAGAAGATCAATGCCTTCGTCCGCTCCGCGGGTGACGAGCACTTGGGCGGGAGCGACGCCGTAGATGCCGGCGAGTTTTTCGATCAGGACCGCCGGCTGCGGGTCTGGATAACGGTTGAACAGGGGCTGATGAGCCGAGGGGGTTTCCGGGTTTTCATTCGCATCCAACCAAATGCGGCCGCCCTTGGATTCCTTGCGTGCGGAGCTGTAGGGCGCGAGCGCGAGGATCTCGGGACGGACGAGGGCGAGGACCTGTTCGATGGAATTCATTGCGAAGGTAGGGCGGGACCGCTGGGCCCGCCGAAGGATTTACTTTGCCGCTGTGACGTTCGCGGCGCGCCCAGCGGTCGCGCCCTACCCTCAGACAAACAGTCCAACCGCACGCGAACGGCGCGCTGGTGGGCGGTGAGATTTTCGGCCAGCGCGAGGCGTTCGACCACGGGGCCGAGTTTTTTCAAGCCACGAGGACTGGCGGTTTGCACGGTCATCGTGCGAAGAAAATCGTTCAGACCCAGGCCGGAACAGGCGCGCGCCCAGCCATAGGTGGGCAAAACGTGATTGGTCCCGCTGGCGTAGTCGCCGAGCGACTCAGGCGTCCATGCGCCGAGAAACACGGAGCCGGAGGTTGTGATGCGCGGAAGCAGAGCACGCGCACCGGCGATTTGAAGAATCAAGTGTTCGGGTGCGTAGCGATTCGCGATCTCGACGGCTTCATCGGGCGAAGCCGCGATGAGAACGCGGCTGTTCGTCAGGGCGCGGGTGGCGATGGCGCCGCGCGGAAGCGCGGCGAGTTGTTTTTCCACATCAAGCTGCACGCGGGCGGCGAATTTTTCCGAGAAGGTTACCAACACCACCTGCGAATCCGGACCGTGTTCGGCTTGGGATAACAAATCAGCGGCGATGAAGGCGGGCTCGGCGGAGCTGTCGGCGATGACCATCACCTCGGACGGACCGGCGGGCAGATCGATGGCGGCACCGGCGGCTTCGCGGGAAACCTGGAGTTTGGCTTCGGTGACGTAGGAATTGCCGGGGCCGAAAAGTTTATCGCATTTTGGGATACTGGCGGTGCCGAAGGCCATGGCGGCGACGGCCTGAGCGCCGCCGACCTTGAAGATGTCGGCAATGCCGCAGAGTTGGGCGGCGAAAAGAATCCACGGACTGAGTTTGCCGTCGCGGCCGGCAGGAGTGCAGAGCACGCGCACAGGATTGCCGGCAATTTGTGACGGCACGCCGAGCATGAGCGCGGTGGAGAACAATGGCGCGCTGCCGCCGGGGACGTAGAGACCAACACCTTCGATTGGGCGGGAAACTTTTTCGCAGACGATACCGGGCATCGTTTCGACGCGAATCGGCACGGGACGTTGGGCGAGGTGAAAGCGGCGGAGATTGCGGTAGGCCGTCTTCAGCGCGGATTTGTCGGCGGCGCTGAGCGACTTGTCGGCGGCGGCGAACTCGGCGGGACTCACCTTGAGCGAACGCAGGTCGGCACCGTCGAACTTGGCGGCGTAGATACGTAGCGCGTCGTCCCCCTCGCGCCGGACGGTCGCGACGATCTCCGCCACGGTCGTGGAGAGTTGCTCGCGAGAAGTCTGCGCCGGGCGTTGGAGCGCGGCGAGGCGTTGGCGGGCGGAGATGGATTTCCAAGTGAGGAGTTTCACAAAAGTAAAAGTGGAGAGCGAGTGTGAGAAGTGTGCGGATCGCGGCGTAAAGCCGCTCCTACAGTGGTCAGAGCATCATCTTTTCGATCGGGAGGACGAGGATGCTGCTGGCGCCGGCTTTTTTGAGCGACTCCATGGTTTCCCAAAAGACAGATTCCTGACAGACGGCATGGAGCGCCACCTTGGTGTCGTCGCCGGCGAGCGGGAGAATCGTGGGATTTTCCGAGCCGGGCAGAAGTTTTTTAATTTCCGCCAGCGCAGCCTTGGGCGCGTGCAGCATGATGTACTTAGCATCGGCCGCCTTTTGCACGCCGTCGATCCGGCTGAGCATGATGTCGAGCGCGTGGGATTTTTCCACCGTGAGCGTGCGGTCGCTGCGAATGAGAGCGGCCTTGCTCTTGAAGATGGTTTCGACAGCGCGGAGCTTGTTGGCTTCGAGGGTCGAGCCGCTGGAAACGAGATCGCAGATGGCATCGGCGAGGCCGAGCCGCGGGGCAATCTCGACGGAACCGCTGAGCGTGACGATGTCCGCCTGGATGTTTTGTTCGGCGAGGAAACGGCCGGTGAGTTGCGGGTAGGACGTGGCGATGCGCAGGCCCTGCAGATCCTTGAGGCTGTTGAAGGGACGCTCCTCGGGAATCGCGATCGCGAGGCGGCAGCCGCCGAATTCGAGCACGCGTTCGACGGAATAGGCATGGCGGGAACCGGCGTTGCGGCGCTCGAGGCCGGACTCTTCGAGGACGTTCTGGCCGACGATGCCGAGATCGCACACGCCGTCCATCACGAGCTGGGGAATGTCGTCGTCGCGGACGAACAGAAGATCGAGCGGGAAATTATCGGCGTGAAGCAGGAGCTTTTCCTTGGGGGCCTTGATCTTGATGCCGCAGCTTTTCAGCAGATCGAGGGAATCGGTGGAGAGGCGACCGCTTTTCTGGATGGCAAGGCGGAGGCGGTCGGTGGGAAGGGTGACGGGAGGCATGGGAGAAAGTATGAGTGAAAGGGACCCGCCTTCGCCCGATGGGCTACGGCGAGGCAAGAAGTGGTAAGTTAGAGGGAAAGGGAGAGAATGTGTGAAGGGGAAAGTGAGGGAAGTTCCGGGCGGGGAAGGCCGGGGTCCTGGCGGTGGCCAAAGAAAAACCCCGGTGGGACATGCCAGCCGGGGTTTGGAAATTCGAATCATCACCCAGGAAAGGCACATCCGCCTCCCCTGTGAGGGAAGGCTAGGCTTCGTGGTGATGATGATGGTTGAGGATCATGGGTAGATCGAAGCTGCAAAAAGGCCGAGGTATGGCCCCGTGGCAAGTATTTTTCTTAAACCGGTTGCGGCTTGGTTGCGGGTGGGGCAGCTTAACCGTCTCCGCCTCAACATCACCGAACGTCCATGCCCCCAAGCAAACCGGATTCCGATTCCGTCCTGCCGCGCGAAGAATTTCAGCCTTCGCTCCGGGCATTGGTGTCGGCGGGCTTGGCGGTGGCCGCGACTTATTTCTACTTTCTGATTTTCGCCCAGTTTGGATTTCTCAAAAGGGTGCACGCCGTGGTGGGTGAGGACGATGCGCGGCTTCGTTTGCTGATGGCGGTCATGGGCGGGTGCGGGATTGCGGGCAGTGTTTTGATTGCGGGAATTTTCTCGGAGCCGCGCGGCCGGGCGTTGCTGCTGACCGGATTTGGCATCGGGGCCGGAGCCGCCGGGCTGGGCATGATCGCGGGAACGCCGCTCGCGCTGTTTGCCTGCGCGGCGCTCACGGGAATGGGCACGGGCATGATCACGGTGACGCTGGCCGCGCTGCTGCGGCGCGAGGTGGGTGGGGAAAAACTCGGCACATGCATCGGTGCCGGCACCGGACTGGCTTACGGTCTGTGCAATCTGCCGCCCGTGTTTAAGGCCGGTGCGACCGGGCAGGCGGCGATGGGCATGGCGGCTTGCGCGGTGGGCTGGCTGGCGGCGATGAGTTTTGCGCCGCGAGCGCCGAAGGGCGAAGCCGGAGGTTTTGATTACCGGCCCGGCGGAATCGGCGGATGGGTGACGGTGTTTTTTGCCCTCGTGTGGCTGGACACGGCGGCGTTCTATGTGATCCAGCACACCCCGGTGTTGAAGGGCGGGACCTGGGGCGGCGGCGCCCAACTTTATTTGAACGCTACCGTTCATGTGACCGCGGCATTGCTGGCCGGAATGTTGCTCGATCGCCGTTGGATGAGCGGAACGGTTTTGGTCGCGGCCGGCTTGCTGCTGGCGGCGCTGATTTTGATCGGCGCGGGACCGGGCATGTTTTCCACGGGGGCGTTTTGCTACACGGCCGGGGTTTCGTGTTATTCGACGGCCTTGGTTTATTATGTGGCTCGTAGCAGGCGGGTGGGAGTGGCGGCACTGGTTTACGCGGTGGCCGGGTGGGCCGGCTCCGCGCTGGGCATTGGCATGGCGGCGGCTTGGGGCGCAGTGCCCGGCTGGATTCTGGTGACAGCCTGCGCTTTGATTTTCGGAGGTTTTGTGGGACGGAGCCTGGTCAGCCGGCGCGGGCAACGCGCGGGCCTAGTCGGCGTGGCGTTGCTGGCGTGGGTCTGGCCGGAAGGTGATTTGTCGGCGCAAACCAACGTCGAGACGGGACGGAAAGTCTACATCGCCGAAGGCTGCATCCATTGCCATTCGCAATATGTGCGGCCCGGCACGATGGACGAAATCCTGTGGGGGCCGGTCCATCCCTTGGCCGAGGCTCTGGCGCAAACTCCACCATTGCTGGGCAATCGCCGGCAGGGACCCGATCTGCAAAACGTCGCCTTGCGTCGCTCGCGTGATTGGAACCGGCGGCATCTGATCGCCCCGCGTACCCTGACTCCCGGATCGCGCATGCCATCGTACCGTCGGCTCTTCGCCGGCGATGCGGCGTGTGGCGAATCATTGCTGGATTATCTGGCGTCACTGGCCCCGCCCATGGCAACGGGAGCCGCGCAATAATAGGGAGAGCTCGGGTGTAAAACGGGATCGCCGGAAAAACGTGGCGGCGGACGAATTTTCCTCGCAACTTCGAACGATTCTCCGCCACCCGTGTCCCAACGCGCGATGAAACTTCGCCCACTCCTCTCCTTTTTGCTGGTTGCCACCCTTTTGCCCCGGCTGGTCGCGGTCGACGAGCCTCCCTCCCGGCACGCCAACAAGACACCGGACGAGCCCGAGACACTCGCCGAGCGCACCCTGCGCGACATCGTGGCCCGCGAGCGCGAACTTTTTGCCAAGTCCGAGAAGGCCGGCGACCAGTTTGACCAGGGAGTCTTTCACGGCGAGGCCCAGTCCATCGCCAGCAGCTATGATGTGCTGGTGCAGAAAAATCCGGAGTTTGTCGCGGCCTATGTCGCCTACGGAATGTTTCTCGGCAAGGTTGGCATGGACCGGCAGGCGGTCGCGATGCTGCTGAAGGCCAACAAGCTCGACCCGAATATCGCCCTGGTCAAAAACCAGCTCGCCAAGCACATCGCCGAGGATGGCAAGCCCGTCGAGGCCCTGCCCTACCTGATGGCCGCCATCGATCTGGAGCCGAGGGAGGCATTCTATCATTTTCACCTCGGCCAGTTGTTGCTCGCCGGCCGCGATGATTTTCTGACCAATGGCTCATTCACCCAGGCCGGGTTGGACAAAGCCATGCTCGATGCTTTCCGGCGGGCCTCCGAGCTGGCATTCACGGATTTCAGCTACGCCTACCAGTATGCGAAGGCATTCTACGAGGTCGACCCGCCCCGCTGGGAGGAGGCGCTCGGGGTTTGGGAACAGCTCGAACTCCGTCCCATCACCACGACCACCCTGCGCCACATGGTCCGGCTGCAGAAAGCCAACGTGCTGATCAAGCTCGGACGGAAGGATGAAGCCCGCCAGGTGCTGGAGACGGTGACCGATCCGAAGCTCGCCGAGGACAAGCAAACTTTGCTCGACCAGCTCGCCCCGAAAGCCGAGAAGTGAGGGGACATG
>CAZIQP010000070.1:10361-18179 GCA_964541315.1 uncultured Opitutaceae bacterium
GACTGGCTCAACTGGGCGGTGCGGCAATACGCCCGGCACAAGCTTGCGCTCGGCCAGGTGGCTACCACGGCGCATGACGAGGCGCTCTACCTGCTTTTTCATACGCTGCATCTGCCGCTCGACAGCAAGCCCGGCGTGTTGCGCCGCAAACTGACGGAGGTTGAGACCGCCCGCGTGAAGGAGATTTTTCGTCGCCGGATCGAGGAACACGTTCCCGCCGCCTACCTGACCCACGAAGCTTTTCTTGGTGAATACCGGTTCTTCGTCGACGAACGGGTCATCATTCCGCGTTCGTATTTTCTCGAGCTTTTGCCCGGACAAATCCCGCCGTGGCTGCCCGCAAAGAAACCGGTGAAGCGCGTCGTCGATGTCTGTACCGGCTCGGGTTGCCTCGCGGTGTTGCTCGCGCATCAGTTTCCCCAAGCCAAGGTGGATGCAATCGAGCTTTCGCCCGAGGCGCTGACCGTGGCGAGGTTCAACGTGGCCGAGCACGGTCTGCTCAAGCGCGTCAAGCTGCACCGCTCCGACGTGTTCGACACCGTCGCTCCGGTGAAATACGACGTGATCCTCTCCAATCCGCCTTACGTGCCGACGCGCGAACTGCGCGGCTTGCCGGCGGAATTCAAGAACGAGCCGCTGATGGCGCTCGACGGCGGCGACGACGGACTCGACATCATCCGCAAAATCCTCCGCCAGTCCCGCGACCGTCTGCAACCCCACGGCATCGTGGTCCTGGAAGTCGGCGGCCTCCGCGCCGCGATGGACAAGGCCTTCCCCGAACTCGATCTCCACTGGCTGCACACCGAAGACGGCGAGGATTGCGTCTGCGTGATCTCAGCCGCGCGACTTGTGAAGTGGAACGAGTGAGAACTGGAAATTGGGCTTTCCCGAATTTGGCGAGGTTCCGGCTAGACCACAGATTCCAAACGGCTAGAGTGGAAAACATTTTCATGCCATGCCTCCTTCGGTTCCGGCTAGACCACAGATTCCAAACGGCTAGAGTCGGCATCCTTCATCGGCGGCAGACCGACGGTTCCGGCTAGACCACAGATTCCAAACGGCTAGAGTTGCCAAGTAACAAGGGACAAGTGCTAAGTGGTTCCGGCTAGACCACAGATTCCAAACGGCTAGAGTACGCTTTCGGCGAACACCTTTTTCACCTTCGTTCCGGCTAGACCACAGATTCCAAACGGCTAGAGTGATTTCGTCGAAGGTGCGGCCGGTGATGCGGTTCCGGCTAGACCACAGATTCCAAACGGCTAGAGTCTCGCCGGCCGCCGTGCGCTGCTTCAGCTCGTTCCGGCTAGACCACAGATTCCAAACGGCTAGAGTCTTCGCCCGGGCGGTCTCGAATGAATCAAAGTTCCGGCTAGACCACAGATTCCAAACGGCTAGAGTCTCGTATGCCTTCTGGATTTCGCCAAGTGCGTTCCGGCTAGACCACAGATTCCAAACGGCTAGAGTACGGTCCGAGAAAGAGCAATGGTCTGTGAGTTCCGGCTAGACCACAGATTCCAAACGGCTAGAGTAATACACGTCCGACGTTCCCGGACTCATCAGTTCCGGCTAGACCACAGATTCCAAACGGCTAGAGTGCTGTTCCACACCGTAGTCTGACCACTCCAGTTCCGGCTAGACCACAGATTCCAAACGGCTAGAGTATACAGACAGAACGTAGAACATTCTGACCCGTTCCGGCTAGACCACAGATTCCAAACGGCTAGAGTACGCCCGCCACCATGTGCCAGAGTCCGTCAGTTCCGGCTAGACCACAGATTCCAAACGGCTAGAGTGATGCGGAGGCCGCGCCAAAGAATACATAGGTTCCGGCTAGACCACAGATTCCAAACGGCTAGAGTCTCTATGTGTACGGGCTGCAGGAGCTGACGGTTCCGGCTAGACCACAGATTCCAAACGGCTAGAGTCCAAACTTAACAACCCGCACGAAACGTGCGGGTTGTTAAGTTTGGACTGAAAATTTTTGAGCGCACTTGACCTAAAAAAGCGTCAACTGGTCCGGATTTTCCCGTTTTCTTCGGCGCATACCTTCCTCTGTGCCGTGGAACGTTTTCATTTTCTCGTATTGCCTGTCCGTAACCATGAGGATGTGGATGCGACCATAGCGGGGAAGATTTTGTTCAATTTGCTTGGTGAGTGTGTCGGCCATTTCCTTCCCAGAACAGGCACGCTGATAGACCGAGTATTGTGCCATCTCGAAACCAAGGCCGAGCAGAAAATCCCTGAATTCTGTGGCGGCCTTTTGCTTGGCCTTCGATGTCACCGGCAGATCGTAGAGAACATGGAGCCACAAGAGTCGGTAGCCGGAGAGTTCCACCGGGTTTGAGGTTTAACGATTGGGGAAAAGAGAATAAGGCAGATCAAGTTCAGCAGAGCCATCCAGCAAGCTGCGGGAAAGCGATTGCGCAGTGGTGTGCAAAGCGGTCGCGAGGATAGTGTGCCCATCCGCGGTGGCGACATCGGCGACTAACAATTTTGCGAGCGTGCGCTTCGACGTGGTGTTCACCTCGCTGCTACCGGCTTTCCAGATGTCATGGACGTGGGCGTCAATCATGGGGCGAAACGGCTCCATGAGGTCGTCAGCTAAAACGAATGCGTTGGCTTGATTGGTGTGGTGCAGGCCGAGGGCAGGATAAAGTCCAGCGGCCACCAGTGCTCGGGCGGTGGCCGCGCGCAGGACAGCGTAGCCATAATTGAGCAAGGCGTTGATGCCAGGCCTTGCCGGATCTCTGGTAAATCCTTCATCGAACAATCCGGCCCAATAGCGGCGCGCTGCCTGGGCCTCAATATTTTCAGGGTCACCCGAGCCCACACGATGAACCAGCGCATCGAGAGTCGGATCGGATAATGAACAGCGACGCAGGCATGCAGATTGATTCTCAACCTTGGCGCGAATGATCTGCTGCCAGAGCCGCTTCTTGAGAGGTTCGCTGGCGTTGATCTGAGCTTCGAGACGCTGGCGGTGTAGGTGGTGGGCATCGAAGGGCAGCACCAATGCCTTTGGGTGATAGTTGTCGCCGCACACCACCACGCACACAGAGCGTTCGGATAGCGCGGTGATAAGATTGGTCGAGATGGAATTGCCAGGACCTGAAAAAAGCAGCACCGAGATATCGTCGAGCGGCACGCGACCGACTTCCTCGCCCGCTTTGTCCACCACAAGGAATCCGCGTTCAAGGTGGGCATGGTTTCCCTGCTCCTGCAATTCGACGACACGATGGATCATGGCGAAGGAAGAATGGGCGGACCGGGATCGCGTATCTCGCCTATGGGCGAAATATAGACGAGCCGAGATTTGGTCGCCAAAATTCGAGAAAATTGAATTGGGAACTCGTAATCGCCAGATGCATCCGAAATTGGAGCGACAAAAATCTTTTTGTTCCCTTCCGATGGGCGTAAGCTCACGATTCGAACGGTCTTTTCGGTGCCCTTGTGTTCGGTGCGCAAGAAATCACCTTTGCTGACACTGAATAGTTTCTTTGCTGCCGGATGGGGCTTAAGTTCGGTATCAGATTTCAGATTGGCATCCCAAACCGATAGATGGGTTGTCGCCATGTCACCGTTCGGAGTTTTCCAAAAGATAACCGAGTGAATTTCTCCAGGTATGAGTGATCGAGTAAAGCGGCCCTCACCATGTACTATGCTTCTAGCCGACTTGTTCTTTACAAGAAGTCTCACCGATTGCGTACCGGTTTCTGCAGAGAAACCAGCGAGGGCCACAGCCCATGCAACTTTGTCTGAATCAGAAACGTTTGCGGTGTGAGTGGCGAGTTTTTGGCGGAGTTTGAGGTCGCGGATTTTTTCCAAATCACTGTGTTTAAGTACTGCTACCGGTTTACGCACAACCAAGTTGTAGCCTTCATCAATTTCCCACTGCTGATTTGGACGGCGGCGCGCACGATCTTGAAGAACTTCTCCGTAAGCGGTCTCTTCGTGCAGACGCCCGGCCGGGTTATGGTCGGGACGGTGCGAAACGATGATGGTTTCGACTGCTGACTGCGCTTCCGATCTGAAGGTCTCCCATGGCGATGATATCTCGATGCGGTCCAACTCGCTTACGGCATTGGCATCGCGCACGAATTTCAGGAAGCGAGGGTCAATCAGTGCGATGACAAGTGCATCTATGGCATGATGGCGGTGGTCAGCCCGGTTTTTTCCGATCCGATCCGGGGTGCCATCAGCGATCAGCAGGGTTTCCAAACCGAGGTGGTGGCGCAACAGTGCAGTAACACGACCGGGAGATACGCGTACTTGGTTGGGTGGAACGACGCAAGTGAGATAGCGCTGCGCCGCACGTCCCAAGTGCTGAGTGTCTACCAATTGACGAGCGAGGAAGCCCTGTTCGTCGCGAAATTTCTCCATGGCATTGTCCTGAAAACGCCAACGTTTGTTACCTGGAAGAAGAGCCGCACGATTCAGAATCTCGGAGTAATCATAGCCTGGTGAATTGTGGCAGAAAGCCTCGAAAGGTGAGCGTTTCCGTTTGATTTGATTGGCTGAGCGCATGCACAGGACCTTGTTAGCCGGCGAGTCGTCCAATGTTTGCGCGAAGGGCAATATGTGGTCGATTTCGACCTCGTGACTGAAAAGCTTGGCTGGCGAAATACGCTGACCAGTGTAAGGACAGCACCGGAGATTAGGGTCTTTAGATAGTTCTTCCCAGAGGCGCAGGCGCAGTCTGTTGTCGTAGTTCTTGACCAGATTCAGGCCGTGCTCGGCACTTAACTGTTCAAGGAGGGTATCTCGAAGGGTGTTGGCCTTGGTGTTGGCCGATTGTTGGCGCTCTAACTCGGCCAATTGTTTGGCGCTCATTTTCAGATCCCGGGCAATTTCCAGATGGATTTCATCTGGTTTTCCATAACGCGCGAGGAGGGTGTTCACGACCAGCCGGAGCTGATTAAGGGCGATATGGACTGTCGGATTCGGGAAACGGCCGAAGGATTTTTCATCCTCAACTTTGCTCTTGGGTGCGGGCACGACACTGTCAGGCATCGCCTTGCCGTAGTAAGGCAGAAAAGCTTCGCTTCCGTCTCCTGCGGTTTGGGTGTGATTCCATCCGCACGCAGCTACAGCTTCGCTGTATTTCAGGCCATTTTCCAAGTGCGGTACGAGTTTCCGCAGAGCAGGGGCGCAGAAGCGGGCCGTGCCTTTGGGCAATTTGTCCGGGTTGATTTCAACGAACGCGCCCAAGGCAGCACCACTCAAACCAAAGGAGACGCCCTTCTGCCGGAGCGCCTCGTGATCCTCAGTGTCCAACACTGCGGCTACAATCGCATCGCGCGTAGCCAACGGGAGGGTATCCCAATCTTTTCCGAAAAGCGTCTTGCCAGAAAACAAATAGGCCACGGGGTCCCCCAGCAGTTTCTCACGACGGTCGGATTTCAGATTGAAGCGAGAGGTTTCTGACAATCCCAGTTTTGTGCGTAGCTTGCCAAAAGCGACGGTTTGCTGGCTGCTCAGAAGTGATACCACGGTTTCTCGTTGTGCGGGCGTAAGCGGTTGGAGCGGTGCGAAGGGATCGGACCGATAGCCAAGATGGCTGGCGTCGCTGAGAATGCGAAACCGCTGGAAGCTCGGTAGGGCCAGGTCGGCGCGAGCTTCGTTTGGCAGGAAGCGGCAGCGACCGCGCAATGGCGTGCGCAAAGGGCGCTGGAAAAAGATGAGTCGTTCAAGGGCTAGCCAGTCTTCAGAATCTAGTTTTTGGTGAGCTTTCTGAGCATCGCGGATAGCAGCAAACTCCGCAGCATACATCGCGCGAAGCGGATAAAACTCGAAGTCCTTCTTGGGTTTCGCCGCAGATTCTGGCCTCGGTCGGAAGCGGGTGCCGAGCCCCCGCTTGGTTCGCTCGAACAAAAACTGTCCAAGCGTCTTGCCCCCGAGCATTTCCTGCAAACGGCGCGCAGCCTCCTTGGTGTTACCTTCCTCGTCTTTCTCGGGCGTGCGACGATTGCTTTGAAAACCGCGGCGTTTCGCCAAATGCATAAGAGCCCGGCCCAAGTGATACGGATGCAATGGCCGAGCCAGAGCTTCGGCTCGCAGCTCATACGGATCAAGCGTGAGGAGATTTTTGGCGGTTTCTACATCTTGGGGCAGGAGACCAAACGCGCACAAGCGACGGAGTAACGAGTCTCGACGTTGAATTGCGCGGTCGCGGCGAGTGCGCTGGCTGCGAATCGAAGTGCGATCAGCAGCTAAACTTTGACCGCTTTTGGGATCGCGGCCGTTCGAGAATATTCGTGAACCCATCCGAATGATTTTCTCCGGCCGGCCGTCGGCCGAAAGACCAAGCATGGCCCAGCCGATGGAGTTAGTGCCGAGATCGAGGCCGAGGCGGTAGGTTATGTTCATCGGAGAATGAGAACGGACTTGAAAAAATATCAGAAAACTTCTGAGTTCTAGTTGTTACCTGTCAGTTCTGCATTTGGAATCTGTGGTCTAGCCGGTAACAAGCGCGCAAGCGCACCAGATTGAAGCCTCGGCTACGGCCGGGGTTTCCTCGTTTTGGGAACAGACTTCGTTAGGCACAGAACTCACAAAACCGAAAGGTTCGGTTGGAGTCTGCCGGCGAGGAAAAAATCGTCAACGCTCTTTCAGTTGACCGTCTGGAAACTGATAAGCTTTTCCTGTGCGTCTCACTCCACCACTTGGAACCACTCGTCGATGGGCAGGCGGGCGGGGTGGAAGGCGTTGACGTGACTGTCGGCTTTGGGGCGGCCGATGGGCAGGCCGGCGATGAAGAGGGTGTCGGCGCTGTCGGGCAGGTGCTTCTTCAGCAGGTCCGAATAAATCATGACGCTGAACTGCGGACAGGAGCCGTAGCCGAGCGCGGTCAGGCCGAGCATGAGATTATCGAGTACGAAACCGCAGTCGAGGAACGTGCCGTAGGAATAAGCGGAGGCCGACGTGCCGAGAAAGAGCACTTGGCGCGCACCAAAGAAACGGAAATTTTCGCGATCGTGGGCGCGGCGTTTTTCGCCGTCGTCGCGGCCAATGCCCTTGTGCTTGAAGATGCCGAGGCCGACCTCTTTGGCGCGGGCCTGCCATTCCTCTGGCAGCGGGTTGGGCGAATACTGGTAACCATGTTTGGCCGGTACGCCGGCATCAAAGGCGGCGAGATAATTGGCGCGCAATGCTTCCAGCGGGTCGCCCTTCAGGAGGTAAAGTTTCCACGGCTGGGTGTTCTTGGAACTCGGGGCGCGACCGGCGGCTTCCACGAGCTGGCGGATGGTTTCCATCGGGACAAGGTCGGGCTCGAACTCGCGAATGGAGTGGCGGGCATGCATGACTTCGAGGGTGGCATTCATAGGAAGAGGAGAGAGTTTAGCGCATCTGGGCTTTAGAGCTACGCACGGATTGGCAGAAATGCTCTGCCATTGGGCAAAGTCAGATGATTTCCCGCGCTACCAGCGAAGCGAGATCGGGCATCACGCGAAAGAGGTTCAACCGGGAATACCTGCACCGGGCCGGAGCATTTCAAAAGAAATCAACCGCAGATTGCGCTGATCGACCCGGGTGAAGGCAGCAAAAAAGAAGGATGGGCTGGTTCTGAAAAATCCGTGTCGATCCGAGTGATCGGTGGTTTGAATTGTTTCGGCTTCGGTCTCCCTGAGCTCTGCAGCTACCGAAGAAAGGTGAATGCCAATTGCGCGGCGAAATCGATGAAAACCATGCCAGAGCGGCCCTCCGTGCGGAGGAAATATTCACACCAACGCGATCATTTCTTCGCGGGATCGACTTTTCGCACAGGCAGGCCGGCTGATTCCCAGTCTTTGAAACCGCCGGCGTTCGCGACCTTATGGC
>CAZIQP010000071.1:0-18161 GCA_964541315.1 uncultured Opitutaceae bacterium
TAGTTGAACCGTGCCGCGCTTCCTGTGCCGTTCGTTGATCCGGATAGCCCGGCGGTGCCCGCCAAGGTGGTCACCGCCCCGTTTGGGGAGATCTTTCGGATAGTGAAATTCTGTCTGTCGGAAACGTAGACATTCCCGGTGGCATCTGCGGCGATGCCCCCGGGAAGCTCAAAGCGTGCGGCACTGCCCGTGGCATCAACCGAACCTGGTTCACCCGCCGAACCGGCGAGCGTGGTGACGACCCCACCTGGCGTGATTTTCCTGATCGTGTAATTAACCCGCTCGGCGACGTAGACATTGCCGGCGCGATCGACCGCGATGGCTTGCGGACCATGAAACTGTGCGGCAGTGCCCGTGCCGTCGGCCCAACCTGGGTTACCAGCGGAGCCAGCGAGCGTCGTGACGACGCCATCGGGCGTGACTTTGGCGATTCTTGAGTTGCCGTAGTCCGCGACGTAGACGTTGCCTGTGGAGTCAACCGCAACACTCGTGGGGTCATAAAATGGCGTGAGCACGGATGAGGGACCTACAGGAAAAGGCGGCGCTGAAGCATCGCCGGCGAGGGTGGTGACGGCGCCCGCCGGTGTGATTTTCCTGATCGTATTGTTATTGGTATCGGCGACATAGACCATACCGGCGGCGTCCACCGCGATGCCGGCAGGCCCCGCAAACCGTGCGACACTGCCGGTGCCGTCAGCCGAGCCAGCGTCTCCGAATGAGCCGCCACTGCCGGTTGTGCCGTTGATCCCAGCCAAGCCGGCGAGAGTGGTGACAGCTCCGGATGCCGTGATCTTCCGGATCGTGCAGTTGTATAAATCCGCCACATAGACATTGCCCGCACCATCCACTGCGACTCCCTTGGGGTTGTAAAAGCGTGCGGCGGTGCCGGTGCTGTCGGTGGCGCCGGCGCCATAGGCGGAACCGGCGAGGGTCGTGACCACTCCGGCTGGCGTGACTTTTCTGATCGTGTCATGCACGGAGTCCGCGACAAAAACATTTCCAGTGGCATCCACCACGAGGCCCAAGGGGAGGTCAAAGCGGGCAGCGCTGCCGGTGCCATCAGCAAAGCCGTAGATCCCATCTGAGCCGGCGATCGTGGTGACGATCCCGGAGGCAGTGATTTTCCGGATCGTGCTGGAGCCGGTCACGTAGAGATTCCCAGCAGCATCCGCCGCAATGCGATTGGCGGAGCCGGCAAGGGTGGTGACGACGCCGGCCGGGGTGATTTTCCGGATCGTGGAGGTGTCCGTGATGTAGACATTGCCTGCGGCGTCGGTGGCTGCACCGCGGGGAAAGGTAAACCGTGCGGCGCTGCCGGTACCATCGGTCGAGCCATAATCAAAGCTGGAGCCGGAACCGGCGAAGGTGGTGACGGCTCCGCCCGAGGTGATTTTCCGGATCGAATGATTGTCGGTATCCGCCACGTAGATGATGCCTGCGGCGTCCACCGCTATGCCTGACGGACTTGAAAATCGCGCGGCGCTGCCTGTGCCGTCAATCAAAGTCTGGGGGCGGGGATCATAGATCGCGGAGCCGGCGACGGTGGTGACGATTCCTGCGGGTGTGATTTTCCTGATGGTGTTGTTTCCGGTGTCCGCGACGTAGAGGTTGCCGGTGGCATCCGAGGCAATACCCTCGGGATGATCGAACCGCGCCGCTGTGCCCGTGCCGTCCAGAGAGTCGATGTTTCCGGCGGAGCCGGCGAAAGTGGTGACCACGCCGGCCGGGGTGATTTTCCGAATGGTGCTGTTTTCCGTATCAGTCACGTAGGTATTGCCCGCAGCGTCCAACGCGACGCTTGAAGGAGACCGAAAGCGGGCGGCGCCGCCGGTTCCGTCAGCGTCACCCGGGCCGCCAGCCGGGCCGGCAAATGTGGAAAAATAATACGGCGTTGCATAGTTGGATTGAGCCGCCGCAGTGACCGAAAGTCCCAAAGCGAGGATGAGGATAAATTTCATGATTCTTAATTGGTTGTGATTGGGTGCGTGATGGGGTTGTTCACAGATACGACCATCCGCCCGGGAAAAGCCGCTACTTGCTGCGGAAATACAATGCGCGTGAGCGCGCTGCGCCCAAGCCGAGCAGCGCCAGCACGAACCAGCCGCTGATCGCACCGCCGCCGCCGGCTGGTGTTGGGGCGGGAGCGGGCGCCGGAGCAGAACCGACGGTGAGCGTGGCCTTGTTGCTCGTGACGCTGCCGAGGGAGTTCGTGACGATGACGGTGTAGTCGCCGGCGTCGGCACCGCGCACGTTGACAAGGCCTAGGCTGGTGCCGGTGGCGCCACTGAGAGCGGTGCTGCCAAAGAACCATTGATAAGTCGGAGCGGGCGTGCTGATGGCGGCCACGGTAAATTGCGCCGTGCTACCGCTTGCTGCGATTTGGTTTTGTGGTTGCGTTGTGATCTTCGGGCCGGTGCCGAGATATTGCCCCTTGCGGATCGTGGTCCCCGCTGCATCCGCGACATAAAGATTGTCCCGCTCGTCCACGGCGAGGGACGTCGATTGAAAAAAGAGCGCTTGGTTGCCGTTGCCGTCGAGACTGCCGGCAAACCAAGAAGCGCCTCCGATCACGACCGGATCACCGTTGGCGGTGATTTGCCTCACGGTGTTGTCGGGGTAGAGCACAAAGAATGTCCCATGGCTGTCCACCGCGAGACTTTGCGGTGACATCTCCGCCTGAATTCCGCCCAGCCCCGTTGCGAGCACGAGATTTCGGCTGATGGTGCTGACTGAGCCGGCCGTGGTAATCTGGCGCAGGTGGCAAACGCTGCCGGTTAAGTTTGCGCCCGGTTTGTAGTCGAGGATGTAGAAATTGCCTTGGCGGCGGTCCGCCGTGGCTGCGATGATCTGGCTGAAATGCGCGGCGTCGCCGTTTCCGTCAATGATCCCGTCGCCATTGGTGTTGCCGGCTAGTACGACCCAACCGCTGGGAGTCAAAAGATGTATCAGGCCGTCTGTCATGATCAGGTTGCCGGTGGCATTGGACACCAGGCCCGCATTGAAAGCCCACTGGGTGTAAGGGGGAATCGCCGTGGAATTCCCATCGGCCGCGAATTTTGATATTTTGTAGCCGCTCGAGGGCTCGTAGGTCGCGTAGTAGACATTGCCGCTGCCGTCGGTGGTCAAGGCCGCAACGAAGGTTGACGTCACGAGATTGGGCTCGGCAATGGTGCTATGACTGAGAGTGCCGGTTGGCGTGATCTTGATCAGACTCACTCCGCTGCCCCCGTGGTTATCGTAGATATGTTGCTGGATCTGATCTGCACCCCAGAGATTGCCGGCTGAATCGAAGGCGAGATCCCCGGCACCCGACAGGCGCGCAGCCGACCCCGTGCCGTCAACGCCACGATTTGACCAGGCGGTGCCCGCATAGGTGCTCCCATTTTTCAAAATCACGTCATCCGAGGTGCGCGTGTAATAGAGGTTGCCCGACGGATCACGGGCCAGGCCGAGCGGTTGGTCCGGCCAGCCTGCGCTTGATATGACACCGCCTCCACCTCCAGTGAATCCAGCGGGTCCGATCGAGTAGTCAGGATACAGGGTGCCGTAATAGACATCCACCGCGGCGAAAAAAGAAACAATACCGCTGGCGTCTACGCTCATTGGTCCGATCGACCGTCCACGATAGCCCGGGTCTGCCCATTCGCTTGGGTTTGCCGCGAAGGAGAGCCCGCCTGCCACATCCATTTTCACCACGCCAAGCACGGAGGAGGAAAACCAAGGCAGGGGCGAGGGCGAGATGCCCGCTGAAAAATAAATCTGTCCCGTCGAATCGACAGCCACGCTGCTACCCGCGCCGATCGTGTAAACCTGGCCATCGCTGCCGATGATCTGCCCTTGCGTTAAGAGGGTCGAGACTGTGCCTCCGGAAATTTTTCTGATACCATGATCCGCCACATAGACGCTGCCTGTCGTGTCGACCGACAGTTGCGAAATCACGTCGAACAAAGCCAAGGACGCCGGTCCGTCGGCGGTGCCTTTGATTCCCGATTGTCCCGCCACCGTTGTCACGATTCCGGTCGGTGTGATTTTGCGGATTGTGTAGTTGCCGGTATCAGCGACATAGACATTGCCGACGCGATCGACCGCCACTCCTTGCGGATAATTGAAGCGAGCATTTGGTCCCGCGCCGTCGGAATTACCCATCTGTCCGGCTTTGCCAGCCAGGGTTGAGACAAGGCCGGCCGGAGTGATCTTCCTGATCGTGTGATTGCCCGTGTCGGCGACAAAGAGATTGCCGGTCAGATCCATCGCGAGTCCGTGGGGGTTGTTGAACCTGGCATCGGCGGCGGGGCCATCCTCCACGCCAAGGCTCGCCCGGCCGACAAGAGTGATCCAGCGGTAGA
Organism: uncultured Opitutaceae bacterium; assembly: GCA_964541315.1. Taxonomy (GTDB): domain Bacteria; phylum Verrucomicrobiota; class Verrucomicrobiia; order Opitutales; family Opitutaceae; genus Didemnitutus. Next base: position 4,347 of record CAZIQP010000071.1, read on the forward strand.
CGGGCGCCGGATCGGTCGATTGTGCCAGGGCACCTATGCTGAGGCAGGTGATAAAGGCTGCGTGACGAAGACAGAAGGGCCGTAGCCCAGAGGGAAACAATGCCGGCATAACCTTACCGACCGTCCGCGCCGCAAAACCCTCTATTCAGGCCAAGAAAACCTTTAATTGATGCCAGTCCTCGGTTCGCGTTTGGTGCCGCGCATTGGTTTCCAGCCGATTGACTTTCGTTGCGGGCAACGCGTGCCAACTGCTCAGGCGTTCGCCAGCGTGTTCGCCGTGTTCAGATGCTCGTTGCCAGTGTATTTCGTCGATTGCTCGTCCGCGTGATAGCTGGAACGGACGAGCGGACCCGATTCCACGACACCGAAGCCGATGCTGAGCGCGTAATTTTTCAAATGCTTGAATTCCTCGGGTGGGGCCCAGCGGTCGATCTTCCAATGTTGCGGCGTGGGTTGGAGGTATTGGCCGATGGTGAGGATGTCGATTTTGTCGGTGGCGAGATCGCGCAGGCATTGCTCGACCTCGGCGGTGGTTTCGCCGACGCCGAGCATGAGCCCGGTCTTCGTCGTGAAGCCACGGCTCTTGGCGTGACGGAGCACGCTGCGGCTGCGATCATAGCGGGCCTGCACGCGCAACGGGCGTTGGAGGCGCTCGATGGTTTCGACGTTGTGATTGAAAATGTCGGGCTTGGCGTCGAGTACAATGTCCACTTGGTCGAGGTTGCCCTTGAAATCCGGCACGAGCACCTCGATGGCGCAGGTGGGATTTTTGTACTTTGAAGCGCGGATGGTCGCAGCCCAGACACTGGCCCCGCCGTCCTTCAAATCGTCGCGGGCAACAGAGGTGATCACGCAATATTTCAGGCCCATCTTTTGGATGGCGTCGGCCACGCGGGCGGGTTCGCCGAGGTCGATCTCGGTGGGACGGCCGTTCTGGATCGCGCAAAAATTACAGGAACGCGTGCAGATGTTGCCGAGAATCATGACGGTGGCGGTGCCGCGCGACCAGCATTCGCCGATGTTTGGGCACTGCGCGCTCTGGCAGACCGTATGCAGCTTGTTGTCCTCCACCAGCCGGCGGGTGGCCTGGTAGGCCGGGCCGGAGGGCAGCTTGGCGCGAAGCCAGTCGGGTTTGCGGAGTGCGGTCATGTGAGGGAGGGACGGTGAAAGAAACTAACCGCTAATTCACGCTAATTTTCGCTAATATAAAACCTACGCATGAGATTGATCCGGATCATTAGCGGAGATTAGCGCGGATGAGCGATTTGCGGAACAATAGATCCAAAAAATGCATCTTTTACCGCGGATTTCGCGGATGGGCAGGGATAAATCAGACGAACTTCAATGGGGCATTGGAACATGATGCCTCTGATGGTGGGTTGGATGGTATCGGAAAACCAATACTCGGGTTTTTATCCGTGTTCATCTGTACTATCTGCGGTTCACTCCGGCCGAATTGATACGGCTTTGTTTCGCATTTGGGTGCATCGATCCGCGGCAATTCGCGTTATCCGCGGGGAATATGTTTGGGCGCATTTCATCCGGCTTGCCGCCGGACCGAACTCCCGGTCCACTGGCTGAAATCCGAACATGATTCTCGCCTTGGAAAGTTCCTGTGATGAAACCGCCGTCGCACTCTTCGACCCGACGCGCGGCTTGGTAGGCGAGTGGGTGAACAGCCAGATTCAGTTGCACGAAACTTACGGCGGTGTGGTGCCCGATCTCGCCAGTCGCGAACACTTGCAGCATTTCGGTCCGTTGCTGCAGCGCGCTTTCGCCGTCGCTCCGTCCGCGAGTATCACCAAAATTGCCGTGACGTATGGGCCAGGTCTCGCGGCCTGTCTGGCGATGGGGTTGTCCGCCGCGAAGAGCCTCGCGCTTTCCTGGAGCGTGCCCGTGGTGGGCGTGAATCATCTGCGCGCGCACGCCTTCTCGCCGTTTATTCCGCTGCACGAGTCCGATCCGGCGCAGTTCGACGCAGCGCTGGCGAAACTCCTGCCGCACCTCGGGCTGCTCGTTTCTGGCGGCAACACGGCACTGTTCTCCATCGACGAATCCCGTCGTATCCGGTTGCTCTCATCGACGCTCGATGATGCGGCGGGCGAGGCGCTCGACAAAGGCGCCAAACTCATGGGGCTCGGCTATCCCGGCGGCCCGCACGTCGAGAAACTCGCGCGCACCGGCAGCCCGACTGCTTACGATTTCCCCAAGGCGATGGCGCAGCGTTCGTCGTTGGATTTCAGTTTTTCCGGCTTGAAGACCAGTCTCCGCTACCAGCTCGAAAAAATGCAGCCTGGAGAAATCGAGCAAAAGAAACCGGATCTCTGCGCCAGTTATCAGGCGGCCGTCATCCACGCACTGACCCGCAAGACGCAGCTCGCACTCGAACGTGGCGATTATCGCAGCCTCGGACTCTCCGGTGGTGTGGCCAATAATCAGGTTTTGCAGTCGGAACTGGAGAAAATCGCCCGCCGCGCCAGCCAGCCCTTTCTGCGCGCGCAAGCCAAGCACACCGGCGACAACGCCGGCATGATCGCCTTCGCCGCCTGGGCCGAGCGCGAAGCCGGCGGCGTCAAGTGCGACAGCCTTGGCGGCGTGAGCGAAACCGGCTACGCGCTGCAAATCGCCCCGAGTTTGCCGCTGGCCTTGGGGTAGGGCGCGACCGCGCCGAGTGCAAAGCCTACGCCGCCGTTGGGCGGACGTTCTCCCGACCGGCCGCAGCTATCGTTTCATTTCGTGCGGAAGATTATCCAACACTGGCGACTGGACATCTGGCTCCTGAGGTAGTTATTTGCCCGCCTCGCACTGCCCCATATGTCCCCTCGCTTTTTTTCCTATGCCGGCTCGAAAGCGCTGCTGGCCGAGCCGTCCTCATCATGAAAATCGCCGACGTCCTGCAAAAGACCAAGAACGCCTACGCCCTTGATTTGTTCTCGGCTGCCACCATCGCATTCGTCGAAGCTCAGCTTTACGAGCGTGGCGATAAGGTCTACCTCCGTTGTCAGGTGCGCGGCAAAGATTTCGTCGCCAAACCCGAGGAGATCGTCCGCCAGCTTTGGATCCACCGGCTCCTAGCCTACTACAAATATCCGGTCTCACGTCTCCACGTCGAATATCCCATTACCTTTGGTCGCGACACCTCCAAACGCGCCGACATTGTGGTGGCCGACGCCGACCGCCCGACAGTCCCCTACATCATCGTCGAAGTGAAGCAGCCCACCGCCAAGGGCGGAAAGGAGCAGCTCAAATCCTACGGACATGCCACCGGTGCGCCTCTCGCGGTTTGGAGCAATGGTCGCGAGGCTATCATCTGGCACCGCAAGAATCCCAATTATTTCGTCGAAATCCCGGTTCTGCCGTTGGTCACCCAGACAATTCACGATGTGGCCGACCAACCGTGGACCATGGCCACCCTCGTCGAGAAGGAGAAGGAGCGCGAGAAGCTCGGTCTCTCCGCCCGCTCCCTCAAGCAGCGCATCCTCGACATGGAGGACGAGGTGCTCGCCAACGCCGGCGTCGATGTCTTCGAGGAAGTCTTCAAGCTGATCTTCACGAAACTCTACGACGAGCTTTCCTGCTACCGCGGCGACTATCCGCACATCCGCTTTCGCAACACCAACACCGCTTCCCAGCTCAAGGCCAACCTTCAGAAACTTTTCGACGAGGCCAAGGAGAAGTGGGAGGGCGTTTTCACCCCTGACGAGAAGCTCCGGCTCACGCCCGACCACCTCGCCGTTTGCGTCGGCTCGCTGGAGGAGTACAAGCTGTTCAACAGCAATCTCGACATCGTCGACGACGCTTTCGAATACCTCGTCAACAAGTCGTCCAAGGGTGAGAAGGGCCAGTATTTCACCCCACGCTGGGTCATCGACCTCTGCGTCCAGATGCTCAATCCCAAGGAGGACGAGACGCTCATCGACACCGCCTGCGGTTCTGCCGGTTTCACGATGCACGCCATCTTCAAGGTGTGGGAGGAGATCCTGCGCGACGAGGGTCTCACCGCCTTGCACCTTTTTACCCTCGAAAAGAAACCCCGCCGCTGCGAACGCTACGTGCAGGACAAGGTCTTCGCCATCGACTTCGACGAAAAGTCCGTCCGTGTTGCCCGCTGCCTCAACCTCATCGCCGGTGACGGCCAGACCAACGTCCTTCACCTCAACACACTCGACTATAACCGCTGGAACGAGACGGTGAAGGAGGAAGCCTGGCTGGATACCTATGGTGAAGGCTGGAAAAAGCTCCGCCGCCTCCGCGCCACCAAGGACGACAATCGCGCCTTCGGGTTCGATGTGCTGATGGCCAATCCGCCCTTCGCGGGCGACATCAAGCAGACCGACATGCTCTCGGCCTACGATCTCGCGCATAAGCGAGCCAAGGATGGTGGCCAGGGCAAACTTGAGTCTGCTGTTGGCCGAGATCTGTTATTTATCGAACGCAATCTCGACTTCTTGAAGCCCGGTGGTCGCATGGCCGTGGTCCTGCCGCAAGGCCGGTTCAACAATTCGTCCGATGAGCGCGTGCGCCGCTATATCTCGGAGCGTTGCCGTATCCTCGCGGTCGTCGGCGTGCATCCCGACACCTTCAGGCCGCATACCGGTACCAAGACCTCCGTGCTCTTTGTCCAGAAGTGGAACGACGATTCCTCTGCCGGCCCACTCTGTCCGAAGGAGGAAGACTACAACATCTTCTTCGCCACCCAGCGGCTGCCCTCGAAGGACACCAGTGGCGACAAGTTGGTCGCTCTCAAACCCGACGGATCACCTGTCCGCGATGTCCACGGACACTGGGTCGTGCAGCACGATTTTTTCAGCGTCAAACTTGACGACGGAACCGAGACTCCACCGGGCATAGCCGAAGCCTTCGCCGAGTTTGCGAAGAAGGAGAAATTCAGTTTTTTCTGAGTAGCCCCTTCGACAACGCGAAATACAAGGCGCTGTTGAAGGGGCTAAACGCACGAGAGGCCCTTTTTTCCGAGCAAGGCATAGCACGGATTGATGCGGAGTATGCTGCGCATCCAGCGATCCCAGAGTTGAAAAGGATTCTTACGACGAGGAAATGGAAACCGCTTGGTAAAATCGTCTCCATGCTGACTTCCGGGCATACTCCCTATCATCACGATGTTTCGCAGGGAGAGGTTGGCTTCATCACCATCGAGTCGGTTGATGCGTTACAGTTCCATCCGGAGAAACTGCGTGGGATCACTCGTGAACATTACGATACAGAGTTTTCCAAAAAGCGCGTCCAGCAAGGTAGCGTCATTTGCACTATCAAACGGCGAATCTGCAAAGCCTATGCTTTCATTGATAAACCCAGCGAGCCGCTGGCGATAAATCAAGATGTTGCCCTGATTCAAACCCATCCAGAAGTTCGTCCAGCTTACCTTGCGACATATCTTTCATGCAGAATCGGACAATTATTCGCTGATCGCCAAAAGACCGAGCAGATGAATCCGTATATCAGCGTCGAGAATCTCTCGACGCTGCCGGTAGTATTCACGTCAGAAAATTTCCAAGATCGAATTACGGCAGAGAATCTGCAAGCGCAACAGATCGAAAACCAAGCAGTAGTGTTTCTTAAGACGGCCGAGCAGGCTCTCTTGAACGCCCTAGGACTTGAAAACTGGCAGCCGCCCGAACCGCTGACTTACACCCGCAGCGCCGCCGACGTGTTCGCGGTAAATAGGTTTGATTCGGAGTACTTCGCACCACGTGTCGACGATCTGCTCCGTCATCTCTGCCCCGGCGGGCAGACGGTAGGCTCAGTTGCCCCGGCCCGTTGCGAAAATTTCATACCGAGCGGACTGGGGGAATTCGATTACCTTGAAATCGGCTCCGTCCGGGTCGACGGCACCATCACCAGCGAGCGACTACTCAAGGCTGATGCGCCCAGTCGCGCGACTTGGATTGTCAAAGCCGGCGATGTCGTCACCTCCACCGTCCGCCCGCTCCGCCGCCTCAGCGCGCTCATCACTCCCGAGCAAGATGGTTTCGTTGCCTCGTCCGGTTTTATTGTCCTTCAGCCGCAATCTGTTCCCGCCGAGGTGTTGCTGACCTATCTCCGCCTGCCACCCGTCTGCGAACTGATGGACCTGCATACGAGCGCCAGTCTTTATCCCGCCATCTCCGAGCGCGACCTGCTGAAGCTCCCGTTTCCCAAGGTATCCACGAAGACCTGTGATGCCATCGTTGCCGCGGTCCGTTCCGCCCACACGGCCCGGCGCGAAGCACAATCACTGCTCGCCCGCGCCCAACGCGCCGTCGAGATCGCCATCGAGGATTCCGAGAAAGCCGCGTTGAAATATATCCAAGGAGGAGCCCATGACTGATTCCCTCAAAGATCGTCTCTTTCACGAAGTCCTGCCCGCACTGGGCAAGGATGCGGCCTATTTTTCATTCGCCCGGATCAAGGCGGCGGTTGCGGCAAAGAAGCTCGGCATCGCCGACGCGACGCTGAAGGTCTATCTCAACGAGGCACTCCGGAAGCGGGTGGTGGGCGATGCCGGTCGAGGCTGGTATTCTCGGTTGAGCAAGCCGCTCGCGTTCGATCCCCGGCCGCTGCGGAAGCTCATCCGCGCGATCACGAAGGCCATGCCGCTGCTCGATTTCTCTGCGTGGAGCACTGTCCAACTCAATCCCTGGATGCACCACCTGCTGGCCCAGCCGGTTCATCTTCTGTACGTGCCGCGTGAAACCCTCGACGACGTCGGCGACACCCTGCGTATCCAAGGTTGGGAGGTAGCCGTCAACCCCGGCATCAGCGAAGCGTCCAAGGCGGTTGTGCCGGGTGAGAAAATGGTCGTTCTTCGTCCCGCTCATTCCAAGCAGTCCCAGCCTCAGGATCACCAGGCTGCGCCTGAGCAGGTCTTGGTCGATCTGTTGGTGGAGACCGAAGCCTTGGGGCTTATGGATACGTCCGAAGCCAAGACGGTTTTCGTGGATGTAACGAATTCAGGATTGGTGAATATCTCTGAAACGAAACGTTTTGCGGAGTTCAGGAAGCTCAAATGGAAAGAGGTGTGGGTGATTAACTAACGCCAATAAAATAAAAAAAGTGGCGTTAGTTAATTCTATTAAAAGCGATGTTTCCGGACTCCATTTATGCGCGGGATTGGGCGGAACAAACGCGAAGAAAATTGGGTAACTGCGATCCCGGCTTGCTCGAAAAATGTGTGCGGGCGTTGACGCTCCTGGGGCATCTTGCCGACAGCGGACTGCCCTTCCTGTTCAAAGGGGGAACGAGTATTTTGCTTCATCTGCATGAAATCCGACGGCTTTCGATCGACATCGATATCGTCTCGCCGGTCGCGAACCGTGAACTGGAGCGTGTTGTCGCCCGGATCGGACAAACCGTGCCATTCATCCGCGCCGAAGAAAACATCCGCGGCGCGACGGCGGGCCGGGCACCCTTGCCGCAGCGCCGGCATTTCAAATTCTGGTTTCCCAACGAGCGGAATCGGACGGGCGAAGACTTCATCCTGCTGGATGTGGTGCAGGAGGAGCACTGTCCGCACCACACGATCAAGCTGCCGATCCGCACCTCCTTTGTCATCCCGGACCGCGAGATTGTGGTCACCGTGCCGACGGTTGACAGTCTGCTGGGCGATAAACTCACCGCTTTTGCTCCCACCACCACCGGGGTGCATTTGCGTGCCGAGGGAGGGGATGTCGGCGAGATCATGCAGGTGGCCAAACAGCTTTTCGATGTCGGCGTCCTGTTCGAGCATGCGACAGACTTCGCGCAGGTGGCCCAGGTTTATGCCGGTGTACAAGCCCAGGAATCCGGTTACCGTGCAAACCGCCATAGTCGCGACGCGACTTTGGCCGACACCTTGAATGCCTGTCTCGGCCTGACCGGGTCGCGGGTGAAATCCGCTCCTGCGGCTTTCACCGACACACCTCTGTTGCTGGATGGCTTCACGCGGTTGACCAGCCACCTGACCCAACCCCGCCTCGACGACAAAGGCCGGCGCATCCTGGCCGCCCGAGCAGGTGTCTTGGCCGCGCATCTCCGTGCCGGCCGGTCTTACGACTTTGCCACGGCGCGCTACACCGGCAGCCCGGAACAAATCGCCGCAATGCGCTCCGCCACGCTCAACGGCACTCCGCACGCGTGGCTCGACAGATTGAAAGCGGCTAATCCCGAAGCTTACCACTATTGGCTAATGGCGCTAAGGTGACGGGTGCTGCAGGAGTGGCTTCGCTTGAGCGAAGCGAAAGCGTGGCCACGTTGTCGCAATGCTCCAACGTGGCTACGTTCCGTCCGCGGCCTGTCGGGAGACGGCCCGCCAATTCACCGTTTCAATTTTGCCCGCAGATACGGAGCGGTCGGGCTTTTCTTCACCTTGAGCAAGCCGGCGAGTTCGCCCTGATAGAGAATTTCACCGCCGTTCGGGCCGCCGCCGGGCCCGAGTTCGATCACGTAGTCGGCTTCGGCGAGGAGGTCGAGATGGTGCTCGATCACGACCACCGTGTGTCCCTGATCGACGAGACTGTGCAGGACCTTGATGAGTTTCTCGCAGTCGCTGAGGTGGAGGCCAATCGTGGGTTCCTCTAGCAGGTACAGGTTGCGGATCTGAATATTACGTGAGCGCTCCTGATAACTTTGCAGGCCCTTGGTCAGCTCGGTGACGAGCTTGAGCCGCTGGGCTTCGCCGCCGGAGAGGGTGGGGCTGCTCTGACCAAGCGTGAGATAGCCGAGTCCGCAATCGACCATCAGCTTGCAGACTTGGGAGAGCTGCGAATGGAAATCAAAAAACACGGCGGCTTCGTCGAAAGTGAGCTGAAGGACCTGCCCGATGGTTTTACTTTTCCAGGTGATGTCGGCGAGATCGGGACCGTAGCGTGAACCGCCGCAACCGTCGCAGGGCAGGTAGGAATCGGCCATGAACGCCATCTCGAGTTTGATGCGACCGGCACCAGAGCAGGTTTCGCAACGGCCACCGGCGGTGTTGAATGAGAAACGGCTGGCGCTGTAACCGCGCATCTTGGACTCGGGCAGCGAGGCGAAGAACTGGCGGATGAGATCGAAGATGCCGAGATAGGTTGCGGGAGTTGATCGCGGAGTTTTGCCGATGGGAGCCTGATCGACTTCGATGACGGCTTTGAAGCTGTTCGCTCCGCGTAATTCGGCGAACGGTACGCCCTCGATCTCAGAGTCAATGTTCGTATGTCGAACAAAGTCTTTGCCGGTCAGTTTGGCTTTCTTCTGTTTTATGGCGCAGGTGACTGCTGGATGCAACACGTCGCGGAAGAGCGTGGACTTGCCCGCACCACTCGGGCCGCAGGCCATGATCAAGCGGCCGAGAGGCAGACGGAGCGATTGATCATGGAGATTGCGGTAGTTGATTTCAGTCAGCTCCAGCCATTCGATATTTTTTGGGTTTTGTTTTTTGGCTTTTGGGATTTCCCGATACGTTCCCCGTAGCGGATGTGTGATGCCTTTTTCGAGATAGATGCCCGTGAGTGAAGCGGCGTTTTTCTTGAGATTGGCGGGAGTGTCGTTGGCGAGCACCGCGCCGCCATGGACGCCAGCTCCTGGTCCGAGATCAATGATCCTGTCGGCGCGCTCCATCAAACCGTCGTCGTGTTCGACGACGAGCAGGGTATTGCCCTTCTCGCGGAGCGATTGGAGGGTATCGATCAGTCGGTCGTTGTCGCGGGCATGCAGGCCGATCGAGGGTTCGTCTAGGACGTAGAGCACGCCGGAGAGATTCGAGCCGAGCTGCGCGGCGAGACGGATGCGCTGGGCTTCACCGCCGGAGAGCGTTTCGGTGGGACGGTCGAGCGAAAGATAGTCGAGACCGACATGCGCAAGGAAACGCAGACGCTCCGCGATCTGGGGCACGATGTCCTGCGTGATCATCTTCGTGCGGGTGTCGAGCTGCAGACCGTGCAACGCGGCCAACAAGGGATCAGGCGTGAGTCGCAGGAGAGCGGGCAGGGTGAGTGGCTCGCCGCGCTTGAGCGGGAGTTTCACCGCGCGGGCAATGCGGTTCAGGCGTTCGCCGTGGCAGGTGGGGCAGAGTTTGCCGTGGGAGGACGGCTCGTCGGGATCGAAGGCGCGGAGGGCGTCGGCGACTTCGTCGGACATTTCCTCGTCTTCATCCGGTTTCAACATCCAGTCGTAAATGCGGCCGTGTCCGCGGCAGGTGGGACACCAACCTTTGGGTGAGTTGAAGGAGAAATGTTTCGGGTCGAGTTCGGGGAAGGATTCGCCGGAGGCGACGTCGGTGCGGGTGGTGGAGAACCAGGAGAGGACTTTGCCGTCGGGCGTGAGGAGGAAGCAGGCGCCTTTGCCGAGATGAAGGGCTGTTTCGAGAGTTGATTTATCGCGGCGTAAAGCCGCTCCTACAGTTTTTCCCGGCGCTGTCTTCAAATCGGTGACGACGACTTCAACATCGTGCTCCTTGTAGCGGTCGAGCTTTTGGAAATTTTCTACGCGCAGCAGCTTGCCGTCGGCGCGCATCAGTTCGTAGCCCTGTTTCTCGATCCATTTTGCGATCGGCTCATGGTGGCCCTTGCGTCCGCGGATAAGCGGGGCGCAGAGATAAATGTGTTTCGCTTTTTTCGCGGCGGGCGTGGCGAGGACTCTTGCCAGGAGCTGCTTGAGCTGACTCGGTGAGAGCGGCGTGACCTCCCGACCGGTTTCGGGATGATGCTGGATGCCGGCACGGGCGTAGAGGAGGCGGAGGTATTGGGCGACCTCGGTTATGGTGGCGACGGTTGATTTGCGGGAGCCGCGGGTGACGCGTTGCTCGATAGCGACGGTGGGCGGAATGCCGGTGAGTCGGTCGATGTCGGGGCGAGGGAGCTGCTCGACGAATTGCCGGGCGTAGGGTGACATCGATTCCATGAACCGGCGCTGGCCCTCCGCAAAGATGATGTCGAAAGCGAGGGTGGATTTGCCCGAACCGGAAACCCCCGTGACGACCGTGAGCTGCCGGTGCGGAATCGTGAGGGAGATATTTTTAAGATTATTCTCCCGGGCACCGATGACGCTGAGTTCATTGGCGGTTATGCTGAGACTGGTTTTGTAGGGTGCGGCATCTTCCGCGGCAAGGAGAGCAGTTTCGCCGGAGGAAAGGGCGGCGCGGAGAAAAGGAGAAGTGGCGGTGTCGGCGCGGGCAAGATCTTCGAGTGTGCCTTCGGCGACGATCTGGCCGCCGTCGGAACCCGCTTCGGGTCCCACTTCCAGAATCCAATCGGCAGATTTCAGGACGTCGAGGTTGTGCTCGATGACGATGATGCTGTGTCCGCAGTCGACGATGCGCTGGAGGACTTCGAGCAGCCGTTTCACATCGTGGCGGTGCAGGCCGGTGGTGGGCTCGTCCAACAGGAGCAAGGCTCCTGCCGGGGTCTGGGATTTTGGGTCCAGGGGCTGGGCGCTGAGATTTGGATTTTGAGATTTGGGGTTTTCCGACGTGTAGTCGCTGAGGTAGCGAACGAGTTTCAGTCGCTGCGATTCGCCGCCGGAGAGGGTGTTGAGGGGCTGACCGAGCGGTAGATATCCGAGTCCGACAGCATCTAGGGCAGCGAAGCGCTGGTGGATCTTTGGCTCGGTGGCGAAGAAAGTGAGCGCTTCCGTAACCGTGGTCGCGAGCAGGTCGGAGATGGATTTGCCCTGCCACTGGATGGCGAGAACCTCGGGCTTGAAGCGGCGGCCTTCGCAGATGGGGCAGGGCACGAACACATCGGAGAGAAATTGCATTTCCACGCGTTCGCTGCCCATGCCCTGACAGTGATCGCAACGGCCCTCGCCGCTGTTGAAGGAAAAGCTGGAGGAATTGAAACCGGCTTCCTGTGCGGTCGGGGTGGCGGCGTAGAGATCGCGGATGAGTTCCCATGCTTCGCAATAGAGTGCGGGGTTCGAGCGCGGCGTGCGGCTGAGAGGCGATTGATCGACGAGCACGACCTCGGAAAAGAGGATGTCGGAGGTGATGCTGCCAATGGAAGCGGGATCTTCGGCGAGTTGGTTGCGCTGGCTCAGCAGGCCTTGGTAGATGACGTTGTCGAGGAGGGTGGATTTGCCGGAGCCGGAAACGCCGGAGAGACAGACGAGGTGCTGGAGCGGGAGGCGGAACGAAAGATCGCGGATGTTGTGTTTGGTGGCGTGGGTGAAGGTGAGCCAGGATGTCTTGGTGGGTGGCGCGCTTGTCGCGCCACGTTGCGAGGCAAGCGCGCCACCTACGGATCGGCGAACCTTCGGTGTTTCCACTTGCTCGCGTCCGGAGAAATAGGCGCCGGTGATGCTCTTGGTTGAGCGCAGCATGCCATTGAGGTCGCCTTGGAAAACAATTTCGCCGCCGCGGGCGCCCGGTTCAGGGCCGACTTCGATCACATGGTCGGCGGAGCGGATCATCGCTTCGTCGTGTTCGACCACGACCACGGTATTGCCGGCGTCGGTGAGCGTGCGGATGATGCCGACGAGGCGATTCAGGTCGCGTGGATGCAGGCCGACGGAGGGCTCATCGAGGACGAAGAGCGTATCGACGAGCGAAGTACCGAGGCACGAGGTGAGATTGACGCGCTGCACTTCGCCGCCGGAAAGTGTGCGGGAGGTACGGTCGAGGGTCAGGTAGCCGAGTCCGACTTGTTCGAGGTAGCGCAGACGCGTGACAATGGAATCGTAGGCGAGATCGCGTTGGTGGATGGAGTTGGCCGCATTGTCGCGAGCACGTTCGTTGCCGTGAGCTGCAATCAAAGCCAGCAATTCGCCGACCGGGAGCTGATAAAGTTGCGGCAGGGTATGGCCGCGCCATTTCCAGCAGAGGGCCTCGGGTTGGAGTCGCGTGCCGTTGCACTCGGGACAGACGTTGTAGGTACGGTAGCGCGAGAGGAAGACACGCACGTGCATCTTGTAGGTCTTGGTCTCAAGGTAGCGGAAAAATCCTTTCAGCCCATACCAATATTCCGGCCAGGCTTTGTCTTCTCCATTGTAGCCAGGGGAACCTTCGATGATGAAATCTTTGTGTTCAGCGGAGAGTTGGGCGAAAGGAACGTTGGTGGGGATACCCTGCTTTTTCGTGAACTTGAGCAGATCGCGTTTCGATTCGCCGTAGATCTCGCCTTCCCACGGTTTGATGACGCCGTCGTTGATGGAGAGATTGTGGTCGGGCAGGGCGAGGCGGTAATCGATGTCGATCACCCGGCCAAAGCCGCGGCATTTTGGGCAGGCGCCGAGCGGGGAGTTGAAGGAGAAGAGCCCGGGCGTGGCCGGACGGAAAGTGCGGCCGGTCCTGGGCGAATGGAGTCCGCGGGAGTAGTGGCCCGCACCGCTGAAATGATCAGCATTGAAGAGGTGAACTTCGCCTTTGCCAAAATGCAGCGCGGTTTCGGCGGCTTCGAGAAAACGCGACTGGTTTTCCGTGGCGATGCGGAGGCGGTCCTGGATGACGAAGAGGGATGAAGTAGCGGGTAGAGCAAGCAGCTCGTCGATTTTGTGGAGTGCCAGATCGCTCGGCTCGCCCAGCGGTCGAGCCCTACCTTCTGAAAGTAGCACGCGCGTGTAGCCCTGGCCCTTGATGCTGATGAGGATTTCGGTCCAAGACAGATTTTCCGGTTTCGTGATCCGGAAACAGAGCAGCAGCGTGGCGGCAGGATGGGCGGCGTGGGTTTTGGTCCAGATGGTGAGCGGAGTGTCGTCCTCGACTTTCTCACCGGTGGCGGGATCAAAGCATTCGGCGACGTGGCTGAACCAGACTTTGGCGAAGTCTGTGAGCTCGGTCATCGTGCCGACAGTCGAGCGCGAGGTCTTGACCGTGTTGGTCTGGTCGATGGCGATGGACGGCCGGATGTTTTCGATCGAGTCGACCTTGGG
>CAZIQP010000072.1:0-17923 GCA_964541315.1 uncultured Opitutaceae bacterium
GCGCAGATCGACATCGCCGACGACGATTCCGGCAAGGTCTTCATCTACTCGAACAATGCCGACGCGATGAACCGCGCCGTACAGGAAATCGACGCCCTCTGCGGCGGCGGCTCCCAGATCGAGATCGGCAAGATCTACACCGGCCGCGTCACCGGCGTGAAGGAATTCGGCGCGTTCGTGGAATGCATGCCCGGCAAGGAAGGCCTGGTGCACATCTCCGAGCTGGCCGACTTCCGCGTGCGTCGCACCGAGGATGTCGTCAAGATGGGCGATTCCATCACGGTCAAATGCGTCGGCATCGACGAGCGTTCCGGCAAGGTCCGCCTCAGCCGCAAGGCCGCGATGCAGGAAATCGAGGCTCAGAAACAAACCGCCGCTCCTGTGGCCGAGGCCGCTGCCCCGGTTTAGGGTTGATCCGCACAACAACGTTCTTGACGTTCCAATCTCAAGCCGCGACGCCAGTCGCGGCTTTTTTCTTTCCGTCGGACAAAACGATTACTAACTTTGCAAGACTTGTCTTCAGCCGCCCACAAAGCCCTCCGCCCCATCGCCGTCTTTGAAGCCTTCAAAGGAGTCCTCGTGCTCGTCGTCGGCCTTGGTTTGCTGGGCTTTCTGGGGCGTGACAACGGGGCCTTTGCCGAACAGATCATCCGCCAGCTCCACCTCGATCCCGCCCGCCACTACGCGAAATTGTTTATCATGACGATGGCGCAGGAGAGCGATTCGCAGCTTATGGCCTTCGCGACCTTCGCCGCGTTTTACGCCACGGTTCGTTTCGTTGAAGCCTATGGCCTCTGGAATGAACGGCGTTGGGCCGAATGGCTGGCCGCACTCAGCGGAGCTGTCTACGTGCCGATAGAAATCTACGAACTCGTAAACCGCGCGAGCTGGGTCAAACTTGGTGCGCTGCTGGTCAATGTTGCCGTGGTGGTCTACATGGGCTGGCTGCTCACCGAGAACAAGCGGCGGGAAGCCGCTGAAGAAAAAAATCGGAACCTTGCCGGCTGATCTTCATCAGCGGCCACTTGCATGAAACTTCTGGTCACCAACGATGACGGCATAACCTCCGTTTTTCTCCACGAACTGGTGGCGGCGCTGAAAGCTGCCGGCCATGAGCTCTACGTGGTCGCACCGTTGAAGGAACAAAGCTGGACCAGTGCCTCGAAAACCCGCAGTCGGCCGGTCAAGTCCACGATATGTGATCACGGTTTCGGTTGCCCCACTTGGACCGTCGACGGGACTCCGTGTGATTGCGTCAACATTGGCATCGCCCATTTGCTGCCCGCCAAGGTCGATGCGGTGGTCAGCGGCATTAACGCCGGTTTTAATTGCTCGCTCGGTTTCATTCTCGCCAGCGGCACGGTCGCCGGGGCGTGGGAAGGCGCACTGCACGGCCTGCCGGCCATGGCGGTTTCACAGGACATTCCCGAGGATGTTTATTATCATCTCAAGGATCACGGCGGCCAGCCCGATGCGCCGCTCCTCGCCACACTCAAAATCTCCGCAGCCCACGCCGCGCGTCTTGCGGGTGAATTGCTGCCGACGACGCCGGTGCGAAGTTTCACAATCCATAACGTCAACTTCCCCTATCCTTGTCAGACCAACACGGCGGTGCGGAAAACCGTGCCGGCACAATACTTCGTGCCAGGATTGTTCTCCCCGGCCAACGATGACGGCACTCATCGCCTCATCTGGACCGCCGGTGAAGATGTCTCCCCGGCCGAGCCGCTTTCCGATCTCAAATGCGTTGAGTCCGGTGCCATCAGCCACACGGTGGTCGATTATCGAAAATTAGGCCGATAAAAGACCGGCGCAGGAAGAAATGTCGCGAAGCCTCATCGCAGGACGCGCAAGCCGACCAAACTTCACTTGACTCACCGAAGAGAGGTTTGTCCCATCGCCTTCTGACATGTCAGTTGCTGAATACTTCCCATGCCCCCGAGTGAGAAGCAGGGCTGCCCATGTCCGCTCCTGCCTCCTGCTCACGGGAATTCTGCTGGCCGGCGCAACGGCCCAAGCCGCCGATCCGCCCGGCCTCACCGCCGTGCCGCTGGCTCCCCGTTCCGGCCCGCCGGACAAGACCATGTTCACGCTGCTGCCACCGCACCGCACCGGCATACATGCCGTCAATCATTACGA
This sequence comes from uncultured Opitutaceae bacterium, assembly GCA_964541315.1. Lineage (GTDB taxonomy): Bacteria > Verrucomicrobiota > Verrucomicrobiia > Opitutales > Opitutaceae > Didemnitutus. The sequence continues at coordinate 2,140 of CAZIQP010000072.1, forward strand.
TGACCCCAAGATGTGGGGCGATAAGTTCCGGGAATTCACCTACGGCTCGGTCGGCACCGGCATCTCCATCGGCGATTTTGACGGTGACGGACGGCCCGACGTGTTTGTCGTCTGCAAAACCGGACCCAACCATCTGTTCCGTAATCTGGGCGATTTTCATTTCGAAGATGTCACCGAGCGGGCCGGAGTGGCCGGGCCGGTCGATGCGTGGAAACAAGGCTCCGCCTTCGTCGACATCAACAACGACGGGCTTCTCGATATCTACGTCTGCCGTTTCAACGCGCCCAATTTGCTCTACATCAACCAGGGCGATGGCACTTTTAAGGAAATGGCCCACGCCTACGGACTCGACGTCGTCGACGCCTGCGTCATGGCCGCCTTTTGCGATTACGACCGGGATGGCCTGCTCGACGTTTTTATCCAGACCAATCTGCTTGATGGCGTCGGCCAGCCCAAGGGCCGCCGTGATTACCTGTTTCATAACCGGGGCGACGGCACCTTTGAAAATGTCACCGATCGGGCCGGGATTTTCGGCGAAAGCCAGGGACATTCCGCCACCTGGTGGGATTACGACAATGACGGCTGGCCCGACCTCTATGTGGCCAATGATTTTGCCGCCCCCGACCAGCTCTACCACAACAACGGCGACGGCACCTTCACCTGCATGCCCGGTCTGGTGCTGCCTCACATTCCCTGGTTTTCCATGGGCACCGATCTCGGCGACGTCAACAATGACGGACTCATCGATCTCTTCGTTGCGGAAATGCTCCCGACCACGCACGAGAAGGATCATCAGGGCATGATAGACATGCGGGTGTTGGCGACCACCACCGCAACCGAATATCCGGGCGTGGCGCCGCAATACATGCGCAACGCCCTTTTCCTGAACACCGGCACCGGCCTCTGCCAGGAGGCGGCCTATCTCACCGGACTCGAAGCCACCGACTGGACCTGGTCGCCGCGGCTGGAAGATCTCGACAACGACGGCCGGCTCGATCTGCACGTGACCAACGGCATGGTCCGTGATTATTTGAATGCCAACCTGATGGTCCGGCAGGAAAATGCCCCGAACCCCCTCGCCCGGGAACGTCTCATCATCGGCGCGCCGGAATTGCCCCAGCAGCATCTGGCGTTTCGCAACCTCGGCGACCTGCGTTTTGAAAATGTGAGCGCCGCCTGGGGACTGGATCAAACCGGGATCAGCACCGGCTCGGCTTTCGGCGACCTCGATGGCGACGGGGATCTCGATTTGGTTTATGCCAACTATAACGCCGAGCCCTCGGTCTGCCGCAATGACGGCACGGGCGGACATCGCCTGATCGTGGCGTTGCGCGGCACCACCTCCAATCGCTTCGGCGTGGGTGCCACGGTGCGGATAGAAACTGCGGCCGGGCCGCAGGTGCGCCAGTTGGTGCTCGCCCGAGGCTATGACTCCACGAGCGAACCCATTTTGCATTTCGGCCTGGGCGACGACGCGTTGGTGCGCCGCCTCACCGTCAACTGGCCGAGCGGCAAAACGCAGGTTTTTGAAAATTTGCCGGCGGATCAACGTCTCACCGTCACCGAGCCCGCCGGACCGGCCCCGCGCCTGGCACCCGCAAAACCCGCCGGTGCGGTGACCAGAACGGGGCTCTTCGCCGAAGTCGGCCGGCCACTCGGGCTCACGCTCACTTCCCATGAACAGCCCTTCGACGAACTGGCCGCGCAACCCTTGCTCCCCATGCGGCACAACCGGCTGGGGCCGGGAGTGGCGGTGGGCGATCTCAATGGTGACGGCATTGATGATGTTTGCCTCGGTGGAGCCGCCGGCGAGCCGGCCCAAATCATGGTGAGCGCGGGACCCGCGGCGTTCCGACCGGCCGCCAATCCGCTTTTTGCCAGCAACACCGTAACGGCTGATGCAACCCCGCTGATTTTCGATGCGGATGGTGACGGGATCAACGACCTCTTTATGGCCAAGGGCGGCGTGGCGGCACCCGCCGGCGGCACGGCCTATCAGCCTCACCTGTACCTCGGCCGGGGTGACGGCACTTTTGCGGAAGCGCCCGCCGATGCACTGCCGGATCTGCCCATCAGCGCGGGGCCGGTTTGCGCGGCAGATTTTAACCATGACGGCCAGCTCGATCTTTTCATGGGCGGTCGGATTGTGCCTGGAGCCTATCCCCTGCCGCCGAGAAGCGCCTTGTTGCTGAATCAAGGAGGCAAGTTCGTCGATGTAACAGACGCGCTTGCCCCGGGCCTGTCGCATGTCGGCATGGTCACCGCCGCCCTCTGGACCGATGTGGATGGCGACGGCTGGCCCGATCTGCTGATCGCTCTCGACTGGGGCGGCATCCGCTGCTGGCACAATGATTCCGGCCACCGGTTTGAGGACTGGACGCATCGTCTGGGTTTCGACTCCGCCGGTTCGGGCTGGTGGAATTCGCTGGTCGCCGCGGATTTTAACGGAGACGGGCGGCTGGATTACGTTGCCGGCAATCTGGGTCTGAACACCAAATACCACGCCACGCCCGAGCATCCGGCGGTGCTTTATTCCGGCGTCTTCGAGGAAGGAGGGACCTCCCAGTTGATCGAAGGGCACTATGAGGGCGATCGTTTGTTTCCGTTCAAAGGGCGCAAGCAAATCGCCAAGGTCATCCCGTCCATTCTGAAAAAATTCCCCGCGAATCCGCGTTATGCCGCCGCGACCCTGGATGAAATATTTTCCCCCGAACGTCTGCAAGCGGCGCAACGTTTTGCCGCCACTGAATTCCAAAGCGGCCTTTTTCTCAGCCAGCCTGACGGCAGCTACCGTTTCCAACCGCTCCCGCGCCCGGCGCAGCTCTCCCCGATTTACGGCATGGCTGCCGGTGATTTCGACGGTGACGGGAAGGCCGACCTCTATGTGGTGCAGAATTCCTACGCGCCCGTCGCGGAGACGGGCCGGTTCGACGGCGGACTCAGCCTGTTCCTGCGCGGCGACGGCCGGGGCAACCTGACTGCGGTGCCCGCGCTGGAAAGCGGCTTGATCGTGCCGGGCGACGCCAAGGGTCTGGCGGTGAGTGATTTTGACGGCAACGGCTGGCCCGACTTCCTGATCACCAGAAATAATGACATTACCCTGGCCTATCTGAATCGCGGAGCTGCCGGCCGAAATTGTTTCGGGATCTCCTTGCGAGGGCCAAAGGGCAATCCCACTGCCGTCGGCGCTTTGATCACCGTGGTGATGACAGATGGCAGCTTGCAAACCGCCGAGGTTCACGCGGGCGGCGGCTATCTTAGCCAGTCGAGCGCCGTTTCCTTCTTCGGCTATCCACAGTCCAACCCGCCCAAGGCGATCCGGGTGCGCTGGCCCTTGGGTGGCACCACGACCCAGCCGTGGCCGGGTCCGCAAAAGGTTTTAGTGCTGTCGTCACCTGCCGGATGAGCCGCCAACAGCCGTGCCTCAAAAGTTTTTCAAGGGCTGGGATTCTTGCGCCATAGCATCAGCCGGCTCATCTTGTCCCACGGCGGATAGGCGTGAAATCCTCCCGTAACCAGCGCCGGCTGACCCGTGCCATCGAAGTCGGCCGCAACGCAGGTCAGGAGATGGGTCGGGCTGCGGGCGAGCACATGGGGAGTAAAGTTCATGTGTCCATCATTCTTGAAATACATCAGGGAAACCGCCTGCGGATCGGACCATTCGTTGAAGGCGCTCACCACGACCACATCCGTCGCGCCGTCACCATCCAGATCCACGCCCACCGGGCTGTAGGCCCCCTTGAAGTCCCCGATCCGGTGAAATTTAAAAGCCCCGTTGCCCAGATTTTCCAGCCATTGCACACCATGCCAAGGTCGCGAACCGGGCTGGGCATAGTCGAAGCCGTCGCCATTCGTATAGAGAATATCCGGCCGGCCATCACGGTTCAGATCACACAACGAGATCCCGCTGGTGCCATAATCCTCATTGGTCGAGCCGTAGATTATCTTGCTCGTGAAATTCCCGTGTCCGTCATTTTCGAACAGATAGATTTCCTCCCACTCCTGGGACACCGCCGCGACAATGTCGGGCGTGTGATCGCCATTCATGTCCGCGACGCACACGTTGACCGTGCCGGAACGGTTCAGGAGAATGTGGCTTTTGAACTCCCAGTTGCCCATGTTCTCCATCCAGCGGATTTCTCCCTGATCGTAGCCGAACTGGCCCACGGCCAGGTCGAGCTTCCCGTCACCGTTGAAATCTCCCGCACGGACATCAGTGACCCGCGCAATATTTTCCGCAATGACATGCTTGGTGAAGTGCTCATGCCCGTCATTTTCGAGGATGATGACCGAGCCGATCTTGCCGTTGTTGGGCATGATCTCGCCCATGCAGGCGACCAACAGATCCAAATCGCCATCCTGATCGATGTCCACCGCCTCCACATGCACCGGGGCCGGGAGATTGGCCGCCAGCACTGTTTCAACAAAATGGCCCCGCGGTGACTGGCGCAGCCAGATCACGGTGTTCGCCTTCGCATCACAGGCGACAATATCCATCAGGCCGTCGTGATCGAGATCGACCGCAGTCACATGCGCGATCCAGGGCCGGCCTTCGAGGGGCGCGCCAACCGGGCCGGATTTGAGATAACCGATATCTTCCACCGTCGGGATCACGTTTTCTTGCTGGGTTGCCACGGGTTCCGCCCGACGGCAGCCGTTCACCAGCAGACCGGCCGTCACCACGCCCCATCCCAAAAGCAACCCCCAGCGGCGTGATATGAGACGGTTGACCATCACACCGGATTATATGAGGGGCGATGGGCAACAATCAAAAAAGACGGCGTTGCAAAAAGGAGCACGCCGAATCTGCTGCGCTTTCAGCGTGATCCGGCGCCGAAGGCGCTTTCAAAGGCCTCCAAAAGCTGTTTCTTGTCCTCGATCAGCACGCTCGGATTTCGGCGCACTTTCTCAAAATAGAACGACGCCGTGGTTTTGTCCCCGGCCATGATCGCATATCGCGCCATCAGCACCTGCGCGAACGGATGGTTGGGTTGCAAGCCCAGGGCGGCTTTCAACTCACGCAAGGCCGGCTCCATTTGTTCCATTTGAAAGTACACCACGGCAGTCTCGACATGCGGCGCGGCATCTTCGGCCCCCAATTCCTCGGATTTGGCGAAGGCCGCAAGCGCCTCGTCAAAGGCATGCGTCCGCCTGAGCATGCGGCCGCGTTCCAGCCAAAGCCCGGCAGAGGACGGGCATTGTGCCAAGCCGCTCCGAATCGCCTGCCCGATGCCCGCCTCGTCGCGGATCGCGCGCAAAAGGGTGATCAGGCCGATCCAGTTGTCAGAATCAGCGGGAGCCAGGGATGTCGCCAGCTCAAGGTGGTGCCGGGCCTCCCCGTAGGCCCGGAGCCGGAGCAGCAGCATCCCGAAATCACGGTGGACCGCCGCATCCTTGGGCTGAAGGCGGGCCGCCCGCTCCAGCAGCCGTTGCGCGAAAATCATGTCCGGAATGCTGGAGGCGGCGACGCGCAGATAATAGACATTGTAGCATTCCTCCAGCAGCGTATCGATCCACGGGTCGGGTGAATCCGGCGAACGCGACACGGTATCGACATGGGATTGGGCCTCTGCGGCGGCATTGTTGTCGCCAGTCGCCTCGCAGACCGAGACCAAGCCCAACCAGGCGGAGCGGAACTGATCCGAGAATGACAGGGCTTTTTGAAAACTTTCCCGCGCGAGATCCCATTTTTTCTGCGCCACGTAAATGTTGCCCAGCCCGACCCACGCATAGATGTTGGCCGGCTCTTTTTCCAAAACAATCTTTTCCATCGCGATCGCCGCATCGGCCTGATTCTGCTTCGTCAGCACGGCGGCGATTTTCAATCGGGCGGGAAGATAGTCGGGCGCTCGTCTGATGGTCTGCTGCAACAACGGCAGGGCTTCGTGCAACTGCCCGCCGTTCGCGCGCATGATCGCGAGCAGATATGACCATTGCGGGTTATGCGGCTCCAGTTCGACCAGTCCCGCGCAGGTGCGGGCCGCCGGAGCGAACCAGCCGTTCGCATAGTAGAGCCGCGTGAGGGTTGCCAGGGCCTCAACCGGCTGCCCGCCCAGTTGGATCTGAGCGCGCGCCACCTGCACGCGCTCCACCAATTCCGGATGCGCCCCCTGCAGATCAGGCACCAGGGTGGCCGCATTGCGCGCGATTTGCCGACGCTCGGAGCTGCGCCGGAAATAGCCGCCGGCCGCAGCGGCCAGCAAAACGATCGAGGCGATCAGGAAAATCCTGGATTTCAGTTTAACTTGCAACGGACATCCTTATTTATTGGTGGCACTGAGGATCAACTGCGCTCCGATCATCCGTCCCGCCAGCGATTCATGGGTCGTGTGCCCATCAGGCCAGCCGACGGTAATTCGAAGCGGCGGATTGCCTTCGGCATAGCCGAAGAAACACGCCGGAGTTGACTGGCTCATGTACCCGCCACCCGCCGATATCTCGCCGGCCTGACGTGTGCCATCCGCCAGCTCAACGCTGACTCGCGCCCCGATCGCCCTCGGGTTGCCCGGCTCACCCCGGAGGACAACACTGAAGGAATGTCTCCCTGCAACGCCACGGTTTCGGAAGAGCAGATTGGATGAATTGTTGCGGCTGACGACGAAATCGGGCCAGCCGTCCTGATTGCAGTCGATGAGCGCCAGCCCCTTGGCGTCGCCGGGCACCACGAGACTGCTTTCGGCCGGTGGCACCGCGGTGAAATGCCCGTGCCCGTCGCCGCGCAACAGTTGGCTGAGCCCGCCGTCAAACCGGCCGATCGTGGCAACGGGCGCGTACGAGTTTTGCACCGCATAGAGATCAGCCAGGCCATCTCCGTCAAAATCAGCCGCGATCAAACCAAAAATCGGCGCAATCTGCGCCATCTGCGGCAGTGGCTCAAAGCGGTACGAACCGTCGGGCTGGCTGAGAAAAACTCCGCTTTGGAATTCGGTGGCCGCGAAACGCCGGGCGGCGGCGATTTTGTCGGCGCCCAGAATCGCGTCCAATGTCTGCCGGGCAAAAACATCGTTGCTCGGAAAGGCCTTCAGAATCGAGGGCAGCACGGCGCCCAGCTCCTTCCGGCTGCGCCACGGGACGATACGATCGCCGTCGTAACGGGCCTCGATGATCTGGGGGCCTTCGCTGCCGCCAAAGTCGCCGTAGTACATGAGTGCCGGGTGCTGCGCATCGGCGCGGTAAGGGATGTTCAAGCCGGTATTGCCCACCGCATAATCCATGCGGCCATCGCCATTGAAATCCGCCGCCACGATCGAAGACCACCACCCGGTGCCTGCGGCCTCGAATCCGGCCCGTTTCGACCAATCCTCCAGCCGGCGTCCCTGATCGTTGTGAAAATAGCGGACCCCGCCCCACTCCAGCGTCAGGAGCAGATCCACCCAACCGTCTCCGTCCACATCCGTCCACAAGGCGCCCGTCACCAGGCCGACGTGGCGCAATTCCGGAGCCACCGAGTCGGTGACGTCGACGAACCGACCGCCCTGATTCGAGAGCAAGGCGCTGCTCGGCGCCAACGGGTATTCTCCCGGAGACAGACGTCCGCCCAGAAAAATATCCAGCGTCCCGTTTCTGTCCCAATCCGCCGCCGCCGCCGCGCCCACACTGAATCGCAGGGGCGGCAACATGGCATCCGGGGCTTTCTCCAAACCACCGTTCACATTTAGAAAGAGGCGCGGCTGATATTCGGGCGAGCCATCCGGAAGACCGGCGCCGCCGTGCGTCACCAGCACGTCATCGCGCCCGTCCCCATTGGCATCGAAGATCAAAACCGGCCCGTCATTGGTCGGGGCGAAGGCGGCATCGAGCGACTGTATCGTGAATACGCCCTGTGGATTTAAAATTGCCATGCGGGCGGCATCCGCCGTCGTGCCGCCAAAAATGATGTCGTCCTTGCCGTCGCCGTTCAGATCGGACACGGCGATGGCCGGTCCCCGGCGATTGTGCCGCACCGGCAAAAAACGTTGTTCGGCCACTTCATCGACGTCCTGCTCCCGTTGCACGAAGTCGAGCCCTGTCGCGTGGGATTCCTCGACAAACTGACCCTCGGGACGCGCCTGCCCGATTTTCTTCGCGGGCGCTTTCTGCGGCGGCTTTCCGTCCGGTTCGGTCACCGTGTAGCGGCAGTCGGCCGCGAGATTCTCCAACACCTGGGTGATGCCGCTCGGCCATTCGACCGTCACGCGCTCAATCTGCTTCACGTCGCCCAGGCCGAAATGGATGATGGGCTCGGAACTTGAAAGATAGCCCCGCGCCAGCACCAACTGGCGCACCTGCACCCCGGCGGACGTCTGCAGCCGGACCACGGCACCCACGCCATAGGAGTTCGACTGTGTGCCGCGCAATTCGAAGATGACCCGGTGTCCGTTCTGCGAATCGTTGCGCAGCACCGTCACCCCTCCCTCAAAATTCGCGTAGACGAGATCGAGGTCGCCGTCACCGTCGAGATCGCCAAAGGCCGCGCCGAAGCTGACTCCTTTTTGGTTCAGGCCCCACTCGGCGCTGACATCCTCAAAGGTCAGACCGCCCTTGTTGCGGAAGGCAAAGTGCGGTTCCGCCAGGGGCGGACTGTTGCGCAAAATCCGGATGCGCTCCGCCGGGGTTTCGGCCGTCATCATTTTTGTCACCAGATCGGAGTTGGTTTCCTCGCGGATCATCCCGTTCGTGACGTGCAAATCCAGCCAGCCATCGTTGTCCAGATCCTCGAACCGGGCCGACCAGGCCCAATCGGTGGCGGCCACGCCGCCTAAGATGGCGGCTTCCTGCATCACCCCCGTGTTCGTGTTGAGAAATAGCGCGTTTCTCAGGTACTGCTGGGCCGCGTGGGCGCTGTCTTCGCTTTCGACACTGCGGGCGCGTTCTCCGGCCATGCCGCGCTGGTCCTTTTCATAGCTGCTGGCCGCCATATCCATGACAAAAAAATCAATGAGCCCGTCGTTGTTGATGTCGCCGATGTCGGCCCCCATGGAGGAGTGCGGGATGTGCGGTACAACGGAATTGAGCACGTCGGTAAAAGTGCCGTCGCCATTGTTGTGGTAGAGCTGGTCCGGCGCGGCAAAATCGTTGGCCACATAGAGGTCGGGCCAGCCGTCGTTGTCGTAGTCCCACCAGGTCGCGGAGTGAGCCTGGGTCGCACCACCGTTGATGCCGGCGCGATCAGTCACGTTTTCAAAAGTGTCGTTGCCCCGGTTATGAAACAGATAGTCGCGCCGTCCGTTGGGATTCCGGACAACATCAAGGAGGTTGGTATGGATATAGACATCGAGTTTCCCGTCGCGATCGTAATCACAAAAGGCCGCCATGCCCGAAGCGTCGACCACATCCAGACCGTAGGCGTGGGCCATCTCCCGAAACGTTCCGTCCTTTTGATTGATATAAAGAAGATTCGGCGCGCCATAGCGGCAGACGTAGATATCGAGCCAGCCATCGTTGTTGATATCCACAAAAGTGACGCCTTGCTTCCAATTGCCCGTCGGCCCGGCCACTCCGGCCCGCTCGGTCACGTCTTCAAACTTCCAGTTGCCCAGGTTGCGAAAGAGTCGGTTCGGCCCCGTCTTGCTGACCACAAAGATATCCGGCCGGCCATCGTGGTCGAAATCGCCGATCGCCACGCCCGTGCCGATCTCACCGACCGTATACTCCAGGTAAAGCTCGTTCCACATTTTCGGGTCATTGTACGGGTTCTGCGTGACAATGCCGGTCTGCCCCGCAGGCATCTCGGTGAAGAGCGTCTTGCCGCGCGGCCCCGACATCGGGGCCAGCGGATGGGCCACCACTCGGGGAATATCACCTCCCCGCAGCGTCAAAGCGCTTAAAAAAAGTCCCGCTGTCAGCCATCGGCAAGTTCGGATCATCGCGGCAAATGAGGAATAAGGGGTGAGAGAGAACAGGCGGCGCAGCCCAACCGCCGGTCGCCGCCCCGAAGGCGGACAGAATCGGCGCAATGGAAATTTTCAGGTGCAGTCTTCACGTGGTTTTCGGCCTTCCCCTATGTTTTTAATTTGGCTTTAGTGGCATCGTGCCCCCCTTACGCAATAGCGCAATTCCGAACCAGATTAAGAACCCGAGGGTTTTCTCAACACTGTTCTTTATCCTGGCGCTGATCGGCGGAATTTGCGCCGTTTCACTCCGGACCAAAAGCGAGGCGCAACGCGCAAAATATTTGAGCGATCTGCCGGAATGGTCGTCGGCCACGCCGGCAGCCGACCCGACCTCAATCACCGGCTACCAGGCCGGACAACGCGTATCGATTGTGCCGGGGCACGATAAGCGCAGCTTTGACGAAATCGCTCTCACGCAGGAAATGCTCGCCCAATCCGGGTTCCGCATCGAACGCACCGACTACGCCAACACGCCGAAGGGACATCCGGTGCATCTTGCCTCAATCTACCCCTGGGCGCTGGCGGTTGCCGCCTCATTTCACCGCTTCACCGGCGGACGCCCCCTCGGCCAATGCGTCGAAATTGCCGCGCAGCATTTGAATCCCGGCCTTCTGCTGCTCGGCCTCGTCACTGCCGCTCTCCTTACCGCCCGCTGTTTTGGCCGTTTGCCCGCCGCGCTGCTTGCCCTTGGCCTGGGAGTGATCTTTCCTTTTGCCGCGACGTTTGTCCCGGGTGCGCCGAATCCGCTCAGCCTGCACGCTCTCTGCCTGCTCTTCAGTCTTCTGGCCCTGCTGGCGGGCGCTGACGCGGCCCGCCCGCCCGCTGCCGGCGCAGCCGATGGCCAAAAAAATCGCGCGGGATCGGCGCGAACCTTTTTTGCCGCGAGCGGAACAGCCGGTGCCTTGGCTTTGTGGCTGGATGTGCCCGCCGCATTGCCGTTTCTTGGCGGCATCGCCGCTTCAGGTCTGTGCCTCTCACTCTTCTCGCGTTCGCCATCGCTGCCTTGGAGAGCCTGGGGCTTGGCCGGTGCCGGCATGGTTTTGCTGGCGTACTTCATCGATTATTTTCCCGCACGCGGAGACGAATCCCTACGCTATATTCATCCGCTTTACGCCCTCGCCTGGATCGGGACGGCAGAAGTGCTGGTGCAATGCGGCGGAGCGAACGGTCAGCCCCGGCAGTGGAACCGCCGCCGCTTGGCGATCTGCGGCATAGCCGCCCTGGCGCTTCTGCAATTGCCGATTTTTCTGCTCTCAACCCGCGCCGCTTTATACACTCTTGACGGGCCAGACGCCTTCAAGCTCGGCCCCCTCTCGAACATCGCCGCCCCCAGTGCCGCCGCTTGGCTGGCCCGGGATGGGTTTTCTCCCGAGGCAATGGCCACGCTGCTGCCGCTCCTCCTGCTGCCCCTGGCTCTGTGCATTTTTTACCGGATGGATTCAAGCCGCCGTGTTGCCATCGGGTTGACGCTCGGTCCCGTCCTTCCTTGTCTGATCGTCGGATCGGGGCAGCTCTCCTATTGGAGCCACGTTGATGTCGCCCTGCTGGCCCTGATGGTCAGCCTCACGGCTGCGCCCGGCCAACCGGCACCCCGGTGGGTTGAACTCGTGACGGCCGGCACATTTGTTTTCAGCCTGATCCCGAGCCTGTCTCAGGTAATCAGATCCGGACCGGCCAACGCCCCGCTTTCCTCCGCCGAATTCGAAAACTATGCCGAGCGCGATCTGGCCCACTGGCTGCGCCAGCACAGCACGAAAAAACCCGCCATCCTCGCCCCGCCGCGCGTGACCGGCGCGCTCTGTTTTTATGGCGGCTTCTCCGGACTCGGCACTTTCGACCGGGAAAACCAAGCCGGCACCTCGGCGGCGGTCCGCATCGTCAGCGCATCCTCGCTCGAAGAAGCATCCACCCTCGTGGCATCGCGCCAGTTGACGCATATCATCATGCCATTCTGGGACACTTATCTTGATGAGTATCTCCGTCTCGGTTTGGGCGCGAGCTCCGGGAGCGAGCAGCTCCAGGCTTCGTTCTTCGCGCTTCTCCAACGTTGGGAGCCGCCCGCCTGGCTGCGGGCGATCCCCTACCGTTTGCCGCCCGGACCGGGCGTTGATGGCATGGTGGTTATTTTTGAAATCGTGGATGAACAGCCTCCGGCCGTGGCCGCCGCCCGTCTCGGGGAATATTTTCTGGAGATGGACCAACCGGAGAGAGCCCGGGAGCAGGCGAAAAAACTCACCCAGTACCCCAATGACTGGGGCGCGCTGGCCGCCCTTTGCATGATAACGACGGCGACCAACGACCTGGCCGGACAGGCCGGTGCCCGGGAAAAACTTTTTGCTGCCATGGCCAAACCCGAACGCCGTCGTCTGGCCTGGGACCGGCGCGTGAGCCTCGCAATCGTCCTCGCCCAACAAAAACGACCCGACCTGGCCAGGCCGCAAATCGAGAAATGTCTGGCGGAAATCGACGCGGATAAGCTGCGTTCGCTCACGACCATTTCACTCTACCGGTTCAAACTCCTGTGCAAACTTTACGGCACCGAGATCAGCGATCCCGGGTTGCAAGCGCTCAGCCGCTTGCTGCTCCGGCCCGACTTGCGCGCCCGCTTATGAAAACCTCCCGCCATTTTTCCGCTCGGACCGAATCCACCGGGCAAACCTTGCTTGCCGCCGGATACAGAAATTTCCGGCCCCACGGTCATCGCCCCAATCCCCGGCGGTCATTCCTCACTTGAACGCCAACTCCCCGTCTTTGTTACGCAATCTCGCCATTGCCGCCTGCGTGGTGGCCGGGGTGGTCGTTTACTTGACCTTCGGGCAGACGAAACCCACCCAAAAAATCATGCCCGCCCCCGCGTCGGCTTCGGATCTCGACGCCTCGCTGCGCTATGATCCCCGGCCGATTGGCGATCCGGCGCACGGCCGTCCGGTGATCACCCATGTGATGATCACCGATCTGGATCAGGATGGATTGCCCGATATCGTGGCGTGCGACGCCGAGGCGAATTCCGTGCGCTGGCTGCGGCAGTTTCCCCGGGGCGTGTTTACCGAACAGGCACTCGGCGACCCCATCAGGGGACCGGTGCATGCCACGGTCTGTGACATCAATGGCGACGGCCTGCCGGACCTCCTGATCGCCAGCATGGGAGTCGTCCTGCCCAACAACGACAAGATCGGCAGCGTCGTGATTCTGGAAAACCTCGGCGGCGGAAAATTCAAGAACCACGTTGTGATCGAAAACATTGCGCGGGTCACCGATGTGCGGGGCGCGGACGTGAACGGCGACGGAAAGATCGATCTGATCGTGGGCCAGTTCGGCTATGTGGAAGGCGAAATCAGGTGGATGGAAAATCTCGGGAACTGGCAGTTCCGCAGCCACATTCTGCTCAGCGAGCCCGGAACCATCAACACCCCGGTCGCAGATTTTGTCGGGGATGGGCACGTCGATTTCGCCGCACTGGTGTCCCAGGATTCAGAAGCCGTCCATCTTTATAGTGGTGACGGGCACGGAGAATTCCGCGACACGGTGCTCTGGTGCGCCCACAATCCCGGCTGGGCGAGCAGCGGGCTGACCGCGTGTGATCTGAATCGCGACGGCCGTATGGACCTGATTTATTCCAACGGCGACGCCTTCGACGGCGACGCAAACCTTCCTCCGTGGCATGGCCTGCAATGGCTGGAAAATCAGGGCGGCGGCTCCTTCAAATATCACCGGATCGGAGATTTCCCCGGTTGCTACAGCCCCGTTGGCGTCGATTTGAACGGAGACGGATTCACCGATATTGTGACCGTGTCGGCGTTCAACGAATGGCTGAATCCCGCGTCGGTCTCGCTGATGGCCTGGATCAATGACGGATCGCAGAATTTTCGGCCGGTGGTACTGGCGCACACGCCCACCCATCTGATCACGGTTGCGGCGGGAGACCTGGACGGAGACGGCATACCGGAACTCGTGACCGGCGGCTTCAATGTTTATCCACCCTACACGGCGATGAGCCGGATCACGTTGTGGAGGCAGCGCAAAGCCAGCCGATGAAACCGCGTTTTCTTTTCTCCGTCCTGGCCGTCGGTTCGCTCATGTTGGTGGTGATTGTCGCACTGCGAATCCGGCAACAGCCGGCAGCCGCTCGCTCCGCCGTCACCGGGTTGCCCGCAACGCCCGACCTGAGCCGCTGGCCACAGGAGATGCAAGACCGCGTGTCCGCCGCGACCCGGGCCTTGGCCGGCTCCGGCGAATCATCCCGCGCGGCGCTCCGCGAACTGGCCATGCTGTATTACGCCAATGGATACAATAGTGAGGCGGCGCGGGCTCTGCGGACCCTGATGCAGGTCGATCCCGCCAACAGCCGCTGGCCCCACCTGCTTGGCTTGCTGGAAGAACGCGCCGGCCATGCCCCGGAGGCGGAGGCGCTGTTTGCGAGCGCCGCCCATCTCGCCCCCGATTATGCCCCGGCGATCATCCATCGCGCAAACCTGCTGGGCGGAATGGGGCAATGGGCCTCTGCGCGTCAGCTCTTCGAACAATGCCTCGCCTTCACTCCCCAGGATCCGCGGGCGCCCTTTGGTCTGGCGAAACTGGATTTTGCCCGCGGCGACGAACCGGCGGCCATCACACGGCTTAAAAAGGCCGTTTCACAGCATCCCGAGTATCAGGAAATCCATCTCATGCTGGCGGATCTTCTGGCCAAGGCCGGCGACACGCAGCATGCGGACGAGCAGCGGGCTTTTCTGGCAAATGGCCAAGGCTCCCCTCCGGACAGCGATCCCTATCTCGATGAGGTTTTTCTTTTCTGTTATGATCGGGAACGGCTTCATGTTTTGGGCGAACTTCGCAACCAAGCTGGCAACAGCAAGGCGGCTTTGCCTTACATCCGGCGGGCCGCCCAGCTCGACCCGATGGATATGGATACTCAGGAGGCGCTCGCCCGCACGCTGATGAAACTGCAACGCTGGCAAGAGGCAGAGGACACGCTCAAGCAGGCACTAAAACGCATCGGATCGGACGCCGTGCTTGACGCGCGCCTGACGGAGCTGCTGCTCGCCCGGAATCGGGCTAATGAGGCGATCGCCCTGCTGCTGCAAGAACGCGCCAAACAACCGGAATCCGCCTTGATTGAAAACGCCCTCGGTCTGGCTTACCTCAGTCTGGAACGAACCACCGAAGCTGTTGACGCATTTGCGGCGGCGGCTCGGCTCGACCCCCTTTTCCCGGATGCCCAGCTCAACCTGGCACGAAGCTATCTCAAAGCGGGAAACCCCACCTTGGCGCGTTCCTGGGCCGAGCGGGCCCTCAAACTCCGGCCCGAAACTTTTGAAGGGCTTGCCCTGCGGACCGCCGCCGCCTTGCAAATGAATGATCTCGACGCGGCATTGACGAGTGCGAGGGAACTGTCGCGTCGTGGCGGCATCAGCGCCGAATACCGGCCGATTTATACGGCCGCCCTGCTGCGAGCGGGGAATGTCGCGGCCGAACGCGGTGAACACACCCGGGCGGAGCAACTCTATCAGGACGGCCTCGCCGCCAACGAAAACGACGGCCAGCTTCACGGCGCACTGGGTATGCTCTATGGAAAACTCCGCCGCTATCCGGAGGCCCGGAAGGAGTTTGAAATCTTCCTGCGTCTGGAGCCGCGCAATCCGGTCGGTTATCTGCTGCTCGGCGCGGCGTTTAATTCCGCCAATGAGCCGAACAAGGCGCGACTGACCTGGCAATCCGGTTTGAATGTCGCGACCGAAATCGGAGACACCACCCACGCCGCCCAGCTTCGTCGACTTTTGGGCGAATGAAATCGGCAACGTGAGTCAATACTGATGCACCGGACGGTACCTAAGCGCATCTTTTTATCCTCTATTCAGCCGTACAACGGACCAATTTAACCACGGATTTCACGGATGCCCGCGGATGATCAATCC
>CAZIQP010000073.1:0-17699 GCA_964541315.1 uncultured Opitutaceae bacterium
TGACGGCGACGAGCTGGTCGTTGTGGAGCTTGAGGAAGGGGATGACGCCCTGGGATTCGCCGTTGGTGCCGGCGATGTGCGCGCCGGTGCCGCGAACCGCGGTCCACGAGCCGCCGAGACCGCCGGCCCACTTGGAGAGCTGGGCGTTTTCGGCGATGCCGCGGTACATGATGCCGTCGAGGGAATCCTCGACGTAGTAGAGGTAGCAGGAAGAGAGCTGGGAGTGGAGCGTGCCGGAGTTGAAGAGGGTCGGCGTGGAGGAGCAGAAGCGGCGGCTCTTGTAGAGTTCGTAGAGGCGGATGGCCCACTCTTCGCGGTAGGATTTCTCGTCGAGGAAGAGACCGAGGGAAACGCGCATCCAGAAGAACTGGGGCGTCTCGAGGCGGCGGGAGCGCTTGCCGGTCTTGTCGATGATGAGGTAGCGGTCGTACATCGTCTGCACGCCGAGGAAGTCGAGCTCGAGATCGGCGGACGGGTCGATGGCGGTGGCGATGCGGGCCAGATCGTACTCCTTGAGGCGCGGGGTGAGGCGCTTGATCTCGATGCCCCGCTCGATGTATTTGACGAAGGCCTGCTGGTGGAGGCGTTTCAGGGCGCCCACGCCGTCGCGGACGATATCCCAGCCGAGCACTTCCTCGTAGATGTAGGTGAGCTGGATGCGGCCGGCGAACTTGGCGAAGTCGGCGTCCTTTTCGATCAGGGTCTTGGCGTTGAGGATGATGGTGTTGTTGAGGTCGCCCTGGGCGATGTTGTCGAAGGTGGAGCGGCGGAGTTCGCCCTCGATGGCTTCGGGCGTGAGGCAGAGCTTGAGGCCGATGGAGGCGAACTCGATGCGGCGCTTGAGATCCTCGCCGTTCCAGAAGAAGGTGGAGCCGTCGGCCTTGGTGACGACGATCATGGAATTCTGACCCTGCGGCAGGGGCAGCGGAGCGTTCGAGTCGGCCGGCGGGGCAAACGCGTCGCCGGTGATGGACGCGAGTTCCATCTGGGCACGGGCGTTGTGGCGGGCGGCGCGGTAGAGAATATAGTCCTCGGCGACCTTGTAGTGGCCGCCCTTCATGAGCTCTTCCTGGACGAGATCCTGAACTTCCTCGATGTGGAGGAACGCCTGCTTCATGGCGGAGGCGCGTTCGGTGACGGCTTTGGTGATGGCGGTGGCGGGCGTCGGATCTTTCTTGAGCGAGAGGAAGGCCTTGCGGATCGCGATCTCGATCTTCCCGGAGTTCCAAGGCACGATCTGGTTGTTGCGGCGGATAAGGCGGACGGCCACGGCCGGGGTCTCGGAACCGAGATTAAGCTTCTGCGCGCGCTTGAGCAGGAGGCTTTTCGCGACGTCGTGGGCGTTGTTATCGACCAAGGTTTTTTCGATGAGCACGTAAAGTTCGTTGAGCGAGACGCGGAGGGGGCCGCGCTCGAGGGCGGTGCGGGTGAGGTTGCGGGCGACTTCGCGGGTGACGTCCGCGACGAAGGCCTGGTTCTTCTCGTTGAAAATATCCTTCTCGCCCTTGGCGAGCATGAGGTTGGCGAGGGATTTGCCGACGGTGTCGGCGACCTCGGCGAGATCGAAACGTTCAGCGCCCTGCGGGCAGAGAACCTCGACTTCCGGGAGGGTCACGTCGTCCTTCAGGACGTCGCGCCAGTTGTAGTTGGGTTTCTGATCCTGGGGCGTGCCGGCAAATTTTTTGAGGGCAAGGTCTTGGTGCACCGATGAAGTGTTGCTCATGGCGAATTGATGGCGGGAGTGTGTGTGACTGACGGGGTGGGGGTGAAAAAAGGGCGACGGACAGTTCTGAAAACTCAGAGCTCGTCGTCACTGACGGTCGGAAGGGCGGAGGATTTCTGATATTCAGTAACGCGCCCTTCAAAAAAGTTCTGTTCTTTCTTAATATCCATCATCTCGGCCAGCCACGGGAGCGGGTTCTTGACGCCCGGGGTGAGCGGGGAGAGGCCGCAATCCTCGAGGCGACGGTCGGCGATGAAGTCAATGTAGGTGAGAAATTCGTCGATCGCAAGGCCCACGGCGTTCACGGGCAGGCAGTCGCGGATGAACTCCTTTTCCAGGTTCACGGCTTCGCGCATGGTGGTGCGCAGCTCTTCCTTGAAATCGTCGGTCCAGATCTCGCGGTTCTCCTCGATGAGGTCCATGAACAGATTGCGGAAGAGCTCGATGTGGTTGGACTCGTCGCGCAGGGTGTAGCGGAACATCTGGCCGATGCCCGGGAACTTGTTCTGGCGGTAGAGCGAAAGGACCATGCCGAAGAGGCCGTAGAACTGGGTGCCTTCCATGCACTGGCCGAAGATGAAGACGTTCTTCGCGAAGAGGCGCTTGTTTTCGGGTTTCGTCATGTCGAGGTCGCGGCGCAGGGCCTGGGAGGCGCGGTTCACGAACTCGTTTTTCTTCATGATCGACTTCACGTCCTCGAACATCGCCTCGCACTCGTGCGGGTTGATGCCGAGGGAGGAAATCATGTAGAGCAGGGAATCGGCGTGGATGTTCTCCTCGTGCGCATGGCGGCCGAGGCAGAGTTTCAGCTCGGGAGCGGTGACGAGTTCGCGAACGACGTGCTGAACGTTGTCGCCGACGATGCCCTCAGCGGCGGAAAAATAACCGATGCCCATGCGGATGATCCAGCGTTCCTGGTCGGACACGAGTTTCGGATCGCGCCACTGCTCGATGTCCTTGCCCATGGGAATGTCCTCGGGTTCCCAGTGGTTGGCCTTCATTTTTTTGTAGAGATCGTACGCCCACTGGTATTTCAACGGGAGGAGGTTGAAGTAGGGGACTTGGCGGCCATTGATGACCTTTTTGGCGGCGAAAGCGGCTTCGGCTTTGGCTTCGTCCAAGGTGAAGGTCTTGGAGCCAACGGTAAAAGTCTTCTGCATGACGGAACGAGGGACGACGGTGTGTGGTGTGTGAAAAGCGGTTCGGCCTGTGGTCTTGCGACGGTAAAAAAGGCAAAGCAACGCCTAGTTGCTAAAACTTTCTCACACATTGCTGACCACCACAGGATGTGGGGACCCGAAACCTAAGCCACAACTAATGGGGTCGCTTCGGTTTCCGTCAATTTTTTCCCGTAACTTTTGCGTGATTTTTTTTGTGGACAAAAACAGGAAGCAGGTCCCCGACCAAATCGGCGCAGAGAAAGAAATATTTTTCATCGATTTCACTCGGAGAAAGCGGTGGCGCGGGGTGCGGACAAAGAGTTGAAAAATTTTCTTGACCGGACGTGATGCGCGCCGTGGAGCGTTTTCCCTCGGGAATTTTTTTCCTGAAAACGGAATCGCGAAGAATTTTTTTTGCGGCGGGTGGCGGTTCGTGCCGGGAAATTCGCCGTGCGCCGTTCGGTTGCTCGGGTGGTGGCGGATTTTTTTCTGGGAAAACCGTCGTGTCACCGCGCGACCGGACTTGCCTGGGCCCGGTGCCACCCGAGTCACGTCAACCGGCGGACGGTGACGGCAGATGGATTTCACCCGCGTCGAGACGATGGAGAAAGAGGGCGGCGGTTTGGGCGCGTTGCACCAGACTGGGCAGATCGACCCATTCTTCGGGGCTGTGCATCCGGTCGCCGATCGGGCCCAGGCCGTCGAGGCACGGCAGACCGGCGGACGTGAGCAGATTCGCATCGGAACTGCGCTCAGAGTGGGTCCAGGAAAACGGCGGCAGGCCGAGATCGCGGCCGCATTGCTGCCAGTCGGCGAATACTTTTTGAGTGGTGGGAGAACCGGCCATCGGAGGACGCCTGAAACCGCCGCTGAGCTCGATCTTGCAGCCTTCGCGGGCATTGAACGTCTCGACGAGGGCTTGCAGGCGGGCGATCACCGCGTCGCTCTCCGCCCGTTGGTTGATGCCCACTTCAAATTCCGTGTCGGCAAAAACGGTCAGGCCCTGGTTGGCGGATCCGCCGGCCCGGATCGGCATGGGGTTGATCAGAATGCCGGGTATCTCGGCCGACAACCGGACCGTTTGGGCGAGGAAGTCGGTCAGCGTGGCCACGGCGTTGGGGCCGGTGGGTTGGCCGCTGTCGGATTGGGCCGGCCGGCCAAAACAGGTGGCGGTGAAATTGCCGGTGCCTTTGCGGGATTGCACGACGTCGCCATTGGGCCGGGCCGGTTCGAACACGAAACCGAAATGATATTGTTTCGCGGCCTTGGCCAGCAGCAGGGCGGAGCCGTAAGACCCGGTTTCCTTGTCGGGAGTCAGCAACACCTCGTAGCCGATCCGTTCCGTCAGTCTGCTGCGTTCAAAGGCCTCGAGGGCGGCGTGCATGACCACCAGTCCTCCCTTCATGTCGATCACTCCCGGGCCGCGCAATCTTTCCGCGCTGGTGAACTCGCATTGCTGGAAGCCATCGGTCACTCCATAGGCGGTGTCATAGTGTCCGCTGAAAAGCAGTTGGACCGGGGCTTTGGGGCGGACCCGGATGCGGAGCACCTCGGCCGGGGTGATGGTCAGCGGCAGGTGCTCCACCGTACCCGGCAAACGCCGGAATTCCGCCTTCAGCAACGCCAGCATGGCCTCAAGCCCGATAAAATTCTCGCTGCCGGAATTTTGATCACACCAGGAGGCGAGCAGCAGTCCCAGCTCACCCGCGCTGGCGCGCATTTTGGCGATTTGCGGCGGTAGGTTCATGATGGTTTGGCGGGTGTGCTGCGAACGGCGAAGCATTTCGCCCGTCAGGCATGACCGGCGCTTTCCCCGGCAACCGTGATCCGGCGCAGCGGCGGACAGGCCGGGGATGAGCACGAAGCGCGCCCACATTTTGCGGAATTGATCATGCTCTCGATTTTGCTGAAACCGTATTATTTATGAATGGTACCGCCGATCAAGGGATGAACCTTGGGCAAGCTTGGGTTGAGCAACGCAGGTGTCGTCATCGGGCTGCAACCAATCTCTGGCCGCTTTGGACCCGAAGCAACTTTGTACTCGGTTGGATTGAAACTTTTCTTTGATTTGCACGTCAGATTAACAACGTTATTTTAAAATCATGAAACTCATACCATCAGTTGCAATTCGCGCTTTATTGTTTGGCCTTGGCGCCTTCAGCCTTACTGAAGCCCGGGCCGATTCCCATGTGAACGTTGATCTCAATGTGGGGATACCGCTGCCGCATGGTTATGCGGAGGTATCGGTCGGACGTGACCGATATTATTATCATCGCGGAACCTTTTATCGTCCGGGTCGCCATGGTTACGAGGTGGTGCGTGCTCCCCGTGGTTGCGTGGTCCGGGAGCTGCCCCCGCTTTATTCCCGCGTCTACATCGGCGGCTCGCTTTTCTACCGGTATAACAATGTGTATTATCAATCCTGCCCGGACGGTTATGTGGTGGTAGACCCGCCCTCCTCTGTGGTGGTGCATGTTCCCGCTCCAGCCGCCACCGTCACCCCGGCGGCTGCGCCCTCGAAGGAAAACGATTATCAGTCGGTTTGGGTCGGCGACGTGGAATACCAGTTCAAAGACGGACAGTTCTTCAAGCGGACCGCCGAAGGCTTGGTCTGGGCGAGTGCGCCGTTGGGCGCGATTACCAAGACACTGCCGGCCGATACGCGCAGCGTCTGGTATGAAGACATCGAGTATTTTGAGTGCGAGGATGTCTATTTTCGCAAGACACCCGACGGCTACAAGGTGATCGAGGCGCCGTGGAAAAAGGCCGAACCGGCCCCCGCCAAATAAACGATGTTTCCGACCCTGCCCCGACAAACGGGGCAGGGTTCAAAGCCGCGCCAGCACGCTGCGCAGCTCGGACGGCAGAATCGGCTTATAGAGGATCTCGTTCACCTTGAAATCACAGTAAGCTTGATTCACGTCCTGGCTAAGCTCTGAACAAAAGATGATGATTTTGCCTTTGTAGGGCAGGGTCCGCACCTGCTGGATCAGCTCAAGGCCGTTCATGTTCGGCATGTGGTGATCGGTGATGAGCAGGTCGAAGGCGTCGGGTTCGGCGGTGAGCCGTGCCAACGCGGCCTGTCCGTCCTTGACGCATTCGACCAAGTGCCCGTCGCGACCGAGCGTGATCATCGCCAGTTCCCGCAGTTCCCGCATGTCTTCCGCATACAGAATTCGGAATGTCTTGGCCGGAGTGGGGGAGTTCGCCTCCTGTTTGGTCGGAGATTGCATCGTGGCGTTCATCAAAGGGTGGGAGGTGTGGATACATAGACTGACTCGCAATTTTGGCGGAGGTTCTGTAAATTATTTCCAATACTGAAAAATATTCGCCCGTTTGCGTTGCGATCCCGTGAGCGCAGTGTTGCCCGAAAAATCAGCTCTTCCGGCTCGGTCCGGCCTTCCCGGCCAAAACCTGTCGCTGCGGAGGCTGCTTCGGGGTTTGACGGAGGAGAAATTTGCCGTCGGTCTGGACCTCCATGGCCCGCAGTGTCGTCCTCAAACCCACTCCCCGGTGTGCCCGCTGTCAGTTGGCGCCGCGCTGGTGCATTTGCGCCGGCTTGAGGGAGGTTGAGTGTCCGTTGCGCGTCGATGTGCTCATGCATTATCTGGAAGCTTTCCGGCCCAGCAGCACGGGCGATCTGCTCAAGCGGGTCGTGCCGGCTTCGGGCAACCACCTCTACCGCAAGGAAGATCCGCCGGCACGAAACGACATCGTGCGACCGGGCAAGGAACTCTGGATTTTGCATCCGACGGGCGAGCCCCTGCCGGAAAATCCATCCGTGGCGAAGATACAGGTGTTGTTGCTCGATGGAAACTGGCAGCAGGCCGGCGAAATGTCCCGGGCGATCGGTTCATGGGGCCGGCGGGTCAGCCTGCCGATGACGGGAGAGAGCCGTTATTGGCTGCGCGCGCAGTCAGGCCCCGGCCGTTTTGCCACGGTGGAGGCCCTGTTGTTTTTGCTGGCCGCGCTCGGCCTGCAGGAGACGCACGATCAGTTGCGAGGGCAATTCGAGCTGCATGTCTATGCCGGACTCCGTTCCCGGGGTCATAAGGAGAAGGCGGCGGAGTATCTGGCGTCTTCTCCCGTCCGCGAGACGCTCTGGGGCTTGCTCGGCGATCTCGTGCCCAAACAACCCTGAAGCGGACGCCGTGATCGGTTGCCGCGATTTTTTATTCACAAAACCGGCGCGGAACTTGACGCGCCTAGGCGGCGCCGCTAGCTAAACGATTATTCAACTATTTTTTACTCCGTTCCGACCCACACGCCTTGAAAAACACCCCGATGGACTCCTCGCCAACCGCCGCCACCCCCGCCGATTATTTGGGACTGAAGACCGAATTGCAAAACATCGCCGGCATTATCGAACAGTATCCTGATCACCTGAAACAGCGCACGTTTGAGTTGCTCATCACCGCCTATCTGGGCAGCGGCCACTCGAAGGAGAGTACACCGCCCCAGGCCCAGGAAACCCAGCCGGCGACCAATATCCCGGTTGCCGCAGTGGACAATGTGGTCGAGGAGAGCCCGGTCGAAACGGGATTTTCCGCCGACACGGTCGAACAGGACACCGATGCTTCCGCAGCGGATTTCGAAACCCGGATCAATACCAACCTGGAATCGTCCACGAACATGCTGCGCAGAAGAATCCGGCTCCGGACGATGAGCCCGATGCGCTGGCAAACCCCGGCCTGAGCGATTCCGCCCTGCCGGATCGTGCCGGTGGAGTTTTCCCTCTGCCGGCGCTTTGTTTCTCTCCGCTTGGCAAGCCCGGGTGATTCGCTTCACTGCCGCCATGACCCACTCCGCCCCGGTTGTTCGCCTGCTGTGTTTTTTTTCGGCGGTCTTTTCGACAGCGTCATTGCCAGCAGCGGCGGACCGTGACTGGCCGGTCTATCTCGGCGACAAATCCGCCAGCCACTACTCCACACTCAACCAAATCACCCCGGCCAATATCGCGCAGTTGGCGGTCGCGTGGACGTGGCATGCCGGTGATGCGCGCGACGATAAAACCCAGATCCAGTGCAACCCGCTCATCATTGACGGCGTGCTGTACGCGACGACACCCCAAAGCAAGCTCGTCGCCCTTGACGCCGCCACCGGCCGCGAGCTTTGGTGCTACGAGCCGCCTGATGCGAGTGGCGTGAATCGTGGGCTCGCTTGGTGGGCGGAAGGCGACGACCGCCGCATTTTATTTGGCAACGGCCAGTGGCTGCACGCCGTCGATGCCCGCACAGGGAAATTGATCGATGGTTTTGGCGATCACGGGCGGGTCGATTTGTCCGAAGGCCTCGAGCGCGACGTGCGCGGGCTGGCGATCCAGGCGAACACTCCCGGGGTTGTTTTCCATAATCTCATCATCATGGGCATGCGCGTGGGCGAAGGACCCGCGCCCGCCGCGCCGGGCCACCTCCGGGCCTATGATGTGCGCACGGGAAAACTGGTCTGGCGCTTCCACACGATTCCCTTTCCGGGTGAACCCGGTTACGAGACCTGGCCGGCCGATGCATGGCAACACGTGGGCGGAGTGAATTGCTGGGCGGGGATGACGCTCGATGAGGAGCGCGGTCTCGTCTTCTGCCCGATCGGTTCGGCCTCTTTTGATTTCTGGGGCGGCGACCGCCTCGGCAACACGCTCTATGCCGACTGTCTGCTCGTGCTCGATGCGGCG
Organism: uncultured Opitutaceae bacterium; assembly: GCA_964541315.1. Classification (GTDB taxonomy): domain Bacteria; phylum Verrucomicrobiota; class Verrucomicrobiia; order Opitutales; family Opitutaceae; genus Didemnitutus. Next base: position 8,555 of record CAZIQP010000073.1, read on the forward strand.
ACCGGCCGGCATGTGTGGCATTTTCAATTCACACATCACGACCTGTGGGACCGCGATCCGCCGGCCCCGCCCACGCTGCTGACCGTCAGGCGCGACGGGCGCGACATCCCGGCCGTGGCCCAAGTCACCAAGAGCGGCCACGTCTGGGTTTTTAACCGCGCGACGGGCGAACGGCTTTTCCCCTCTGAGGAGATCGTGGTGCCCGGCTCGGATCTGGCCGGCGAAGTGGCGTCGGCGACCCAGCCGTTGCCGCTCAAGCCTGCGCCGTTCGCGCGTCAGCTTTTCACCGCGGATGAAATCACCGATCGCACGCCGGAGGCGCGGCGGGCGGTGCTGGAACGTTTCGTGCACCTCCGGCCGCACGCACGTTTCGCCCCGCCGAGCCGCGAGGGCACGATTATTTTTCCCGGTTTCGATGGCGGGGCCGAGTGGGGCGGGGCGGCCGCCGATCCGGCCGGCATCCTCTACGTCAACGCGAATGAGATGCCGTGGATCCTCACCATGATCGATTCGAGCGGAGCGACTTCGCCCGGGCAGCAGGTGTTTTTGCAAAATTGTGCCGGTTGCCACGGTGCTGATCGCAAGGGCAACGTTGCGGCGAACATTCCTTCGCTTGTCGATCTTAAAACCCGTCTCACCCGGGCGCAGGCGCTGGAGGTGGTGGCGAAAGGCCGGGCGGTCATGCCCTCGTGGGGATTTCTCAGCGAGGCGCAACGCGAGTCGGTCGTGTCATTTCTTCTGGGGGAAACTGAAGCGCGCTTGCCGGTCGAGCCCGTGGTCGCCGGAGCCGGTGCGCCGCCGTACACGCACACGGGCTACAATCGCTTTCTCGATCCCGATGGTTACCCGGCGGTGAAACCACCGTGGGGCACGCTCAACGCCATCGACCTGAACACGGGCGAATATCTCTGGCGGGTGCCGCTCGGGGAATATCCCGAGCTGACCGCGCGTGGCCTGGCTCCCACCGGCACCGAGAATTATGGCGGACCGCTCGTCACCGCCGGCGGACTCCTGTTCATCGGCGCGAGCAAGGACGAGAATTTCCGCGTCTTCGATCAGCGGACCGGCAAGGAACTCTGGCGCATGAAACTTCCCGCCGGCGGCTACGCCACGCCCGCCACCTACGAGGTCGGCGGCCGGCAGTACGTCGTGATCGCCTGCGGCGGCGGCAAGATGGGCACCAAAAGCGGCGATGCGTACGTGGCCTTCGCGCTGCGGGTGAAAAAATAATCAGAGGAGGCCGTGTCGCCGGAATGGGCGGGTGATCATCACTTTTTCGTCGCCGGCATATCACGGCCCCCTTGGTGCAACACCAGGCCGCTGACCTTTCCGGCGGCGTCGCGCTGAAACGAAACGCGGGCAGCGACGACCTTGTAGAAAAACTCATCTTTCGCCATGGCAAATACCGGGAATTTTTCCTGGCCGGTGGCCTGCACGAAAAGCGTGCCGTCGGCTTCGGTTACCGTGAGGATGAACTGCGGCGCGAGCGGATAATCACCGGCATACTCGTGCAGTGTCTCGGCCGGGAGCGTGATTTCCTTGGGTGGTGGCGGCAGTTCCCCGCGTGGCGCGCGTTGGTCCACGCCGTTTTGGTGCAAAATGAGCGCGGCCACTTTTCCCTCGGTGTTGCGTTCGAAGGAGATTTCCGCCGGCACGTCCATGATGGCAAAGCGATCAGCCGATACCGGACGCAAGGCCAGTTGCGGCTGGCCGGTCGCCTGGGCGAAGAGGGCGCCGTCTCGCGCCGTGATGGCGATGACGAAGGTCGGTGCGAGCGGATATTGTCCGGGATAGTCGGCGGCATTGGATACAGCCGTCTGCGGCTGCGACGGTTTGGTCCCGAGCAAAGCGAAGCCAAGTTCTTCGGTTCCTTTTTGCACGTTGGCCAGAAGCACAAGGCCGGCGCCGGTCTTTGGACAGAAAGCGACAAACGCATGACTGCCGGCCGTGGCCCCGTTGTGCCAATAGACGGGATTCTCTTTCTCTCCGGTGATCATCCAGCCGAGGCCGATTTGTTCGCCCAACTCGGGCACGGGGAACTGGGGTTGCATCGTTGCCCTGATCGCTTCGTGCAATGGAGTCTCATTGCCGCCAAGGCAGGCGCCGAGAAATTTCGCCATGTCGCGGGCGGAACTGCGAACGGCTCCGCATCCGGCGCACGCGAGAAATGTCCAGTTGGCCACGCGCTTTCCGTTTGCGTGCCCGGGGGCAAGATGGGGAAGCGGTGGAGAACCGGCGAGACCAACGCTGGTGGTGCTCATGCCAAGCGGGTCGAGCACGTGTTTGCGCAATGCATCGCTGTAGCTCTTTTTCCAGGCTGCGGCGAGCGCTTCGCCGAGCACCGAGACGCCGAAATTCGAATAGGCTACCGGGCCGCCCACGGCCGCAGTCGGGCCGTGGGTTTTCAGGGCAGCAAGGAGCGCGGCGCGGTCGTAAGCAGCATAGGGATTGGGGTTCGCGTCCGGATTCGCGCCAATATTGCCGGGCAATCGCGGTAGCCCGGAAGTATGCGTGGTGAGCGAGAGCAGCGTGATTTTCGCCAATGCCGCCTGTGCAGGGTCATCGGGCGGCAGCAGAAATTTCGCCGCTGAGTCGTTGCGCGACACTTTCCCGAGACGCTCGCTTTCCGCGAGCAGCAGCGCCGTGAATACCTTGGTGATCGAGCCGACTTCGTATTGGGTGTCGGGTGTGATTGGATTCGGATTCTCGCTGTCGATCTTTCCCGACTGGAAAAAAGTGACGCCATCGGCATCGACCCACGCGACCGAGATGCCGCCGGGCTGGCCCTTGATCCAGGCATCAAGGCGGTCTTGAGTGTCGGCGGGCGGCCTGGCCATGGCGAGCTGGGCAAAGAGCATGCAGAGGAGGAGCCGGGTGGGAGTTTTCATGGGAGAATTGAGGGTTGATGTCAGTCGGTGGAAAGAAGGTCCGCATGCAGCTTTTCCAGTTCGGCGATCCGGGGGTCGAGCTGCTTGCGCACCGCCCGGCGGTTCATGGCCCAGACGCCCCAAAAACAAAGCGGCACCACGACCACGAAATAGAGGACAATCCAGAGCAGGGCGGCCGGATGTTCCCGCAGGGCGGTGAAAAATCCTGGCGGGGCCTGGATCATCAGGATTCGCGCCAGGGTGAAACATACGATGGCAATGGCTGCGGCGAGCGGCAGCAAATACCAGGACCACACGTTAAGAAGCAGCCGGCGCTGATGACGAAGCTCGGCGATATCGGCTTCGACTTTGGCGAGCAGGGGGGCTTCTGCGCCCAGCCGGGTGCGGTGGACGCGAAGCCGTTCGCGGGCAAAAAATCCGGAAACTCCGAGAACCAAGGCGATGGCGAAAACCATCGGCCAGCCTTCGCGGCCAATGTGCCACCAGACGTAGGCGAACACTCCCGAGACGAGGACGCCGGCCAAACCTTCGAGCAGATCACGGGCAAGGAGCGTGGCCGCTGATTTCCGCCGTTTTGTTTCAAAAGTCTCCTTTAAGGCCGACAGGTTGGCACCCGCGCCGACCGGCAGATCCTGGCGTTTCCAAACAGATTCGTAGTCATTAAAGTTCATCGGTGACTCCTTTTAAGAGAGCGGCGAGGCGTTTGCGCGCACGCGTCAACGCCACGCCGACATGGTTTTCGGTCAGCCCTGTGATTTCAGCGATCTCGCGATAGGGCAGTTCGTCGAGCGAAAGCAGCACCAGCGCCCGGTCAAAATCAGGCAGGGCTTGGATTGCCGCGTAAAGTTTCTCCAACATCTCCCGTTCACCGGCGCGATCGGCCGGCGAGACCGATTCGGCGGCGACGAGTGCGACGTCGGCGGTTGGATCAAGGTGTTTTTCCCGTCGTGCCATGCTCCGGCGCCAGGTCAGGGCCGTGTTGAGGCAAACCCGGTAGATCCAGGTCGAAGGCTTGGCTTCGCCGCCATAGGATTTCAGGGAAATCCAGAGTTGCAGTTGCAATTCCTGCTCCAGTTCGGCCGCGTCTGCCGGCGAATGCGCGAATGAGCGGGTGACTTTGACGATAATCCCCCGATAGTCCTCCAGCCAGGCTGTGAACAAGGAATCGTGACTGGAAGTCTGGCTCATCACTCTGATTAGTCGCCGCAAGATCACAAAACTTACAAACAATATTCGGTCGCGTTGATTTACTTCCGGGCGGTTGGGAGTATATTGGCGGCAGCGTCATCGGGTGGCGCGACCATCAGCCTTTTGCGAAGGTTGAGCGCCGCCCCGCGCCGATCAGTCAAACCACTCCAACCCAGGAGGATTTATGCCAGCCAAGACCTTGAAAGCGTTTCTGGACAGGCAGGGTGTCAAGTACGTCAGCATTCAGCACTCCGTCGCCTATACGGCGCCGGAGATTGCCGCGTCGGCCCATGTTTCCGGGCGCGACTTTGCCAAGGCGGTGATTGTCATGATCGAAAATGAGATGGCGATGATCGTGCTCCCGGCGAACCGGCAGCTCGTGCTTTCCGAATTGCGCGACATGCTGGACACCAATCATGTGAGGCTCGCCTCCGAGGCTGAGTTCAAGGACGTGTTTCCCGACTGTGAGATCGGAGCCATGCCCCCGCTTGGCAACCTCTACAAAATGAAAACCTATGTGACGTCGAATCTGGCGGACGAACCGGAGATCGCCTTCAATGCCGGCACGCATACGGAAATCATCAAGATGAACTACCTCGATTTCGAGCGGCTGGTGAATCCGACGGTGCTCGATTTCGTGACGACATGACGCGCGCAGTTCTCCGGGCGGTTGCTTTTACGATGCCGCGAGTGGGGCCTGATTGCATGAGTCAGGCGCGGGATGGTTTGCGCTGGGCACGGCGGGCCAACGACCGGTTGATCGGGTATTTGATGCCCACGTGATAAGTCGCCAGCAGCACGAGCATGCCGCAGAGCGCATAAACGAGACCTTCGAGGGTGGTGGGCACGGCGGGTTTGAAAATCGTCCACGTGGCGCGGGCGATGGCGGGGTCGGCGTGCCGCAAAAAAACAAACGGGCGCGACCAGAGCGACGCGTGCTGGATCGCGGCCTGGGCAGTTTCGAGATTTTCCACACGCGTCATCGCCTCGCTCATCACGCCGCCGAGTTTGGTCACGGCGGGATCGGCGTTGGCGGCGGTCTGGCTGATCAGCCGGTCCAGCGTCAGACCCGATTGCGCGGCGGTTTGCTGAAATTGTTGCAATTGCCGGCGGGCTTCGTCGAGATGTCCGCCGAGGCGTTGCAGATATTGCTGCATGAATTCGGGGATCTGGGAGAAAATCACCGTACCAATCACGCAAAGGGCTCGATCCAGCAGGCCGTCTCCGGCACTGAGCAAAGCTTTACCGGGATTCATGCGGTCAAGATGGGTTTGATGCGGAGGCAAGGCAAGCGGGTCGTGGTCTCGCAGCTTTTGCCGGGGTGGCGTCACGATAAATAACAGTGAGATGGCTTTGGTTCCATCAGGGTTTCTTGGCCACGAAGGCCGCGACATCACGGGCGGCTTTGGTTTCGGCGCCGGGTTTGCCGAGGAAACCGAGATCGCGGAACCATTCGATGAAACGGTCCTGCCATTTGCCAAACGGAATGCCGCCCCGGTCCTTGAGGCCGTCGGCATGCACACCGTTTCCGTAGATATGCATCTCGAGGTTGGGCACTCCTGGTTTCAACATGGCGGCAAAATATTGGTCGGCCCAGATGGCGTGGACGCGGTCGCCCGAGCCGGCCGAGGCGATGAAACTGGGCGGCGCATCGGCGGGAACCGGCAAGGCGGCATCACGCGTGAAGGGCGAAGGGCCCGGATAAAGCAATCCGACGAAATCCGGCCGGGCAGAAACCCCCGTGGGATATTCCTTGGCATAATTTTCGTAGAACACCGCCGCCGCCGCCGCCAGCTCGGCACCGGCCGAAAATCCCATGACGCCGATCTTCGCGGGATCGATGCCCCAATCGGCGGCGCGGGTGCGCACCAGGCGGATGGCGGCCAGCGTGTCGTTCACCGCGTCCTTTTCCGCCGAGTAGCCGTCGGCGCGCAGCCGGTTGCGGAGAATGACGGTGTTGATGCCGTAATTGTAGAAATACGGCACTAGGTCGCCGCCCTCGGTGCCGACGTTGAGCGTGCGGTGAGCGCCGCCGGCGATGACAATGATGGCCGCACCGGTGTTGAAGCGCGCATCGGCCCGGTGCACCTCGATGGAGGGATTGTGGATGTTGACGATGCTCTGGATGCGGGCGGGCGATTCCGGAGTCATATTGTATTTTTCCGGCTCGAAGAGGCGTGCGTGATTAAGCTGGGGCGAATCCGGGGCGTAGAGTGTCACGACGATGCCTCCGGGCAGAATCGGTTGCGGGGCATACGGCCCCTGGGTCGCGGGCGAACCAGTGGTTGCCGGGAGCTCGGCGCAGGCGGCTGTGGCGGCGAGGAGCATAACAATAACCAGATGACGCGTGGGGCGGGATGATTTCGGCATGTTTCTCCAGTGTTCGTTTTGCCGGTGGACGCAATCCTGCAAAAGGGCGGCACGGTGGTGCCGGGCTCATGATGAAAGATCTTGGCAAGAAATAGCCCGGGTTACCGTGCCATCTCGGGAGAAAAGTCGGATTGGGGTCGCTTTCACCTTTTTCTGACGGCTGAGCCAAATTCCGCGCTTCTCTTGATCGGTATTTTCCCTCAGTCTGGGGCTCATCACGCTGTGAACGGCCCGATTTTCTTCCAAGCCTCTACCCCATGAAAATGTCCTCCTCTGTTGCTCTGATTCTTCCTCTCCTGATTGGCGCGCTCCTGCTCGGTGGGTGCACTACGGCCCCCGAGGAGAGCCCGTCCGCTGCGAAAAAAACCGCGCCCGCGGCGAAAGCTCCGGCGGCGACACCCGCCGCCCCCGCGAAGCCGGCGCCGAAACCCGCCGCGGCTCCCGCCGCGCCCATCTCCTTTGCTCCGCCGCCGCTGCCAACGGCACCGACGGCCAAGCTGGCACCGGCGGCCCCTCTGCCTGATCCGGCGAAACGAGCCGAGGTCATTGCCACGGTTGAACACCTTACCCAGGACGGAAAAGGGGAGACTATGGCGCACGAACTCAGCGACACCACCGGGTTTCCCCAAGCCATGTCGTCGCTGGCTCCCGGAGCCCAGGCGCCTAAAACAGAACCCGCCCTCTACATCGGCACCCAGCCTCCGACCAAAGGGCTCACGGCCGACGGCAACTCGACCGACTTGGTGGAAAAAGACTGGACCGGCTTGGTTCTCGTGCCGCTGAACACCTCGCTTTCCAAAGCCCACACCTCAGCCGTCCGCCTCATCAAGGTGGAGGCCCATCCGCTCAGCGACGGCCGGGTCCGTGTGTGGATGCGCGTGAAAAATATCGGTGATAAAACTTTGCCCACCGAAATCGCCTGTATTTTCCGCATGCAGGGGGAGAAGTCGTCGGAGAGCCCGTTCTTCTACGAACTGGAAGTTCCCGGCCAGGAATTCCGCGATGTGTTCTTCGTGTCGCCGGCCGGCCAGCTCAATACCTACACCGTCCTCGTCCGCCCCAAGTTTAATTACTGAGTTCCGCCTCATGCCGTCATGGTGCGGTGGCTGGCGCTGACCAAGATTCAGCTCTAGCCACCTTTTGCTGCCCGGGCTTTTTTTCTGGGTGCGATATTTTTTGGCGTCTTTTTGGCCGTGTGCGGAATCATGCACTTCGTTGAGGTGGATTTAGTGGTCTCGATGATGCCGGCGGCGGGCGAAACCGCAGCGATCTTTGAAGCGCTCGCCTTGGGCGGAACGACTTTTCCTCTGTTGGAACTCCGTCCGGCACGAACGGCGAGAACCGGCCCGGAGAACCCGACCCCATGAGTGTTTGGGGGTCGAAACCATGATTCGATCATTGGCTTTAACCGACGCTTGGCATCACAGGGTCTTCGCGCTACAAAGTCCGGGTGCAAAATCCTGTGCCTTGGTATTTCTGGCTGAGTCCGCTGGCTGCTGTGTTGCTGCTGTGGGGCAGTTTGCGGCTTCGACGGCGTCAGCGCCTGCTGGCCGATCTGCCGACCTCCAAAGCCGCCGGAGTTTTTATCGGCCTGACGGAACTAAAGGGCAGCGCCGAGTGCGAGGCGCCGTGCACCAGTTTCCTGGCGGAGACCGCCTGCGTTCATTTCAGTTACTCCATCGAGGAACAATGGTCGCGCACGGTCACTGAAACCACCACGGACAGCGACGGCAAATCACAGACCACCACGCGGCACGAAAGCGGTTGGACGACGGTCGATTCGGACGCCGAAGCGGTCGATTTCTACGTGCAGGATGACACCGGCGCCGTGTTGGTGCGCCCGGCCGGTGCGAAGATCGAGCCACTCACTCTATTTGATCAGACGGTTTCCCGGGGCGATCCGCTTTATTATGGCAAGGGGCCGAATACCGCGGTGTCCGATTCCGATCACCGCCGGCGTTTTGTTGAGCGCGGGATTCCGGTGCACACGCCGCTGTTTGTCGTCGGCCAGGCCCGTGAGCGCGCCGATGTGGTTGCCGCCGAAATCGCGGCCGACAAACAGGCCGAGCTGTTTCTCATCTCCACGCGCTCGGAAGAAAAGGTGCAGTCGGGTTACGGAGCGTGGTCGTGGGTGTGTTTGATTCTCGGCCTGGGCGCACTGTGTGGCGGACTCTGGACGTATGAAAAGCTCAGGCTGATGCCATTGATTCCGCTGCATTACGTCGGTGTGGGGGCGGGTTACCTTGCAATCTTCGCCTTGTCCTGGGTCTGGATGGTGTACAACAGCCTCGTGGGACTGCGCGAGCGCACGCATCAAGGCTGGTCGCTGGTCGATGTGCAGCTCAAGCGCCGGCACGATCTCATTCCCGGCCTGGCTGCCGTGTGTGCCGGCTTGGCCGCGCATGAACGCGAAACGCAGACGGCACTGGCGGCCATGCGCGCCCAGCAGGAGGCGACGGCGCCGGGTGCTCCCGGGCCGGACTTTGCCGGAATCGCCGGCGAGTTGCGGGCGGTCATCGAGCGTTATCCCGCGCTCAAGGCGCAGGAAAGTTTTCTCAAACTGAATCGCGAACTCGTCGAGACCGAGCAACGCGTGGCGCTGGCCCGCGCCTACTACAACGACATCGCCACCGCTTTCGCCACGCGCCTCGAATGCGTGCCGGACCGCTGGGTCGCCGCTCTCGGGGGAATGAAACCCG
>CAZIQP010000074.1:0-17677 GCA_964541315.1 uncultured Opitutaceae bacterium
AAAGTGTCACCCATCACTCCGGCTCAAGTGTTACCTATCACTCCGGATCGTACCCTGGACGCGCCAACCGTGCCGCCACGCGAAATTGTGCAGGCTGCCGAAAGTTTTTCGTTGTTCTATAACCTGCCCGAGATGGATGCGGCGCTGCGCCACGGATCTCCGCTCCACGAGCAAAAGTAAATCCCGCCACGGGGCCGCGATCACAGGGGAACCGGCCGGCAAGTTTTTCAGAAGTCACCTTGCAGCTCCGTCCAAGAGACCAAATCAACCGTAGTGAACCCAACGGTGGTGCGCCACTCACCTCGCCGGCCAGGGAAATAAACTGCCGGCAAATTGAACTCGGCATCGGCTAGTCTCATTGCGCAGAGTCCGTGCATGGAATCTTTCTCCAAAGTCGCCATCGTCACAGGTGCCGGTTCGGGCATCGGCCGTGCCACCGCCCAGGCGCTCCTCGCCGCAGGCTACCGGGTTGCCCTCGCAGGACGGCGCACTGCGCCGCTCGAAATCACCGCGAAAGATTCCCGCGCTCCGACCGAACAGGCCCTGATTGTGGCCACAGACGTAACCGATCCGACGGCGGTCAGGAATTTGTTTGCCCAGACGCGCGCCACGTTTGGCCGGATCGACCTGCTGTTCAATAACGCCGGCATTGGCGCACCGGCCGTGCCGATGGAGAATCTCACCTTCGCACAGTGGCGCGGGGTGGTGGACACCATTCTCACCGGGGCATTCCTCTGCACCCAGGAAGCATTCCGCCACATGAAAAAGCAGTCGCCCCGCGGCGGACGGATCATCAACAACGGATCAATCTCGGCGCACATGCCGCGGCCGCATTCGGCACCCTACACGGCGGCGAAGCACGCCATCACCGGCCTGACGAAGTCCACCGCGCTCGACGGTCGGTCCCATGATATTGCGTGCGGCCAGATTGACATCGGCAACGCCGACACGCCCATGACGGCCAGGATGAAGCAGGGTGTGCCTCAAGCCGATGGCTCGACCGCCGTCGAGCCCTCGTTCGACGTCCGGCATGTGGCCGATGCCGTGCTCTACATGGCCGGACTTCCCTTGGATGCCAATGTGCTGAACATGACGGTCATGGCGACGAAGATGCCCTACGTGGGACGCGGTTGAGCCGGTTAAACAACAGGCCGGGTGAACCGCCGTTCCCATTCGGCCTGCGCGCGGTTTCTCAATACTTCCGGCCACCGATCACCTGCGCCGCGTTCGTGCTGTCGAAGAGTTCGTCATGGTTGTAGAGGACCTTCGGCATGGATTCCCCCGCGAGAACCTTGGCCAGGGTATCGAACACCTTCGGGCCAAACATCGGGTTGCACTCGACCACGCAATTCATCCGGCCGTCCACCACCGCCTGCACGCCCTCGCGGATCGCATCGACGGTGACAATCATCACATCCTTGCCGGGGCGCAACCCGGCCGCCTCGATCGCCTGGATGGCGCCCAGTCCCATGTCGTCGTTGTGCGCATACACGATGTCGAAGGCATGGGGATGGATCTTGAGCATGGCCTCCATCACCTCCTTGCCGCCCGAGCGCCGGAAATCGCCGCTCTGGGCGTCGATGATGCGCAACCCGGGATGGGCCGCGATCCCTTGGGCAAAAGCCCGGCTGCGCTCGGTCGCGGGCGCGGAGCCCGTTTCGCCCTGAATTTCAATGATGTTCCCCTTCCCGCCAGTCTGCCGGATGAGCCAGTCGGCCGCCATCCGCCCTTCCTCCAGAAAATTTGAACCGATGAAAGTCGCGTAGAGTGAATCATCACCCACCTTGACCGTCCGCGATTCGAGCACCACGGGAATCCCGGCGCGTTTCGCCTCGCGCAGCACCGGCTCCCAGCCGGTCTCCACGATCGGGGCCAGAATTATGGCATCGACGTGCTGGGTGATGAAGGAACGGATGGCTCGTATCTGGTTCTCCTGTTTGCTCTGTCCATCGGCGAACTTCAGGACGATGCCCCGCTTCTCCGCCTCCGACCGGATGGATTCCGAATTCGCCGTGCGCCAGACGCTCTCTGCTCCAGTCTGTGCAAATCCCACGACAAGCGGCCGACCCGCCGGGACGGCTCCAGCCAGATCGCAAGACAACAAACCTAGAGTGAGGAAAAAGAGTTGGAATTTCATACGTGGGGTCGGGTGACCCACTCGACTGCCGCAACGCCCGTTCGTCGGCAAGACCATAACCCGCGGTAAGAGCCGATACCACAAGGTCAGAGCCACCGGACCCGATTCAGACAAAAATGTTTGCGTAACAACTTTCTCTGGCTTCCGTCTCACGAACTGATTTCCCCAACTCCTCATCAGTATGGCCAAATTTACCCTGCAAGTTAACGGCCAGTCCCGCACTGTGGACGTGGCTCCCGATACTCCGCTGTTGTGGGTGCTGCGGGATCATCTCGATCTTGTCGGCACCAAGTATGGGTGTGGCATCGGCCAATGCCGGGCCTGCACCGTGCATCTCGGCGGCCAGCCGGTGCAAGCCTGCCAGACGCCCGTATCCGGTATCGGTCGCCGGGCGGTGGTCACGATCGAAGGCCTCTCCGCCGATGGCTCCCATCCGTTGCAAAAAGCCTGGTGTGAACTCGATGTCGCCCAGTGCGGCTACTGCCAGGCGGGCCAATTGATGACCGCCGCCGCGCTCCTGACGGATAATCCTGCCCCGACCGATGACGATATCGACAATGCCATGGCGGGAAATCTCTGCCGTTGCGGCACCTATCTCCGTATCCGGGCCGGCATCCATCACGCCGCCGAACTGCTTGCAGCCGGCACCAAACCGGAGGCCGCGAAATGATCCCCTGCGAAAATCTCCCCACCCGGTCCGCGCTCGACCGGCGTGATTTCCTCCGTTTGTCCGCCTTGGCGGGCGGCGGTCTGGTTCTCGGCTCATTCCTGAAATTTGCCGGCACGACGGAAGCGGCCGAAATTTCGAAAACGGCTCCGCAAGGTGATTTTACGCCGAGCGCCTTCATCCGCCTCGGTCTGGATGGCTCAATCACCCTGATCGCTCCGCGCCCGGATTCCGGCCAGGGCATCAAGACCTCACTCCCGATGATTCTCGCGGAGGAATTGGAAGTGCCCTGGACCGCAGTGACGGTGCAGATGGGCGATCTCAATGCGGCCTACGGCAGCCAGACCTCCGGCGGCAGCACCTCCACACCGACCTTTTATTTGCAGTTGCGCCAGCTCGGCACCGCCGCCCGTCTCATGCTGATTGACGCGGCCGCGCAAACCTGGGGCGTTCCCTCGTCTGAGTGCTTCGCCGAGGCGGCCCACGTTCATCATCGCGCCTCGGGCAAATCAATCCCCTACCGCGATCTCGTGGCCAGGGCCGCCGCCCTGCCCGTGCCCGAAGCCAAATCAGTCGTGCTCAAGGATCCGAAGGATTTCAAACTGCTGGGTCAGCGCGTCAGCGGCGTCGACAACGGGAAAATCGTCACGGGCCAGTCGCTCTACGGCATTGATTTCAAGCTGCCCGGCCTCGTCTACGCGGTGTTTGAGAAATGCCCGGTCTTCGGCGGAAAGGTTGTCTCCGCCAATCTTGATCGGATCAAGGCGCTGCCCGGGATAAAGGACGCGTTCATCCTCGAAGGAACCAGCGATATCCGCGGCTTGGTGCCGGGCGTGGCGATTCTCGCCGACTCGACGTGGTCCGCCTTTAGTGCGCGACGTCAGCTTAAGGTGACCTGGGACGAAGGCTCCCACGCCAACGACAGTTGGGCTCAATTCACCGTAGAAGCCCAAAAGATGGCGGCCGAAGGCAAGGGAAAAGTCATCCGTCAGGATGGCGATATCGACAAGGCCTTCGCCAGCGCCAGCAAGGTCGTCGAAGCTGCCTATTCCTACCCGTTTATTTCCCACGCCAATCTGGAGCCACAGAACTGCACGGCGCATGTGACAGGTGATCGCGCCGAAATCTGGGCGCCGACGCAAAATCCTTCCGCCGGGGCCGGCATCATCGCCAGTACTCTCGGCATACCGAAGGAAAATATTATTTTTCACATCCTTCGTTCCGGCGGCGGATTCGGCCGCCGCCTCAGCGCGGACTTCGTCATCGAGGCCGCCGCCATCGCGCAAAAAGCCGGCGTGCCCGTCAAGCTCACCTGGAGCCGCGAGGACGATCTCCGCCACGATCATTACCGCCCGGGTGGGTTCCATTTTCTGAAGGGCGCGGTGGACTTCGCCGGAAAAATATCCGCCTGGCGCAATCACTCCGTGTTTTTTGGCGGAGGGCTCAGCCCCGACGAATTCCCGAACCGTTTCGTGCCGAATCTGCTCGGCCTGAGCAGCACCATTGAGAATGGCGTCCCCATGGGACCCTGGCGCGCACCGGGCAGTTGCGTGTTCGCCTTCGTTTACCAGAGCTTCATTGATGAGCTGGCCCACGCCGCCGGCCGCGATCCGCTCGCCGTTCGGCTTGAACTCCTGGGCGACAAGGACGAAGTGCCGGGCACGGGCGAACGCGGCCAACCCTACAATGCGGCGCGCATGAAGGGTGTCGTGAAGCTGGTCGCCGAAAAAGCCGGCTGGGGCAAAAAACTCCCCCGGGGGCAGGGACAGGGCCTGGCATTTCACTTCAGCCACCGCGGCTACATCGCCCAAGTCGCCGAGGTCACCGTTTCCCCGGCGGGCGATCTCAAGGTCGACCGTGTGGTGTGCGCCGCCGACGTCGGCTCGCAGATTGTGAATCTCAGCGGTGCGGAAAACCAGGTGCAAGGCTCCATCGTCGACGGACTGAGCGCGGCCTGGCGGCAGGAGCTCAACATTGAACGCGGACGGATTGTCGAAGGAAACTTCGCGGAGTACCAACTGCTCCGCAGCACCGACGCTCCGCGCAAAATCGAAATTCATTTCCTGAAGTCCGACAACCCGCCCACCGGATTGGGCGAGCCCGTCCTTCCGCCCCTGGCCCCGGCCGTGGCGAATGCGATCTTCGCCGCCACCGGCAAACGCATCCGCCAACTCCCCTTCAGCAAAACGGATTTGAGCTGGAGCTGAGCCAGCCCCTCGACCGGTTGGCGTCCTTGCCGGTACAGGCCGTCGGGAATCGACGAGGACTGGCGTGGGCAATGTTCTGGGCCAGCCTTGAACTTCGGCCCACATGGCACCGCCACCGGCGTCCCAATGGCAATTGCATCAGCCTTGCCACTCCCTTCCAATCGCTTTTGCTGGATCCTCCCTTCGCCCGTTCCCCAATGATTATGCCGAAAATTATCCGGTCCGCGCCGTTGTTCGCGGCGCTTGCGCTTCCCTCGCTCTCGGCGGCCTCCGGCTCTTCCGCGGTTGAGGATCACAACGGCTGGATCTCCTGGCCCACGGTCGAACCGGTCGCCGGCTCCGCGCTGGATTTGAGCGCGATGAATGCCGAACCCGCCGGCGCCCATGGCCGCGTGATTGTGAAAGACGGACATTTCGCCACCGCCACAGACGGCCAGCGAATCCGCTTCTGGGGCTGCAACATCAGCAGTGCTGAAAACTTTCAAAGCGCCGCGGCCGGCGAGGTGCTCGCCCGGCGGTTGGCCGCAGGCGGCATCAACATCGCCCGGCTCCACCACATGGACAACCCGTGGTCGGTCGCAGCGGGCGGCAGCATCTGGTCGAAGGACCGATCCGACCACTCGCAGATTGACGCAGCACAGCTCGACAAACTCCACCGCCTCGTCGCCACACTGAAGGCCCACGGCATCTACTCGAACATCAACCTCAAGGTCTCCAAGACGCTGACTGCGGCGGACGGCTTTCCCGAATCGATCGCCCAATGTCCGCCGTACCAGAAGCAGGTGGACTGTTTTCAGCGCCGCATGATCGAGATGCAAAAGGAATACGCCCGTCAGCTCCTCACGGTGAAAAATCCCTACACCGGTCTGAGCCTCGCCGAAGATCCCGCCGTGGCTGTCGTCGAGATCAACAACGAGAACTCGCTCCTCGGCCAGCGCACCCGCGATATCGGTCGCCGGCTTGAACAGCTTCTGCCCGAGCCGTTCCGCGACGAGCTCGCCGCGCTTTGGAACGGCTGGCTTGCGAAAAAATATTCCGACGACACCGCGCTCGCCACCGCCTGGGCCAAGGGTGCCACCGCCCGTGGCGACTCGCTCCTCGGCGCTGCGCACCATTGGCAGCCCGACGCCATGCCCGGCACCCACGTGGAAATTATTCCCGGTGCCGACGCCTCGGCGGTTGAACTGAAGGTTGTCGAGGTCGACAGCATCCGCTGGCACGCCGAGGCGTACGTCGGCGGGCTGCCACTGGAAAAGGACAACACCTACACCCTCGAGTTCGAGGCCAAGAGCGACACGGCGCGGCCACTCCAGGCCGTGATCAGCCGCGACGATCCGCACTGGCGCACGGACAAGTGGCGCACCCGCGGTCTCAACGCGACGACCGAGATCGGCACGGACTGGCGGCCGCTGCGGTTTGTCTTTGTCGCCCACTCGACGATAGATGTCCCTTCGCGCCTGAGCCTGATCATCGGGCACAAGACCGGCACGGTGCAGGTGCGCAACCTCAAGCTCACACCCGGCGCCGATCATAGCGGCTTGCAATCCGGACAATCCGCCCGCCGGGGCACCATCCCGATTCCCACCGAGCCCGCGTCGGCGCAATGGGCCGACTGGATTTCATTCCTCGCTGAAACGGAGATCTCCTATGCCAACGAAATGCGCGGTTTCCTGAAAAACGACCTGAAGGTGCAGGCAGCAATCATCTGCTCCCAGATGAACTATGGCGGCATCGTCGGCATGGCCCGCGAGCAACCGATGGATTTCGCCGATGCCCACTACTACTGGCAGCATCCCGATTTCGGCGGCCCCACGCACGCGTGGAACGCGAAATACTGGGCGACAATCAACACGCCGCAACTGGCGGAGTTTGGCGAACGCTGGTTCGGCGAGATCGGCGGCATCGCCCAATTGCGTGTCAGCGGAAAACCTTTTTCGGTCAGCGAAATCGACCACCCCTTTCCCAACGACTACGGCTGTGAGATGTACCCGACCATCGCCACTTTCGGCGGTCTCCAGGACTGGGATGCCCTGTATCCTTTCGACATGGTGGAGGGCGCCAACCCCGATCAGAACAGCGGCAGCAAAACCTACTTCGACCAGTACCGAAATCCCGGTCGCTGGGGCTTCGCGCCGTTTGCCGCGATCACTTTTCGCCAGGGTCTCGTGCCGCCGGCACCCTCGGCCAAAGAACTGCTGGTCGGCACACCACTCTGGGGCGAAGAGTCGCATGTCGACGTGCTCTGGCTGCGGCATCTGCCCGGCCAGCCAATCGGCTTCCTCACTGACCGGCTCAGCGTAAACGACCGGCCGACCGGCATTGGCCGGCCCGCGCGCGTGGTGCAGACCGGCACACCCGCCGCAACCGCGGTGCGAATGATCGAAGCCCCGCAGGGCCCGGTGTACACCGCCGCAGCCGGCCAGTCCGCAACGGTTACCGGCTACATCGGCGGCGCGAGCGTCACTGCCGGCGCACTGAAAGTAGACTGCGTCCGCTTCGGGTTGGACTTTGCAGCCATCACGGCCGTCGCGCTTGATGGCGCGAAGCTGGATGCATCGCGCCGCGTGCTCGTGACCCTCGTCGCCCGCACGGAAAATCCCGGCATGATCTGGGACGCCGTGCGCAAATCAGTGAGCGATCGCTGGGGCCACGGCCCGATGACCGCCGAACCGATACCCGCCACGATCACGTTGCGTGGGGCGACCGCAGCCAAAGTGTATGCCCTCGCGCCAGACGGTTCGCGGGCAAAACCAGTCGATGCGAAGATCGATGCCGGTGCACTCGTGTTCACCGCCAGGCCCGGCGACAAGACAATCCATTACGAGGTCGTGCGGGAGTAAATCGAACGGCGTCACATCCCCGAACTCTGAACAAAAATACAGACGGCAGATCAGTGTGCCCCTGTCAGAATCGACGTGCTGGCGCGAAAGGACTGCTTGTTGCATGTTGATTCAGGCACCCTTCGCAAAAAGCGGCCCTCCCGCTCGGACGACTCGCAAACATGACCGCGGACAAAAAATTACCAGCTTGCCTGCCGCCGGGTGTCCCATATGCATTTTCTCGCGGTTTTACCCCTCTGAACGCCGAAGAAAATCATGCCAGCAGAATACACCCTTGATGCCGAGCGTGGCATGGTCTTTTCGAGAGGCTGGGGAGTTTTCACTCATGCCGATTTTATTGAACACATGGCGCGACTGGGAAAAGAGAATCTGTTCCGGCCCAAGTTTCACCATCTCGTGGATTGCCGCTCCATCACCGTGATGAAGCTGACCGCCACCGAAATCGAGAACATGGCCAAGCGGAGCCTTTTCGAGGCCAGTTCACTGCGGGCATTTGTTGCCGCGTCCAACAGTGTTCAGTTCGGCTTGAGCCGGATGTTCGGCACCTATCGAAAAATTCACGGCGGCCAGGAGGTCAAGGTTTTCACGCAACTGCCCGAGGCGCTCGTCTGGCTCGGCCTGCCGGACGATCTGGACCCCTATGCCGGAATCGTGACTCCGTGCGCCCTGCCCGACTTTAGCGGACGCGTGGATTGAACAGGGTGTCGATGGATTCACTCTCGGGATCGTGCCGCATCAAGAACAGCCGGCTGCTCTCTTTCTTGATTGCCCGACCACCATCGACATCACCAACGAGCATCAGACTGTCGGCATAGTTTTGCAGCGTCGCCATATCCTGTAGGCGCACGTCCTCTCGATGTTGGAACAGGGAAAACGCCGAATGATCGTATTGTTTCGAAATTTCCGCAATCCAGGCCTGCTTTGTGCGCAATTCAGGTTCCCGTAATTTCAGCGACTTGTCGCCGACAATGACAATAGGAGCCAGGTGGACCACCTCCGTCGTTTCCTCGGCCATCGGTTTCGGAGCGGTCACGGCAACCGGAGTCTCTCCATAATGCGGCAAGTCGGTCATGACTTTCCCCAAAAGAATTTTATCTCCGGTCGCAGGGGGTTCTGTCTTGTCTTTTTGCGGCGGCGCAGCCAACTGTGCCGCCAGACTGGTTGCGAAAAATAACGAGGCAACGATGGGCAACAGGTAGGGATAAATTTTCATGCGACTACCCTACCTGTCGCCACCCAGAGCGACAATGGGGTGGATTGCTAACCCAGCTTCATATCGCCGTTCTCGCCGCCAGATAGTTCCGCGAGAAAGTTCCGTCTTCGGAACGTGTTCAAATCATTGCTCGATACCAGCAAACCGCCCAGCATGCGTTTCCGAGAGGGGCGACAAGCCCGTTGGATGATTCCCCATACACAGGGTTACAGGAAAAGTCACCTTGAGCGTCGCCGCTCAATTCAGCAACTCACGCACATCACGCTGCCCGGGATAGGTCAGGCGGGTTTTGTCGGGGTTTACGTGATGGATCCAAATACCGATGACCTGAGCGGGATGTTGTTTCTGCATATGCGCGTAGATTTCCGGGTCGCGTTCGCCATCGTCGCCGAAGAGATAGAATCGAATCTGTGGATAAGCTGCGAAGATGGTCTCGATGTGACGTAATTTGAACGCCTCGTTGTCCTTCACGGTATCCTTGTTTTCGGCTGTGATTTCCTTCAATTGCAGCACCCCACGAGGAAAACCGTTGACGGTTAAAAACCGGCGCACGTTGTCCGTCAACTGGCGGGGACTGCCCGAGAGATAGAAAACCGCCGTGGCCTCCGGTGCGGGATTTTTCTGCACGAGTCTCTGATAAAGCTGGGCCATGCCGGGCACGGCTTCACGGTGTTCGGGTGTCACCGTTAGACTGTTCTTCAGCATGGTGCCTTTGCTGAGTACACCGGTGGCCAGAATCGTGTCGTCGATATCGGAGATGATCCCGCAGGGATTGCGCGGGTCAACCACGAGCAAACCGGCCGGGCTGCTGGCGGCCGGCTCAGAAACAATGTCGTGCCAGCCGGGCGGAAGCCCGGGTGTCTGGTTGTCCGTCAATTCCCAATACCCGTGCCTGTCGGCCTGCGCGGTCCATCTATTTCCAGCCACCCGCCATGTCACGGCGGATTTTTCACCGCTGGTGAAAAGCAGGCGGAGCGTACGGTAGAACGCGGCCATCCGGCCACTGTCTTCAGCAGGGGCGTTACGGATGTCCGTCACTCGTCCCGAAAAATGCAACCCTTGGGCGCCTTGCCAGGCATCATCAACCACGGTCTGCAACGGTTCCTCGCCCCAAGCGATGGTCGCGGCAGCCAGAAGAAGTGTCCCGACGAACCAAGCTTTCATCTAAAACAGGTTTTCAACTTGAGATCCTGGCCAACCGGGCGAGCAAGGCCGTGGCGATCGTCTTCGCCGCATCCGGTTGCGCGATGGACCGCGCCGCCGCGGACATGCGCTTCATCCGCACTTCATCGCCCAGCCATTTTTCGAGGTAATGCGCCGAATCACCCACGTCGTACAATCTGACGGCCGCACCTTCTTCGAGCAGGTATTCGCAGTTGCGCTGCTCCTGTCCGGGAATCGGCGCGACCAGCGCCATGGGTTTCCCCTTGGCCAGGATTTCCGTGGTGGTGAGACCGCCGGGCTTGGTCACGATCAGATCGGCGGCGTCCATCAGCTCGTGCATGTTGGTCACGAAGCCGTATACCTTCACCGGCACGCGCAGTTTTTCGGCGAGGGCCTTGCATTCTTTTTCCAACTCGGCGTTTTTTCCGGCCACGACCACCAGCGATAGATTGCTCCGGCTTTCCGCAAAGGAAGCCAGCATCTGCTTCATCGGTCCGACCCCGAAGCCGCCGGAGAGCAGCAGTACGGTGGGTTTTTCGGGCAGCCCGAGTTTCGCCCGCGCCGCCGGTGCGGGTGTGTGCCGGGCAAAAATCGGGTCGACCGGAATCCCGGTCACGCTGATCCGCTCCGCGGGAAATCCCTTGCGGCCAAGTTCCCGGGCGGCCGACGGCGTAGCCACGTGATAATGCTCGATATGCGGATAAACCCAGAATGCGTGCGGACTCACATCGGTGATCACCGCGTGCACTGGCGTGCTCAATTTGCCCCGACCCTTCAGATCGGAGAGCAATTCGAGGGGCAGAAAATGCGTACAGATGATTATCCCCGGCTTTGTGTCCTCGATGAGGGTTTTGAAGGAACGGGTGTTCAGTTTGTCGAAAGCCAGCCGCGCCCGGGCCCTTTTGCTGTTGGGCGCCGGAACAACGTCGGACTTGTCGTAGAAATATTCCCACAGTTGCGGCGCTTTTTGCACGAGATCGATGTAGGACTTCACATACATGCGCCGGAAAAGCGCCGACGTGCATTCCAGCGTGTCAACCACCCGGTGGCTGTGCCCGACAGGCTTGAGCGCGGCGGCGATCGCCTGGGCCGCCCGGGTGTGGCCCGCGCCCGCCGTGGCATGCAAAATTAAAATCGAAGTTTCACCGCCAGCAGATGATTTCATCAAGGGGCTGCTTGCATAGCGGAAGAGTGCCGGAGCGTGCAAGCCCGGCGTAAGCCTGGCTCAACCCGTCAGGCAAACCGATCGGGATTAAGGAGAGTGAGATCGATGCCCGGTTTGCGGCCGACGAGAATCGCCGTGACCAACTGGCCCGTCGAAGGAGCCATCGAAACACCGAGCATGGCGTGGCCGCAGGCGGCCGTGAGGTTGCGGTAGCCGCGAAACCGACCGACGTAAGGCATGCCGTCAGGCGAGACGGGACGCAGGCCGCTCCAAGGCTGAATGCCGGAAAAATCCTGCGCGCTGAACTCCGGCAGATAATGCGGAACAGCGTCGATGATCTGCTGCACGCGTTCGGGGCGGATGCAATCATTGCTGCCACTGATCTCCATCGTGCCACCGAAGCGCAGTTGGTCGCCCATCGGCGTCACGGCCACGCGACGCTCCTTGAGCAGAAGTGATTTGGTCAGTTGAAACCGCGGCCGGGCGAGAGTCAGGCTGTACCCCTTGCCCGCCTGCATCGGCAGCCGGATTTTCAACCCATCCGCCATTGAGGGCGACCACGAGCCGCCGGCGAGTACATACTCATCAGCATGAATATCGCCAGCAGTCGAGTGCACCGCCACGATGCGGCCAGCCTCGGCGCGCCAACCGTAGACGCTGGTGTTCCAATGAAACTTGACGCCCATCTCCTTGAGCAGGCTGGTGAGCACGGGCATGAACTTGCGCGGCGTGAGATGGGCATCGATGGGAAAATAGACGGATCCCGCGACCGTAATCTTGGTGCCGGGCTCGAGGGCGGCCGTCTGCGCCGCGTTCAGCACCCGCGCTTCCACACCCAGTTCGTTCGCGAGAGCCGCAAGCCCGTTGGTCTCGTGGTCGAGCACCTGCTGGGTTTTGCACAAATTCATAAGCCCCTCGGTTTTGAGTTCGAAGGAGTCACCCGTAATGTCGGCAAGTTCGATGAAAAGTTTTCGTCCCTCCAGACAGAGATCCCGCAACACCGGAGCCGCCCGCCGCACGTGCGTGTGGGTGCAATGCCGGGCAAACAACCAGCCCCAGCGGAGCAATTCGCCGTCGAGCCGTGGCTGGATGTAGAAGGGACTGCGCGAACTGAACATCCATTTGAATCCTTTCCAGACCATGCCGGGCGACGACAGCGGAATGACGTGGCTGGGAGAAATATATCCGGCGCTGCCCTGCGCGCAGGAATCGGCACCCTCGGCGTTGCGCTCCAGCACGGTCACCCTGAACCCCGCGCGGGCGAGATAATAGGCGGTGCAGAGGCCGACAATACCGCCCCCGCAGATGACGACTGAGCGCTGCGCGTTCATCGGATCTCCCTTCCGGCCACGCTATCAGTCGGTCCAATTGAACCAAACATTTCTTGGCTCATGAATGGGTGTGTGCGGGATCAGAGCGCGGCATTGCCGTGCTCGGCATTGTCGATGCGGGTGACGTCCTCGATGGGCTGCACAAAGATGCGGCCATCGCCCGGTTTGCCGGTGTGAGCTGCAGTCACGATCGTGGAGACCACCAAATCGCGTTGGCTCGCGGCAATGGCGACCTCGATCCGCACACAGGGCTGGAAATCGACGGTGTATTCGCTGCCCCGGTAAACTTCCGTATGCGCCTGATGATGCCCAAACCCGCGGGCCTCGGTCACGATCATGCCTTCCAAGCCGATGGCGGACAGGGCATGTTTGACTTCTTCAAGCTTGAAGGGACGGATGACAGCGACGACGAGCTTCATGATCACCGAGGAGACTTCAGCCGCCCGCGCGGAGCAAGCCAAACATGGCGGGGAATTGACACGTTTTGCCCGTTGCCAAGCGGCAAAATCGTCTCGCATGCTCTGGGGCTTATCCGCCATGAGCCAAGCGCCTGACTTCAACATCGACTACGTCGCCAACCTCGCCCGCCTTGCCCTCACCCCCGAGGAGAAGGAGAAATTCTCCCGTCAACTCGGCGATGTCCTCCACCACATCGAACAACTGGCCAAGGTCGACGTCACCGGCGTGGAGCCGACCGCCCATGCCTTTCCCGTGGAAAACGTCTGGGCCGAAGACGTGGCCCGCCCCGGCCTATCCGTCGCCGATGCGCTCAGAAACGCCCCCGCCCAGCGCGAAAACATGATCAGCGTGCCAAAGGTCGTCGAATAACACGCCCATGTCTTCCGAACTTTTCCACCAATCGATTACCTCCCTCGCCGCCCAATTGGCCGAGAAAAAGCTGACCGCCGTTGAGCTGACACAAGCCGTCATCGCCCGCACCAAGGCCGTTGACGTCCGCGTGCAGGCCTTCAACTCCTACGACGAAGCCGATGCCCTCGCCCAAGCCGCCGCGTCCGACGCCCGTCGCGCCGCCGGCGAGGCCCGCGGGCCGCTCGACGGCATTCCGATCGGTCTGAAGGACGTGATCGCCGTCGCCGGCCAGCCGCTCACCGCGTCGAGCAAGATGCTCGCGAATTTCGTTTCGCCTTACGACGCCACTGTCACACGGAAACTCAAGGAGCAGGCCGGCGCGGTCGTCTGGGGCCGGTTGAATTGCGATGAGTTCGCCATGGGCTCGTCGAACGAGAATTCCGCGTTCCGTCCCGTCAGCAATCCGTGGGATCTCACTCGCGTGCCCGGCGGTTCCTCGGGCGGCAGTGCGGCCGCACTCGCAGCGGGTGAAGCGATCGCCACTCTCGGTTCCGACACCGGTGGCTCGATTCGTCAACCCGCCGCACTCTGCGGCACCGTCGGACTCAAGCCCACCTACGGACTCATCTCCCGTTACGGCCTCATCGCGTTCGCTTCCTCGCTCGACCAGATCGGCCCATTCACCCGCACCGTCGAGGACGCCGCGATTGTCCTCGGCGCCATTGCCGGCCACGACCCGCTGGACTCGACCTCCTTCAACGCTCCGGTGCCCGACTACCGCAGCGAACTCGCCGCCAAGAAAGGCCCGTGGAAGCTCGGCATCCCCAAAGAATATTTTGCCGAAGGCCTCGACCCCGAAATAGGTGCTGCCGTGGAAGCCGCGATTGCTTACTACAAGAAACAAGGCTGCGAAATCAAAGAGGTTTCACTGCCCAACACGCAGTCGTGCCTTGATACTTATTACATCATCGCGACCGCCGAGGCTTCATCAAACCTCGCACGTTACGACGGCATCCGTTACGGCCATCGCTCTAAATCCGCCACCGACGCCATCGACATCTATGCCAAGTCACGCGCCGAGGGTTTCGGCGCCGAGGTGAAGCGCCGGATCATTCTCGGCACCTACGTGCTCAGCAGCGGTTACTACGACGCGTATTACCTGCGCGCCCAAAAAGTCCGCACGCTCATCCGCCAGGATTTTCTCAACGCCTACAAGGAAGTCGACGCGCTTCTCACGCCCACATCGCCCATCCCGGCGTTCAAGATCGGTGAGAAATCCGATCCCCTCGCCCTCTATCTCTGCGACATCTACACGATTGGCGTGAATCTTGCCGGCCTGCCCGCCATGAGCGTACCGTGCGGTTTCACGAAGTCCGGTCTGCCCATCGGCCTGCAACTGATCGGCCAACCGTTCAAAGAAGCCAACCTGCTCGCCATCGCCCGCTCCTACGAACAAGCACACGACTGGAAAACAAAACACCCGAACCTTTGATTTTTGTCACTGAGACAGAAGAGGTCTCACAGAGGACACAGAGGGATACACCATACAAATCCTACGAGACACACGGGATGAACACCCCAATCAATCAGCTTACTGAACAGGTTATCGGCGCAGCTATTGAGGTCCATCGGGAGCTTGGGCCTGGTTTGCTGGAATCAGCCTATCAACGAGCGCTTGCCCATGAACTGCGGCTTAGTTCGATTCCATTTGAGGAGCAGAAACCTTGCCCAATCACATACAAGGATCTCGTCATTGACGATGCCTACCGGCTGGATTTTTTGATCAACGGGCTCGTTGTGATCGAATTGAAAACAGTTGATGAGCTCCTCGACGTCCATGACGCCCAAGTGTTGACCTACCTGAAGTTTTCCCACTGTCGCATCGGCCTTCTCCTTAATTTTCGCTCGACCATGCTGACTCGCGGACTGCGCCGCCTTGTTCTGTGATCTCTGTGACTCCCTCAGTGCCCTCTGTGACAATATCTTCCTCCTCCGCCCCTTTCCTTATCCAATGAATTACGAAACAGTCATCGGACTTGAGGTCCACGTGCAGATCAAGACGGCGTCGAAGATGTTCACGCGCGTCGCCGCCGGCTATGGCCAGCCGGAGAATACGCTGACCAATCCCGTCGTGCTCGCCCTGCCCGGCGCCTTGCCCGTGCTGAACAAGGCCGCCATTGATGCCATCATCAAAACCGGCCTGATGCTCGATTGCCAGATCGCCCACGTCACGCGCTGGGATCGGAAAAATTATTTCTACCCTGACAGCCCGAAGAATTACCAGATCACCCAATACGAACAGCCCGTCTGCCTCGGTGGCGCAGTGGAGATCGAACTTCCGGGCGCGTCACTTGCCGTCATGGGCGAGCATAAATCCATTCCACTCACCCGCATCCACCTCGAGGAAGATGTCGGCAAACTCAACCACGGCCTCAACGACTCGCTCGTGGATTACAACCGCGCCGGCACGCCGCTGATGGAGATTGTCACCGATCCCGCCATCAAGAGCGCCGACGAGGCCTTCGCTTTTCTCACTTCGCTCCGCACCTCGCTCATCTACGCCGGCATTTCCGACTGCGACATGGAGAAAGGCCAAATGCGCTGCGACGCCAACATTTCCATCCGACCCGTCGGCGAGACCAAGCTCGGCACCAAGGTCGAATTGAAGAACCTGAATTCCATTTCTTACGTCCGCGACGGCATCCTCACCGAGATCAAACGCCAGATCAACGTCGTCACCTCCGGCGGCACGATCACGCAGGAAACCCGGCTCTATGACGGCGAGAGCGGACGCTCCGCCTCGATGCGCTCGAAAGAAATGGCGCACGACTACCGCTATTTCCCCGACCCCGATCTGATGCCGGTGCGGATCGACGAAGCCTGGAAAACCCGCCTCCGCGCCGAACTCCCCGAGCGGCCTTTCGTGAAACAGCGCCGCTTTATGGAGCAACTCGCGCTGCCCTATTCTTCCGCCGCCGTGCTCATCCGTGACCACGGGCTCAGTGAATACTTTGAGGCTGCCGTGAAGCTCGGGGCCAAACCGACCCTCGCCGCCAACTGGATTGTGAACGACCTGCTTCGCGATCTCGCCGCCGCCGGCCAATCGCTCCGCGAAAGCAAAGTCACGCCCGCCCACATTGCCGGCCTCGTCGCTTTGCTCGACCAAGGCGTGGTCTCCAGCAACCAGGCCAAGGAAGTTTTTGCCGAGATGTTCAAGTCCGGCGAGCAACCCGCCGCCGTCGTCGATCGCAAAGGCCTGCGCCAGTCCACCGACGCCGGCCAGCTCGAAGGCTGGTGCGACGCCGCGATTGCCGGCGATCCAAGATCAGTCGAGCAAGTGAAGACCGGAAATCCAAAGGCGGTCAACGCCCTCAAAGGCGCCGTGATGAAACTCTCCGCAGGCAAAGCCAACCCGAAGCTGGTTGATGAAATTCTGAAGAAGCGGCTGGGCGTTTGAATTTGACTGGCTTAAGGTTGAGCGAACCCTCCGGGTGAGCCGTTCACCGGGTGCGGCTCAGGGGGACGCCGCCCTACCCCAATCCTCAATCCTCGATCCAAACCTGATCGTGGGTTCGCACCTGGTCGAACAGTTCGATGATTTCGAGGTTGTTCATCTGTACGCAACCGGAGCTGGCCGGTGTGCCGAGGCGATCCTCGTGATTCGTGCCGTGAATATAAATGTAGCGGGCGTGGCTGTCCACGTTGCCCCCTGAATTTACACCGGGTTCGAGTCCGTTCAGCCAGAGAATGCGAGTGGTGCAGAGATTTTTTGTCTGCATGTCCTCATCGAGTTCCCGGTAATGTTTGCCGAGGCTGACCCGGCCTTTGAACACGATGCCGGGCGGGGCGTCGGCCCCGAATTTCTCGGCGATTTCGTGCAGGCCGCGCGGCGTGCCGAGGGAGTCTTTCACGTTGGAGGGCGGGCGGAGCGACGTGGAAACGACGTAGGACTTGATCAAAACGCCGTCCTGATGAAATCCAAGCAACTGGCGGGCAATGGATACGACGATAAGACGCGATGTCGGCTTGAGTCCGAGCACGAGACACTTTTTGTTTGCCTGTTCCAAATATTCTTTCACGTGAGCAATAATCAATATCGAGTCGGTATCGTCGGCGCCACCGGAGCGGTCGGTCAAGAACTGA
>CAZIQP010000075.1:0-17666 GCA_964541315.1 uncultured Opitutaceae bacterium
CGCGCCGGCCGGACAAGTCTTTCCCGGTTACGGAAAGGAAAACATTGGGTGACGGGAAAACACATTGTGCATGCTATTGTTTGTGCAGACCCACCGGATTGATACCCAACTTCACCGACCAAGCGGGACCGAGACCTCAACGGAGTTCCTTTTCTTTCCGTCCTCCTCTTCCTTTTTTTTCTTTTCATCGTCGCTCTTCGCATCGGTGGCTGCGATGTCATCGTCGGGCCCGCCGTAGCCAAGCACCTCGACGATGATGAGTGAACGTGCTTCTTCGGTTTCTTTTTCTCTGTTTTTCGCGTTTTGCTGGTCAATCGGACCACCACTGCTCTTTTGATCGACAGGCGCGGGGGGCGGAGGGGGAGGGGTCGGAGGTGGTGGAGGTGGCGGGGTCCCGGCACTGGTACCACCCACTTGAATGTTGGAAGCGTTGAGCACGACACGGGCGGCGATGTTGAGATTGCCCGACGACCGGATACCCGCATCGCCTGCATCGATCGTACCCACCGGCGCGATCAGATCCACGTCACCCGGCTTCACTCCGGCCAGTGTCGCGAGCACCCCGATGCCACTGCCGGTGGCCAGACCGGCGAGATCGTTCTGCACGTCGCCACTCTGCGGATCGATCAGCACGCGGGTCGGCGGAGCCGAGAAAACAGTCTTTGAGCCGCTGCCCGCCGCGATGTTGCCCCAAGTCGACCAAAGGATTTCGTTGCCACCGCGCAGCGTAAAGATTCGGGACGTGCCGACGTTGACGCTATCGGCGGCAAATATCGAGATGCCGCCGCCGCGCTGGGTGAGAATACCTTGGTCCGGTTTCTGGGGATCGGTCGCCCGGCCCACGGTGACGCCACCTCCCGGAGCAATCAGCGATATATTGCCACCCTCAAACGTCTTAATTTCCCGCGTAGACAGGGAAAGATTGCCAGCCCATAATCCCGCTGGACGGACGACTGGAAGCGTTGACTTCAGGTCATCTTCCGTGGGTTGTGGGCTGTCCGGGAAAAGGTCCGCGATGGCGGCAAATCCGGCTTTGTAAGTGCCGGCGTCCGGGCTGTCTGGATTGTTGCGGTCACGGGCGGCATTGCGCAAGACCAGGGCAAAGATATCCTGGACCCACAGCGCCTGTTGCTCAGTCAAAGGTTTCTTCGACGGATCGAAAGCGAAGGCGTTCCAAATATCGGCAGGAACCTTGCTGGCGGTGTAATCCATCAGCGTGGCCAGTTCGGGGAGATAGCGAGCCGCCTCTGCACTGACATTGGCCGGATCAGTGCCAGGATTGAGGAAATCCTTGATAAAATCGGCGTAGTCCAGGCCGGTAGTCGCCAGTCCCGGAGCCAAACCGGCCTTGGACGCAACCGAAGTATAGACCTCTTGCACGCCGGCCGCCGCCACAATGTTGGCCCCCGCATACTGGGCGAGAATCGGATTGAGACTGGCACCGACACTCGTGAAACCGGCCGCCGTGCCGTCACGGGTTGGATTGTTGCCATACCCAAGGTCGAGATTTCTCCCGGCCAAAACCTCCAGGGTACCGGGACCGGCAATCTGAATGTCGCCCGTGGTGGGAACGCCCAAGGCCGGCCCAGTATCGCCCGCCACCCCGACCAACGAATTGCCCGGTTGCTGCGCCTGTTGGCGCAACGGCGACGCCGGATCATAGGCAATCAAGTCGCGTCCCGCTGCCACGACGGTGGTATCCTGCGGACGGACATTTTGCACATACAGGGCAATGTCTGTAATATCTTGGGCTGCGACCACCCGCGCTGCTTTGCCGGAATAAAGGGTGAGCCCGGAAATGTCTCCGCCGTCCGCATAAAGATGCAGGGAAGTCGGGTCGTTGTAATGGAGCGAAACCCGCTGGCCACTGGGATCAAGCAACTGCGCGTGCAAGGCCAATTTTTGCGCCAAGCTTAAATCCGTGCTGCCCGACGCCGCGAACAGATCGTCCACGGGTTTCAGAAATGATATTTCAGCGGTACCGGTGACCGTGGCCTGATCCTGCGCATAAGTGCCAAACGAAAAGGGGTTGGTGATGCCGGGCAAACGGGCGGGATCGGCATCGGAAAGATTAATCGCAGAGCTGCGCCACTCCAAGGAACCATCGGAGGCGACACCGTTAATCGCCAGACCGTTGAGCGAGCCCGCCGCCAGCAAATCGAGCGTACCACGCGAGGCAGGCGCGAGGTCGAGGTTTCCGATCACATTGATATCGTGCGAAAATGCCGTGGCCTGCAAAGTTCCCGGCATCACGCTGGCCACCGTTTGGAACGAGATCGGATAGTTGCCCGAATTCAGCATAAGCTTCAACCAAGGCTGGGCAGCCGCCAAAGTACCCTGATCACCTGAGAGGATGTTGGCATACCAATCCAACAGCCAAGCCCCCGAACCGTTGGAGGCGGTATTGATATCAGAGGCCGGGCCTTGCAACGTAACGGAACCGCTCAACGATGATACGACCACCGTGTCAGCCGAAGCCATCGTGGAGAAGTACGTCGTTTCATAGGCGCGATTGTTCAGTCCCTGCGGCAGCCAAAAAGGATTGGCCACCTGGCCAATTCGAATGTCGCCGCCGGCGGTGACATCGATTTGGCCTTTGCCGAGCAGGAAAGTAGTGGGCAACCAGGTCATGGGGTTCGAAACATCACCAGAGGTGAATGCCGCCCGCGTGGGATTGCTCTTCACGCTCCCGCCGGCGTGCAGCGTGACATCGCCGCGTTCCACATAATATACGCCGCCGTCGATATCACCACCGGCCTGCACTGTCAGATTGCCACCACCGAGTTCAACCAGCTTGCTGGCGTCGGGCTTGATCGGATTGCCGACCGCATCTTTCCCCGGCATGCGGGCGTTGGTCCCCACGGACGCATTGATATTGGCCACCTGGCGACCGGCCGTCAGTGTGACATTGCCACCACCGAGTGCGCCAACGTCGTCGAAGAAATTGCTGAAATCGATCCACCAGGACGTAGATTGAATTTCCGTGGTAAACGCCTTGCTGACCGTGAGGGAGGAAAAGAGTCCGTTCGCATCCAGGTGCCCGCGTCGATAAAGCCAGTTGCTTGGCAGTTCCGCGCTGGAAGCGGCAACCAAGGTTCCGGTACTGTCGATCTGGTAGCGGGCGATATCATTTTGCGCACTGATCGTCACGTTGCCTCCCGCCTGGCTATACTGGGCGGGATAAATGGGATTAAACGTCGCCGCAGAAAGATCATTGGACGGATTATACAGCACCGGGATATCGAAGTTGGGCAAAGGAGCCGCCGATGTGCCGGCCGTATAAATGGTCGCCATCGGATTCAGCAACTGCACATCGCGGCCGGCGGCGATCGTGATGTCACCCGTACCGCTCCGCACGGTCTGAAAGAATTGCGGAACGATCGCGGTCCGGTTGAGTGCCGGATCCAAAGTCGCGCTGCCCGAGCCCAGCAAAAACGAACCCGCGGGAACCGCCGAAACATTGAGCGACGTGAGGGATTGGACCGAAAGGGAATTGGCCGCACTGTAGTCAGCCCCCGCGACCAGCCGGTAGGACCATGAGCGGTCACTCATCAGTTTCGCGGTCCACAACGGATACAAGGCATTGACGGCATTGGCCAGCGAGAAGCCGTCGTTGAGACTGGCGCCGAAATCGAAAATCAGATCTCCCGTTGCCCGCAACGTCAGGTTGCCGGGTTCCTTCACCGCGCCGGTCCCGAACCGGTAGATGGAAAGATCCCAAGTAGTGGCCAGGGTCAGATCGCCGCCGGCGGGGTCGGTGTTCACGATCTCCGCCCCGGGCTGGACGTGGAAAAGGGGATTGGTGAGCAAGGACGTATTGGTGAAAGCCGTCCCATTGTCCTTCACTGCCTTTTGTACCGTACTGTTGATCAGGCCACCCGTATGGAGACTCTGAGTCACACCAGGAATAGAAACACCGGAATTCGAGAGGTCAAAAACCTCGAAGCCTTCGAGCACGATGCTTGAAGGCACGCCATAAACCGAACCGGCAACCACGTTGAACTGCGTGCCATCGCCGAATGCTTTTTGCGACTCGCGCAAGTGCAAGGTGCCGGTGAAGAGATCCGTGCGATTGCTGACCGGCAGAACCGTTTTGTCAGTCGCCAGCAACAGATCGTTCGGAGTGAAATCATGCAACACCCCGAGGTCGAGTCGGGCACCCGACTGGATATCCACTTTGGCAGCCGTAGCGACCTGACCATTGTAGCTGCCGGCCGCCAGTGAAATCGCCCCGCCTTTGCCATCGTTGCTGTAGGCATAGCCCTCGGCGCTCAGCCACGCCGTCGGCTTGAGCACGACACTGCCTGAGGCCGCCAGATCGATCGATCCCCCGGTCGGATTAATGGCATTCATTTTCCCGCCGAGCGGATCAGCGCGCGTCACATCAATCAGACCGGATGCATCCAAGCTGCCGGTAACCGTAATATCGCCATGGTCGGCCGAGAGGGTGATGTCGTGGGCGCGCAACGTGCCGTCAACCACCACCGTCTGGCCATTGGCCACGACTTGTTCATTGTCCGTGCCATCGGCGAGCACATTTCCTTGCCGCACTCGCACGGTCACCGCGCGGTCAAAGCCACCCGCCACCAAGGCCCCGCTCAACGTCGCCAAGTGACTGGCCGTCGTGTCCGTCCCGACAATGCCCACCGTATCCAGACTGAAGACCCCGCCCTTCCCGTCCGTTCCGGCCTCGCCCGACAAGGTGCCGGCTGCGACGTCAAAGTGCCCGAACGGGACGGAAACGGTGAGTGCGCCGGCAGAACCTCCTCCGACATTGGCCGCCACCGAAATGCTGCTGCCGGGGCTGATCGTCAGGTCACCCTGATCCGCAGTGAGTGCTATGCTGCCTCCGTCGGTGTATTTGGTGACATCGTAGAACTGTTGCGCCGTGCCTCCGACATCGAGCGCACCACCGGCGATCCTCAAGTTGCCGGCGGTGGCTTCCACTTGAATCGTGCCACTGGGCAGCTTGATCGCAACACCCACGTCGACCTTCGTGCCGGTCAGGCTGAGGTTGGCCCCAAGACCCGATGCGACTTTCGTCGTGTCTCCGGTCGTGGCTCCCGGGATGGTGTCCAAGGAAAGAGCACCGCCGGTTGTGGTTGTCCTGCCTGCGACCGTATTCGTCTGGCTGGTGGCCGCAATGGATTGCGTGGTGGCGCTGGCTCCGGCGAGCAGCGGCGTACTGATCTTCAGGTTGCCGCCGACCACCGTCAGGCCGCCGGTCTTGGAGGCCAGTTTGGCGGTGTCGCCGGCGAGGATGCCGCCGGTCGCGATGATTTTCACGTCGGCATAATTTTGAATATCGAGCTGGTTGCCACCAAGGTACAGGGCGTCCGACGTCGAAATTGTCAGAGCCCCCTTCGGTACAGCGGTGGCATCAACGGCGGTCGGCGCATCGTTCGCCACATTGTCCAACGTGACGGATTTCGCCGCCACAACCACGGGCGTGGGGACAGTCGGATCGGCCAGATTCGAATAGCCGCGGATCGCACCCGCATGCAGCGCGAGGGAACCGAGGTCTGCCGAGCCGAACACACCGGTGCCATAGAAATCCACGGTGGAGTAACTCAACAATGAGAGTGATGCGGCGGATTTCAACAAAGAGGCCTGCGTCGACCGCGACAGCACGAGACTGTTCGTCGGTATCGCCGTTCCCGGATTGTCCAGCAGCACACTCACCCGGCCGCTGTTTAACGAAAGATTATTCACCGCGCTTAGATCAAGATCGGTGGCCAGACTGGTGGTGTGGGTTGAATCCAAAATCACACTCGTGCCGGCAAGCTTGGCCCCCGACCCCACGGTGAGCGTCGGAGTGGTTGATGCGGCCACTCCCGAGCGGAGGATTTCAGCGGCGGGATCGTTACTGACCCGCACCAAGGCGCCATCACCCAGCACGAATCCCACGGGTTTCATGGTTGGTTTGGTCGCTTTTGCCAAGGCGAGTTGGCCGGCCGTGTCCAAAGTGATCGTGCTTCCGGCTGAAACTTGAAAAGGATTTTCCGTCCCGGCCGTGCTGGCATCAAACGTCTCGGTTGTCCCGTCGGCATTCGTGATCGTCCCGGCGCTCGTCGCAGTCAGGAGGTTGGCGCCGCTGCCACCCGGCAGGCTGATGGCGGTGCCACCCCGCTCCACCGCGAGAGTATCGCTGACCTTCGTGAGCTGTACCGAACCCACCACCTTGAGCGGTTCGGCGGACCCTGGCGTCTGATTCGCCTGGCCGATCTCCGCACCCTTTCCCAGAGTGAGATTCTGATTCGCCACCAAAATAATGTCGGAACCCGTCAACGCCTCGCCGGCGTTGTTCACGGTGACATTGCTGGAGGTCACGGTTACCGTCGTGTCTTGGGCCCCGGTGGTGCGCGACCCGCCGATGAGCAGGCTTTCGGCACCGAAACCACTTAACTCCGCCGCATCCAATACAATTTTTCCCGAAGTGTCGCTTGGAGTCAGGGCGGAAATCACCGTTTGACTGCCGATCAAAATGTCTGAGGCGCTGCTGATGTCGACCATACCACCGCGACCGCCGGTCGCCGCCTGAGCCCGCACGAGCCCGTTGAAATTCAGGGCCGTGCTGACCGCCAGACCAAGCCGGCCGGCGTCGACCGGGAGCCGCGGGGCCGTCACGTCATTGTTCTTGGCCAGGTCGGTGAAAAACGTATTGGCGGAACTTATATCATATTCCGCGCGCTTCAATACCACGGCCTGTGAGGCGATCTCGAAACTGTCATAGTACGACTTGTTCTCACCCGCCGGATCCAGTCCGTTGAACCGGTAGCCGGCCACCAAGAGCGAGCCATCGGGCTTCGTCGCAGCCGGGGCGGCTCCCGCGGTGGTGGCGGTGGTTTGGGGCGTCACGAGGTAGGCTCCGGGCAAGAGCGCATATCGCGCGGGCAGCAGAGTGTAGTCCTGCGGATTCTGGCCGCCTTGCAGATCAATATGGATCCGATCCCCCACCTTATAGTTCAATTGCGCATTTCCCACCACATAACCGGTATCATTGCCCAAATTGGCTTTGGCGTCGTCGGAGCTGGAATTGTACGGTGCCAGCGGGGCATAAGCATCCGTATAACCCGGTACGATGGCGAAAGAGCCCGCCGTGGCACCGAGGAGAATATCCGACTTGCCTCCCGTACCGGGGACGAACTGATAGGCCATGAGATCCCCCCCTCCCGACAGATCGATAGTCGCGGCGGGCTGACCGGACGTCGCCGCCTGAATCTTGACCGTGGAGGCGGCAAGTAAGACTGACTTCGCTTCCGGCCCGATGCGGGTGATATCGGTGCCCGTCGGATCAATCCAGGTATCGCCATTGACATTGATGCCATAGGGGACGGTGACCGGCTTGCCGGTCACCGGGTCAAGACCTGACACCGAGGTAACGCTGCCAGGCTGCAACGTGAGCAACGTCGTCGTGGGCAGACTGGCCCCGGTGGTTGAATTCACGCTGCTGTCGGATCCAGCCCCAAGCTGGATGGAGCCCAGCGGAGCGCGCAGGGTGCCGCCTTGGGTGATCGTGGAGGCATAAATATTCAAGGCTCCCCCGGCCGACAACGGCAGGGCCAGCGGCGCAGGATTGGGATTCGAAAGCGAGGCGGCCGACTGAATGGTCACCGATCCGGGAGTGAGGGTGAGATCCCCCGCCTTTTTGAGATAATCGAATGCGACGATGTTGAACGTGTCGGCGGTCGGTGGATAAATCTGGCCGGCCTTCAGTGTGATATCTCCCGCCACCTCAAATGTGCCATCGCCACGGATGGTGCCATTGGTTTTGTCGCCCTGAGCCTGTGGATCATAGGTCGCGTCCAGCACCGCCGAACCCGCACCCCGCAGCACGAAGTTGCCCACGTCAATCAGTGAGCTCGCCTGCACCATGAGAACCCCGCTCCCGGTACTCGGTGCCACGGTCAGTGGCGAAGGAGCAGCGGCCTGTGGCGGCAGGAAGGCCTGCCCCAATGCCACATATGGAGCAGTGACGGTGAGCGTCGACGGTGTCGTCACCGTACTGGTTGTAACGGGGGTGAAGAGCAAAGTGCTGCCGTTGGCGAGGGAGATTTGGCGACTGGCGGAGAGTGCGACGTTCCCCTGCACCTGCAGCGCCCCGGAGGGCGTTTGAAAGGACAACCCGCCAAGATTCGAGTGACTAAGGCTATCCGCGCCGAACCAGATCAAATTGAAGCCCGTCGAGTCGTCATATTTTTTCGTCCCGTCCGTCACCTGCTGCCCGAGTTTCGTGTAAACAAATTTCGGGGTGGCCGCGGTGAGATTCAGCACCGGATCGGTGGGCTGTATGGGAACGTTGTCCACCCGTTTCATCGCCGAGGACACCACGAGGTTGCCGCCCAAAGCGGTGGTCGGGGCACCTGACGCGGGCTGCCCCGGTCCGGCCAGCAAAGTCGCGGCGGAAAACAATTCTCTTTCCGCATTCAAGGTCAGCGTGCCGCCATTGCTGGATTGCGCAACCGGCACGAGAACGTTGCGGGATTGGGCCGACAAGTCATCCGCCAGATCACCCGGCAGGAGAAACACCGTGTCGGCCGATCCCGAAACATCGAGGATCGCTCCCGGACCTTGCCGCGCTCCCCTTTGATCGGCCAATGTCGTGCCGTGCTCGTCCTTCACGGTGCCCGCCCCTTCCGCCACGATGTTGCCATCCAGCGTGATTTTTCCGCCATCGAGCACATTGGTCGCGTGATAGACACCGGTGTTATCAAGAGTCGATACAGCGGCACCTGAGGCATCCAGCACACTCGCAGGCCCGAGGTGAACCGTCGGCAGATCGCCCAAGGTTTTTTCTTTATTATCTACTACTGTAATCGAACCGCCGTGCGCCGTGACACTGCCGAGAATATCGACCGTGCTCCCCTGAAACGAGACCGCGCTATTTAATGAGGAAGTAGTCACCACCACCACATTATTGCGCAAAACCAAGGACGTATCGTTGCCCAAGGTGTCCCCATTGACGTTACTCAACAGGCCGAGCGCGTTGAATGTGAGCCGTACAGGCCCGAGCTGCCGGACATCCGGCGTGGTTACGGAACCGCCGGGCACCGACAACCAGCTCTGCACTTCCGGTTGCAAAAGCGTCGACGCTCCCGCCACCGGCAACACACTGCCCGCAGCCGTCGTATCCGGACTGCCGATCACAACGGACGGCAATGCGCCGGTCATCGAGCCTTTATTATTAAGCGCAACCGAAATCCCAAGTCCCGTGAAAGCGAAGGAAGAAAAACCACCATCATCAAAAAATCCTGTCGTGAATGACATCGCTCCCGTCTTCGCGTCCGTGGCGACGTCGGCACTCGTGCCGCCGGGCAAGGATGCGACCACCGTAATCGACGGCGCCTGCACGCTGAGGGAACCACCGTTCTTTCCGAGCCCAGCATAACCCCGCAGTTGGGCCCCGGCGAATTGAAGGCCACCGCCAAGGACAGCACCGAAGCCGGTAGCCCCCGCCTTGATCGCCATGCCGGAACTGATCTTGATTTTCCCGGCGTCCGCATAGGCCAACTTCCCGTTAGCACTATAATTTCCGCCGCCCGAGACATCGACCTCGCTGGTGGGATTCAACAAGACCCCGCTGGCGTTCAACTCTACCGTTCCACCAGTCGTGATCAGCGGTGCGTTACCGGCAGTCAGCGTATTCAGCCTGTCATCCACCACCGCACCCGAGGCATCGATAAGCGCACCAGTGCCCATCGTGATATTGCCCTTGGTGCTGCTGTACTGCGGTACCTTGCCCGCCGCCACCGTACCGTTGCTTACCAGCGTGCTCACCTCGGTCGCCTGCGAAGGCGAGACATCGAAGGCATTGAGACTGATCGAACCACTGGGTGCCAGGATTCCGGTGCTCTCGGTCGCGGTGGTGTTGCGCTCCACCGTGATATTTGCCGCGGCTAAACTCAGCGAGCCCGCGTCGGGCAGCGCCAGCACCGTGCCGTGCGCGACAGTGATGCCACCGCCGTTCGTCACCGTGCTATTTTTATTATAGAGCGGGCTCTTGCCGTCATTGTCGTCGCTGTTGTTGACGCTGAGAATGCCAAAGCCGGCACCGGTGCCGCTGACCAGATCGGGAGAAAGATTGAGCACATAATTCCTATTGGCAGGGAAAGCGTACAGGCCCGTTGCATTGAAGGTGTCATTCACGCCCAGCGCCGGACTCGCCGTGCGACCAAAGACAATGTCAGCCGGCGTCGGCGAATAATCCACATAGTCCAAAGCAGTCCCGGCATCGGACAAATACTGGCGCTTCACCGTGAGGGAAAGTTGTGCCGGCACGGGCAGATTCAACGCATTGAGAAGCCAGCCCGGCTCGCCCACCACCGCAGGATTGGCCGGGAGCGGTGTGTGGCCAGGTGCGTACAACGGCGAGAGCGTCCTTTGCCCCGCGTATGAAGTGGTGGTGCCGCGCAGCGTCCCGTCGAGAGCCATTACCGGCGCGGCAATCGACAGACTGCCGCCATTGCCACCCTGCGTATAACCATTCTCGGCGGTGATCTGCGCCAGCGAACTTGTCGTCGTGGTGGTCACGCCCCATTTGGGATCGGTGGTGGTCGTCGTGCCGGTGTAGATGCCGTCGTAAACTCTATCCGGTGTCGCCTGTGAAATATCGTAGATGTGTCCACTCGAAATCACTTTTGTGGTTTGGGTGACACCGCCCGCGTAAGTGATCGCGCCGCCCGACACATCAATCACGGCCTTCTGATTCAGAACCACCGCGCCTCCTGCCTTGAGCGACACAGAGCCGCCATTTACCGTGAGTTCGCCCACCGAATGCGTGGCCAAACCGACCCAGCCTGACGTGTCCGCCAACGGCGTACCGACCCAAGTGTACCCACCCAGTCCACCATTCAGCGTTGGATTCCACGGTCCGTGTTGCCGCACGTCGACTTGCACCGTCTGGCCGCGCAAGGGGCCGTTTTGTTGCAACGGCGAATTCGCCAGTTCCGAGCCGCGCAGTTCCACCGAGACAATATTCTCTGTGACCGAGGCGGCAAAATGGTTCGGATCGGTCGGATCGGCATTCGTCAATCCCGCCACATAGACGCCGGCCCCTTGGTCGAAATAAATCTGCTGGCTGTCTTGGGATTGGACGAACTTATAACCGTTCGAACCGGGATTGAACCAATTGCCCGCGCGGATCGTGACTCCGGCATCCAACGCGATTCCGTCAGAACCAAACGCCGGATTGAGCGGGACCGCGGCCCCCGGGGCCAGTACCGTTGCGTCGGTGGCGAAATGCACCGCTCCGCCCTGCAGGTTGACTTGCGACGGCAGGGCGAGATCGCCGACCACCCGGTCGCTGCTACCCGTCTCGGGCATGATGCTGATCACACTTTCCGGGCCCAGCGTCACCGGGCCAGAATTGGGCACTAGCTGGCCCGTCGGCGCATCACCGGCGTTGGACTGATACACAAAGGGCGAGAGCGTGAAATGATCCGTACCGGTCGGATCGTATTTCGAATTCGCCACCGCGTTGTAGCCCGCCACCAGATCAACCCGGCCGTTGTAGGCCACTGAGGTGCTGCTCTCGATGAAACCGTTCTGATTGACCGTCTGACCCGTAATGGTGACTGCTCCACGCGGCGCTTCGATCAGTCCCATGTTGGCGATCGTCTGGTCGGAATTGAGGATCCCCGCATTGGTCGCGGTGCCAGCGGGATTACCCGTATTGGTCACAGTCACGGTGCCGTCGGACGCCGTGGTCGAGACATTCAGGGCCGGATCGACCACCGCACCCACAAAGACATCCAGACCGCGCAGCGTCGCGTCCGCCGAATTATGCGGGGCCAGCGCGATCTGCAACCCCGCGGCGAGAATCGTCTGTCCGTCCTCCGTCGAAATCGTTCCGGCATTCGAAACATTCCGGCCGATCAGGGCGACCCGGCCGCCGACGTGATCGGCATTGGTCGGAGCCTTGAGCGTGGCACCGGCCTGGACCTCCACATTGCCATATTGGTCACCGGTCGGCGTGTAAGTCACCTGGATGATGCTTGTGCCGGCCGGTTTTTTGTTCAACCCGACAGAGGTGAACGCCACCGATACGGTACCGTCAGCCGCCGGCTTGCTCAGATTGTAGTCAACCCCGGCTTTAAGGATCACCGCCGCCGTACTCGCCGACACATAAGTTACGCTCGGGCTAGAACCGGCGGCCAACTTCCGGTTCAAGGGAATGCCCGAGGTGCCGCTCGGAGGTAGAAATTCGTCAATCACCACCGGCGTGAATGCCGGAGTCCCGTTCTGACCGGCGGTCTGCGGCAGAGAGGAAAACAAGAACTGGGCGTCGGGATTGTTCAGCAGACCACGACTGACCAGATTGTCGTTGATCGGCAGCGACGAGGCGACGAGCGCATGCGCGTTGACCTGCGCCGACCCGCCGAAAATAATCCCGTTCGGGTTGATGACGTAGACTTGGCCGCCGCTGCCCGGTTGCTGGACCCCGTTGGCATCGGGCAGCCCGAGCGTGTTGATCGTGCCGAGGATCTGCGAGGGCGATCCGGTGACGCCGATCTTGTTGAAAACAATCCATTGCCCGACGTTGGTTCCGCCGGCTTGCTGGTCGAAATTCAGCGTAGTGCCCTTGCCAATATTGAAACTCTGCCAGTTCAAGATCGCCTGTTGGTCGGTCTGTGGAATAGTTACGGTTTTCGTATCGGCGTTCACGACCGGGAGTCCGGCCCCGGTCCAGAGCGAGGCATCTTCGCCGGCAGCCGGATGCGCCAGATCCTGCGGCACACCCCTGGCCATCGTAAGCCCGTTGAAGGAACCCGATTGGGTTGTGCCGGTTTTCGGATCGATCGGGTCCCAGCTCCAATCGGGCACGGTGGCCTGCTTATTGCCCGAGGCATCTGTCAACTGGCTGGCTGTCGCTGCGGCCGCTTGCTGCGCCGCCTTCTGCATATCGCTCACCTGCTTC
The DNA here is from genome assembly GCA_964541315.1 of uncultured Opitutaceae bacterium. Lineage (GTDB taxonomy): Bacteria > Verrucomicrobiota > Verrucomicrobiia > Opitutales > Opitutaceae > Didemnitutus. Next base: position 12,917 of record CAZIQP010000075.1, read on the forward strand.
AAAATGTCCTTCGTCTTGTGCAGCCGCGTCAACTGCGAAGCCACCGCCGGGGCGGTGACGGCGGTTGTGCCGGTCCCCGCATCGGTCGCGGTGGTCGCAGTGCCCGTTGACGACGGTCCGCCCCGCAGCAGTTCCCGCGCCTCGAGATTATTCCATAACAAAGCCAGACTCAGCCCCACGCGTGTCAGGAACCTGAAGATCGAAAAAGAATGTGGTTTTGGGGCCATGACGAAATTAACCGGCCGCGCGCTCGATGGCACAGAACATCCGAACCGGGATAGACCAGGTGTACTGCCCGCGAATCACACGAATGGAGGCAAACGGCGGAGGTGAAACGGCCTCAAACCCCAACCCGGCAATTGACCGCGGATCACACGGATGGACACGGATGGATTCGCTCTGGGTATTGCTGCCAACTGTAAGCGCAGCTTTACGCCGTGATGGCTTGGAAGAATCGCGGCGTAAAGCCGCTCCTACCCCGAGCCATGCCGGAACAATGTCGGTGCGCTTCGTCACGGCTTCACCCTTTGGTCGAGAATTTTGTCCTGATAAGCCTGCACCAAGTTCTCCAGCTTGGTGCGCGTGTTGCCGACGAACGGCTCCTTGGCCCGGATCGCATTTCCCAGGCTGAACTCCTCGTAGCGCGACAAAATTTCGTTCGCAACCAGAAAGAGCGCGAGGTTCTTGGCTTCCATATCCGCGGCCCGGCGCTCTTGGACAATGGCTTCTTTCGCCAGCTTCACACCCTGCCCTTCCGCCAGACGCGCAGCCTGCGCGGCCTTCTCGCCCTCAGTTTTGAATTTTTCCAGGTCCGCGCTCAGCTGGGCGTTCTGCTGTTTTAGTTTTTCCAGCTGAGCGGTCAGGGTCGCGGTTGATTTGTCGCCCGCCGTCTTGTCGGCGATCATTTGTTTTCTGATCGTCTCAACCTTGTCGGCGAGTGCTTTTTTCTCCTCCGCCAGCGCGGCTTGGCCGGCCTGCAGCGTGGCGAGATCGGATTGGACGGTGGCCAGTTGCTGCGTTTTGTCCCGGAGCGCGGCCCGCAATGCGGCCGTACCATCGTTCGCCGGTTCGGCGGCGGGCAGGACCACTGCGGCGAGCAGGGTCAAAAACCCGAAGTTGATGTAAGAGTGCTTTTTCATGGGGGATCAGAATTTTCCGGAGAAATCCAGTTGGAGGATATCGTTTTTGAAAGTGGGACCGCCGACCTGGCTCGCGCTCATCCAGCGGAGACCAAACTTCACGTTGGGCGACAGGGCGAGGTTTCCGCCGAAGGTGAAGCCCTTGACATTGGTGCCCCCGCCACCGAAATCCGAATCGACAAAGCCATCAACCAAGGCGTCGGAGCCGACCTTGCGATAGCCCAGGTTGAGATTCCATTTCCACCGTTCTTTGAGCACCATGTCGCCCACCGAGAGCCCGACCAGCCATGCCGTGCCGCTTCCCTCGAAGGGGCCGTCGATCGTGGCCTTGGTTTTGGGATCGATGGTATCGTAGCCGAAATTGTTTACTGCCTTGGCCTCGACTGCCGTCGCATCGAAGCTGCGGTTCTTCACATATTCGCCGATCAGCGAAATCTGAAACGGCTCGAAGTGGTTGAAATCGAGCCGGACATCGGCCGCCATCACGCCGAACTTGGAAGCAAGGCCGTAATATTGAAACTGGTTGATCGTACCGTTCAGATTTCCGCCCACCGATGCATCCCCAGTCACCGGCGTGATATTGCGAAGTTCCATGTAGGTATTGCCCTTCTGGGCAAAGGCGGGACGGCTCGCATCGGTTGGCCCGATGTCCGCAGCCGACATTATGTTGGTGAGAGGCGACGAAAATTTGCCCTCGATATTCTGGAACTTGTAGTAGGCGACGCCGAACTTCAGGCTCAGGTCTTTGGCAATTTCCCACGTCGTGCCGACCTGGGCTCCATAGAGCCACTTGTCGTTGCTCGGGATCTTGGGCGCCTTGTTTGATCCAAAGTTGAGATCGGTGTTGAATACCGGAAACGCCCCGACCGCATAGAACGGCGTCACGTCCTCCCCGAGGGGAAACCGGCCCTGCGCCACCGCCCCGTCGAAACCGAGATCATCCGCCCAGACCATGCTGGTGGCGAAAAACGGGTTGTCGAACCGGCCCACACTGAAGACGTGGTCGTTGTCCGGCATGCCGCCCAATTCATATTTCAGAAACGCGCGATCCAGCCAGACGGAATACTTGCTGAAATCACCGCCCTGCCCCGAACCGGCGGCACCGAGACTTTGATTCTGGCTGACCGGGGAATTATTTTCACCCGTCGCCAGCCGCACCCCGGCGGAAAAATTCTGCCCCATATCCACCGCCGCACCGACACGGGAACGCAACCGCAACCGGTTGCGATTTTGATCGACGTCGAGGGTGGGAAGAAAATTGCCGCCGCGGGCGCCCGCCGTGATGTCCTGCGGTGCTCCGGTATTGATCGCATTAAAGTTCAGCAGCAGCCCGGTGTTATCGTTTCCTGCCGGATAACGCAAGGCCTCATACCGGAAACGGAAATCGCCAAAGAGCCGGAATTTGCTCACCCACTCGGGAAAGGTCCGCGGATTCGCCCAGTTCTCGTCGCGGGCCTGCGCCATCACGTCCTGTTTGATTTCTTCGCGGATCTGCGCCTTCACGGTTTCCGGGACATAGGTCACGCGCACTGTGTCCTCTGGAACCTTGTCGTCGTCAGCGGGAGCGGCCTCCGGCGGATTCGATTCCATCGCCGCCGCGGCTGGTGGCATCGGCGCAGGGCGGGACCGGGCGTGGGTTTGCGCCACGCGGGGCGCGGGCTCCGGTGCCATCTCCTCGGTCTTCGTTTCTTCGGCCGGAGTTTCTTCCACCGGTGCGAGCGCAGGTTGAACATGGGCGGCCCGCGGCCGGACCGGAGCGTGCGCGACGCGCGGCGCGGGTTGGGGTTCGACCCCTTCGGCCGCATCCGCCGCCGCATCGTTCATTCGCGGCACATCGGCCATCGCCATCATGGCCTTCAATCGGGCCTGGGCCGCCGCCGCCTGCGCGAGCGCGGCCTGCAACATCGCGTCCTGCGCGCGCGCCTCGGCCGCTTCCGCCTCGGCCATCAACTGCAGCTCGGCGGCATCTTCCTTCGTGAGCAGCCCGCGTGAGGCCAGGCGCTTGATCAGAGTGGAGGTCACGCTCGGCATCCGGGCGGTTCCACCGGCAACCCGGTCGGCGGGCTCGGCGGCAAAACCCGGCTGCACCGCCGCGGCGGCAAACATCAGCGCAAGCAGCAGCGTGACGCGGCGGGAGGAAATTCGTTTGGGATGAATCATGGGAGACGGATAAAATGGTGGATCAGTTCGGCCGGAGTACTTTGAAGTGCACGGTGATCGGCATCGGCATGTCGTCCGGCGGTGGCTCCGGCAGTTGGTAGTCGTTTAAAATCTTGTTTTTAATCGCATCGTCCATGGTCGCATTACCGGTGGACTCCTTGAGCTTGGCCCGCGTCACCCGGCCGCTGGTGTTTCCCCAGAGCTCTACGTGGATGTCGAAGCTGGCATTCCGCGTGAGGGGATTCTGGCTCAGCGCCTCGCTGAAAGATTTGATCAGCTTGTTAGCATACCAGCCGAACTTGCTGCCGTTGGCCTTGCGGCTGTTCGAGCCATTGCCCATGAAGCCGCCCTTGTTCTTGCCAAGACCAAATGGGTCCGGCCCGTTCCCCACGAGATTGGTGCCGATGCTCGGCGAGGGATCGCTCGGGGCTTCCTCGGGTTTGGTTTCGTCCGCATCCACCGGCGTCTGCTCCATCATCTGCTGCTTTGGCGCTTCCTGCGGTGGTGGCGGTGGCGGTGGCGGCGTGGGCGGTGGTGGCGGCAGCGGTTTGATCATGACCATCTCCTGCTGCTTCCGCGGCGGCGGGCCCTTTGGCCCGCTGAACATTTTACTGAAGACCAACACCACCACTCCCACCAGCACGAGCCCGCCGATGGCGAAACCAAAACGCCCCAGGAAGGTGCGCTTCTCGCTGAAATCAGACTGGTCGTACTTGGACATCGTGGTTCGTCGCAGTTATTTGCCGGCGGGTTTCGTCGCGAGCCCGACCTGGTTGAGGCCGAGCCGGCCAACCACGTCGATCACATCCATCACCGACTGGTATTGCGTCAGGCTGTCGCCCCGGATGACCACGGGGAAATCCGGCGTCAGCGTTTTTTGCTGGTTCAGCCGTTGCTCCAGCTCCTGCAACGTGCAGGGAATCGTGTCCAAAAAGAATTTCCCCTCGTTCGTGACCGTGATCGCCTTGGTTTTCGGTTTCGAGAGCGGAGCCGGCGTGTTGCTCGCCTTGGGCAGGTTCACCTTCGTGCCGGCCACCGAGGCCGTGCACATGAGAATGAAAATGACGAGCAGCACGTAGGCGAGATCCAGCATCGGCGTGATGTTGATGTCGTCGTAAGGTTTGTCTTCGGACTGGACTTGCATGGGTGGAGGGTGAGAAGAGTGAGTAACCCGCCGTCGCCCGATGAGCTATGGCGCGGCGAGAAGGTGGGTTTGGGATTTAGTGTTTAGGGTCTGGAATCTCGGCGGAATGCATGTGGACGGAGATCAGGTTGGGAGCCTTCTCTGTTTTCTTAATCCGTGTTTTCTGTGGTATCCGTGGTTAATTTGTCTTGGTTTGAATGTTTTTCGTCCTTGGTCCGTAGTCTTGTAGTCAGTTAGTCCCTCGTCTCATCCCTCATTCCCCCGGCTCCGAATAGAATTCGGCCAGCTTCGTCACGAACTCGTCGAT
>CAZIQP010000076.1:0-17656 GCA_964541315.1 uncultured Opitutaceae bacterium
CTCAATGTCACACTTTGCGGGCAAATCCCTGCAGATCGTCGCCACTTTGGCACAAGGAGGTAGGGCGTGACCGCTGGGCGCGCCATCTAGATGTTCGCGGCCGGCCCAGCGGTCCGGCCCTACCTCAGAAAGCAATTTCTGCTCCGCCCTACCCGATGACTCTATCAGCGCCAGCGTAGATATTCATCCGGCCTTCCCGCAAAAAACCCACCAACGTCATGCCGTTCGCCCGGGCAAAATCGACCGCGAGCGTCGTCGGAGCAGAGATCGCCGCGACCACGGCAATCCGGGCCGCGAGTGCTTTCTGGACGATCTCAAACGCCACCCGGCCGCTGACCAACAGGATTGCTCCCGCCGGATAGATTTTGCCGGAAAGCAACAGATGCCCGAACACTTTATCGACTGCGTTGTGGCGGCCGACGTCCTCACGCACCACCAGCAAACGCCCGTCCGCCGCAAAAAGCCCCGCCGCATGCAGACCGCCGGTACGCTGAAAAACTGTCTGCGCAGTTGCCAGCGTGCCCGACAACTGAGCGAGCACCGTCGCCTCCACTCGCGGACCATAATCCGGCGCGATTGCCGCGCAGCGGGCCTGCACGGCGGCGATGGTCGCCTTGCCGCAGAGCCCGCAACTGCTCGTGGTGAAAACATGGCGCGTCAATCGGGCGAAATCCACCGACTCCGGCCGGACGAGTTTTACGTCTATGATGTTCGGCTCCGTTCTGCCCTTGTTGACCACGGACGAGATTTTCCGCACTTCATCGCACCGGCTGATCACGCCTTCGGAGATCAGAAAGCCTGCCGCCAGTTCCTCGTCATGCCCGGGCGTGCGCATCGTGACCGCCACCGGACGTCCCTCGACCCGGATTTCCAACGGTTCCTCCACCGCCAGATCATCACGTTCATCCGTGGTGGTTGCTCCGGCGCGCCGACGATGCACGGTACGAGCGGCGTGAGCGGCGACCGGGAAGATACGTTTCGTCTTCATACCAATTTGGGGGCTTCTGTCACCCGCTCGATTTTCACGAGGGCATTGTAGTCCGGCACGCCGCCACCCGCGTCCACCACGCCACGGCGGATGAGATCATTCCCCTCGGGCCAGTGTATCTGCAAATTTCCCGGGGCAAGCGGCGCGAGAAAGACCTGTCCATGGAAACGGCCGTTCTCGTTCACCAGCGCGATGCGGTCTCCGTGGATCAGATGCAGGCGCGCCGCATCGTCGTTGCTCATCAAGACCGCGTCGCGCGGAGCGCCGTTCAGCGGATCAACATCGGCGTAGATGAGCGTGTTGAACTGCTTGCCCCGTCGCGTGCTGACGTGAAACACACTCTCGGGCCGCGGTGTGCGTTCGGGCAAATCGACGGCGGCAAACTGCGCGCGGCCATCGGGTGTCGGGCAGTTGCCACCGGCGCTGAGATGCGCTCCACCGTATTGAAACGCATCGCCCGTCTTCCGCAAATGCTGCACCCCGTCATAAAACGGCACGACGCGCGCGATCTCCTCGCGGATTTCCTGGCCGGTGCGGCAACCGAGCAGGTGCGCCCGATCGGGGCAGGCGGCGGCTGCGACCTGCAAAAGGATCTTCCACTCGGCCCTCGCCTCGCCCACCTGACGTGGAATCTCCGGGGTAAACATGACCCGCCGTTCCGTACTGGTCTCCGTGCCGCCATCGTCCTGCTCATAGCGGGTTTTCGCCGGCAGCAAAATCACCTCCTCCAGCGGCCCGAGCAGCATCTGGTCGGTGATCATGATGTCCTGATGCACGCGCAAGGGAACGCGGGCCAGCGCCTCGGTCACATGCCGCGAATCGGGCAGCGTGCGCAGAAAATTGCCGCCAATCTGGTAAAGCACATCGATTTCGCCGCGATGCGCGGCCTCGACCATCTCCGTCGCCTCCAAGCCGGGCCAGGCCGGAACGGTGAATCCATATTGCGCCGACAAGGCGGCGGCGTTGACCGGATTCACCGTCACGCCCCCGGGGAAAGCCGTCGCATACGCGCCCATTTCCGCGCCGCCCTGAACCGAAGAGTGACCGCGGATCGGCATCACGCCGCACTTGTCGCGTCCGAGAAAACCGCCCGCCAGCGCCACATTCAAGATCATCCGAACGTTGTCGGCGCCGCAGACGTGCTGGGTAATGCCCATGCTCCAGACGAAAACGGCGGTTCGCGCCGTGCCGACCAGTTCGGCGAATTCCACCATGCTGGCGCGCGGCAGGCCGCTGCCGATTTCGAGCTCCGGCCAATCCAACGCAGCGGCGCGCGCCGCGACTTCATCCCAGCCATTGGTATGCTCACTGACAAAAGCGCGATTCACCCTGCCCGTGGCGATGAGGTGCTTGAGCACACCGTAGAGAAAAGCGATGTCACCGCCCTGCCCGACCGGAAACCAATAGTCCGCCAGATCCGAACCAAACAACGCGCTGCCCGGTGTCGAGGGCACCCAGTAGCGTTGCATGCCGGGTTCGAAATACGGATTCACGATGACAACCCGCGTGCCCTGCTTCTTGGCGAGATGAAGATATTTCGTCGATACCGGCTGGTCGTTCGCCGGATTGGAGCCGAAGAAAATCACCAAGTCAGATCCGATCCAATCCGTGTAACTGCACGTCGAGGCCGCAAGACCGAGCATTTGTTTCATCGCGGCCGTCGAGGGCGAGTGACAAAGGCGCGCCGCGTTATCGACATTGTTGGTCCCGAGAAAACGCGCCGCTTTCTGGGCGAGATAATAAATCTCGTTCGTCACGCCACGCGCCGTCACGAAAAAAGCCATCCGCCGCGCGTCCGTCGCGCGCAAACGGCCGCCCACCGCCGCGAGCGCCTCATCCCAGGTGATCCGCGCAAACCCTTTTTCGCCGCGCCGCCGGCGCATGGGATGCGCGAGCCTGCCCAAATCGCGCAGTTGGCGGTTATCCATCCCGGCGAGAGTGCCCACATCCGCGAGCCACGCCGGATCGAGTGCCGGCATGGTATTCAATCGCATGAGATTCAAGCGCGTCATGCAAAGATGCACGCCATCGATCGTCCAATCGTGCAGGCCGCCCACACCCAGCGCGCAGCCATCGCACACACCCTGCGTCAGCACTTTCCAGGCGTAACCAAGATTGTCGCGGTTTTCCCAGACCACCTTCGCCATGTCGCGGAAATGTTTCGGCTTGGTGTGCCCGAGTCCGAACGGACTGAGCCGGGAAAGCCGGGTACGAAACGAAGGGGCGAGGCGGTGGGAAGCCATGAATAAAAATCGCCGAAGCAATCAGACCCTTTGCTATCAGCGGACGCACCCGGCTGTCGAGTTTTGGCGGAGAGGCCTGACCGCAACGCACCCTGTCTGCCGACACTTTCCGCTCAGGCTGGTTTGCCTATGCCGGAGGCGCGAAAGCCGATCTTTCTCAGCGTGGCCAGATCGACCACGTTGCGGCCGTCGAAGAGAAACGCGGGCTTGGGCATGCCGGCAAAAATTTTGGCATAGTCGAGCGTCCGGAACTCATCCCACTCGGTCACGATCGCGATGGCATGCGCCCCGGCGCAGGCGGCGTAGGCGTCGCTGGCGATGGTGAGGCGCGGATTGTCCACGCCTTTGCCCAGCGTGTCGGCTTTGATCTCGTCCGCCGGGACCTTGGGATCGTATACGCACACCTTGGCGTGCTCGGCCAGAAGGTCGCGGCAGATATTGATCGCAGCGGATTCGCGCGTGTCGTTGGTGTCTTTTTTGAAGGCGAAACCGAGCACGGCGATTTTCTTGTCCGCGACCGTGTTGAACAGCTCCTTGACGATACGCCCGGCAAAACGGCTCTTCTGCCAGTCGTTCATGGTCACCACACTGTTCCAGTAGGCGGCGACTTCCGGCAGTCCGAAGCTCTCGCACAGATAGGTGAGGTTGAGAATGTCCTTCTGAAAACAGGAGCCGCCGAAACCGACCGAGGACTTGAGAAATTTCGGACCGATCCGGCTGTCCTTCCCGATGGCATTGGCCACCTCGTCCACGTCGGCGCCGGTCGCCTCGCAAAGCGCGGAGATCGAATTGATCGACGAGATCCGCTGGGCCAGAAAGGCGTTGGCCACGAGCTTGGAGAGCTCCGAGGACCAGAGATTCGTCGTGATGATCCGATCGCGCGGCACCCAGCGGGCATAGACACTGACAAGTTTTTCGACGGCCTTGTCCCCGTCCGGTGTGCGTTCGCCACCAATCAGCACACGGTCCGGATTGGTGAGATCCTTGACCGCTGTTCCTTCGGCCAGGAATTCAGGATTCGAAAGCACCTGAAACCTAAGGCCCTTGGTGTTGGCCGCCAGAATGGTGGAGATGGCATCGGCCGTCTTCACTGGAATCGTGGATTTCTCCACGATGATTTTTCCGTTTTCGGCCTGTTCCGCGATGGTGCGGGCCACGGATTCAATAAACCTAAGATCGGCCGCGCGACCGGCCCCAACCCCGTAGGTCTTGGTGGGGGTGTTGACGGAAACGAAAATGATCTCGGCCTTCTTGATATTGCCGGCGACATCGGTGGAGAAATGCAGGTTGCGACCACGCGCCTGCTTCACGACGTCATCCAAACCCGGCTCATAGATCGGCAGCGTGCCGCTGTTCCAAGCCGCGATCCGGGCGGCGTTCATGTCCACAACGGTCACCTGAATATCAGGACATTTCAGGGCAATCATGGCCATGGTCGGCCCGCCTACGTAACCGGCGCCAATGCAGCAGATGTTCATAAATGAAAGAGGCCGGCAGCTTGCCGACCTCGGGGGACAAATCAAAGGATATTTTCTTTGCTCAAGCCGGGCTAGGCGCCGCATTGGGGGCGACCCCCGCTGCACCGTCGGTATTACTGGCTGGAGCTGGTTTGGCCGATGAGGGAGCGTCGGGCAGCTTGGGCGGCTTGGCATTGATGATGGGCGACTTGATCTCACCGTGCTGAAGGATTTCCAGCACATGACGGCCTTCGATCGTCTCGTACTCGAGCAGTGCCTGCGCGATCTTGTCGAGAGCGGCGCGATGTTCGCTGACGATCTGCTGAGCGCGCTGGTATTGCGTGTTCAGGATCTCCGAAACCGCACCGTCAATGCGGCGGGCAGTGTCTTCGCTGATATGCTGCGAACGGGTGATATCACGGCCAAGAAAGACCGTGTCCTGGTTTTCGCCCAAAGCCACGGGGCCGAGATCGCTCATGCCGTAATCGCACACCATGGCCCGGGCGATCCGGGTGGCCTGCTTGATGTCACCGTAGGCACCGTTGCTGAAATCTCCGGTGACCAGCTCTTCCGCAATGCGACCGCCCATCGCCATGGCGACTTCGTTGAGCAGTTTTTTCTTGGGCCGGGTCAGAATATCCTTGGTCGGCAAATACGTGGTGCTGCCCAGACTTTGTCCGCGGGGAATGATCGTCACCTTGTGCACCGGCACGGTGCCATCGTCGAGGACGGCTTGCACAATCGCGTGGCCAGCCTCGTGCCAGGCAACGAGGCGTTTCTCGGCATCGTCCATCACGCGGCGGCGTTCGCGGCCCCAGAGAACCTTGTCACGCGCATCATCGATATCGGTCATGTCGACCTTCTTCTTGTTGCGGCGGGCGGCGAGCAGCGCGGATTCGTTAAGCAGATTGGCCAGCTCGGCACCGGACAATCCGGGCGTGCCCCGGGCAATGATCGCCAGATCCACATTGTCCGACAGGGAAATCTTGCGGGCGTGAACCCGGAGAATCTGTTCGCGACCGATGATGTCGGGCAGGTCGATGTAGACTTGGCGGTCGAAGCGGCCGGGACGAAGCAGCGCGCTGTCGAGCACGTCGGGACGGTTGGTCGCCGCGATGATGATGACGCCTTCCTGGGTGTCGAAGCCATCCATCTCCACGAGGAGGGAATTGAGAGTCTGTTCACGCTCGTCATTGCCGCCGCCGAGGCCCGCGCCGCGCTGGCGGCCGACGGCATCGATTTCGTCGATGAAGATCAGGCACGGCGCGTTCTTGCGGCCCTGTTCAAACATGTCGCGCACGCGGCTGGCGCCGACGCCGACAAACATTTCCACGAAGTCCGAACCGCTGATGGAGAAGAACGGCACATCCGCCTCGCCGGCGATGGCTTTGGCGAGAAGTGTTTTGCCGGTGCCGGGCGGCCCGACCATCAAAATGCCCTTCGGAATCCGTCCGCCGATCTTCTGGAATTTTTTCGGCTCGCGCAGGAACTCCACGATTTCGCTGACCTCCTCCTTGGCTTCGTCGCAGCCGGCTACATCGGTGAAATTGATCCGGTCCTTCTCGCGGGTCAGCAGTTTGGCGCGGCTTTTGCCGAAACTCATGGCGCCCTTGCCCGCGTTCTTGAGCTGCCGGATGAAGAGAAAATAAAGCAGTCCGATGACCACGAGAAACGGCACGATGCTGCCCAGCAGATTCGTCCAGATATTGGCCGAGGGAATCTCCGTGAAGCCGGCATTCTGCAGCTTATCGCGATTTTTTTCCGTGAGCCAGGTGCTCGCGACGAAGTTTTTCGTCTGGCCGGAATCAGACTTCAGATTCGTTTCCCTTGTCGTACCGGTGATGATCGACCAATTGGCCGAGCCGCTGTTTGGATCCGAACGGATAAAGCCTTCGGCGATGTCACCTTTCTCCGCCAGTTCCATAACCTTTTGAATCTTGATGATGGCCGCTTGCGATCCCTTGGCGGGATTAAAATAATACAAGGCGACAATAGCCCCGATGATGGCCAGCCAGATGAGAATTACCTTGGGCTGGAAACCTTCGGGAGGAAGATTTTTTAAAGGGCGGCGTTTGTTGGATTCGTCTTTTTCGGACATCGAGTGGATTGGACTAGTTGGGTAACGTGATGGTTCCCCCCGGATAAGTCAAACGAAGCACTGGGAGAATATTCATCTGAAATCGGAATGGACTAACGTTTCTTAAGGGTCAATCGCCCATCGCGGATAACGGCGAAAGCCGCGGCCCCCAAGCTAAAACGGGTGTTTCGGCCCGTTTCCAACCCCAGCAACAACTGCGCGAAGCCTTGCCGGGAAAGGTCCGTATCCGGCCCGACTGCCAGCAACCAGCGGTGCAAAGCGCGCCGCCAGACTGCTCGCGGGGCACCCGCCAGCCGCTCCAGATCCAATTCACCCTGTTTGAGCGCGGCCAGCCGATCCAGCCATAACTCCAAGGCCACATCATCTTCCTCCAGCCGCTCCCGCGCCAGCGCCGCGCCGGCCAAGGCGTCACGCCCGGACGCCTTCACCCATGCCGGCAAGACGACGCGGCGGACCCGGTTGCGGAAAAAATCGTCGCCGGCATTGGTCGCATCTTCGCGCCAAACGACGCCGGTACGCCGCAGAACCGTCAAAATCTCGCGCTTGCTCACCGTCAGCAACGGGCGCAAATGCAGGCGCCTGTCCGGCATGGCCTGGACCGGCCGCGGTGCAGCCAGACCGCCGGTGCCACTGCCCCGGGCCAGGCGCATCAGCATGGTTTCAGCAATATCGTCCTGCTGATGCGCCAGCCACAGTTGCCTGGCCTTCAGTTTCTGCATTTCCCGGCTAAAAAAAGCATGTCGTGCCGCCCGTGCCTCGGCCTCGCTGGTTTTTTTGGGTGCAGCCCGCCAGACTCCGACCCGAATGCGGACGCCCAGCGCTCGGCAGATCTTCTGACAGAATTTCGCATCAGCATCGGCCGCCCGTCCGCGCAGCCGGTGATTGAAATGCAGCGCCACGAGCCGCTCCCGACGCTCCGGAAAATTCGCCCAAAGCGACAACAGCAGCGCCAGCGAGTCAGCTCCGCCGGAAAATGCCACACACCACGCCGCCGACTTTCGCCTGCGCGTCGCGACTGCAACCACCGACTGATGCCAGCGCGTCACCGGCAGCAACGCCCCCACCCACGTTGCCTTCGCGCGCCAGCTCGAATCAGATCTTTGTTCTCGTGTCATTTTTGTGGAGCCTGGTGGCAGGCTCCTACAAAACCTCGTCACTGGAAACTCAAATACTCCTTGCCGAAATGCGGCACGAGCGCCGCGGGAATCTTCACCCGGCCGTCGGCCTGCAGGTTGTTTTCCAACAAGGCAGCCAGCACGCGCGGCACCGCCAGGCCGGAACCATTCAGCGTATGCACGAGTTCGGGTTTGCCGCTCTCTTTGTTGCGGTAGCGGATCTGCGCGCGCCGGGCCTGGAACGCCTCGAAATTCGAACAGCTCGACACCTCCAGCCAGCGTTTCTGTCCGGCGGCCCAGACCTCAAGATCGTATTTCTTGGCCTGACCGAAACCGATATCGCCGCCGCACATGAGCAACACGCGGTAAGGCAGGCCCAGCAGTTGCAGCAGTCGCTCGGCATCGCCGCGGAGTTTTTCCAACTCGTCGTAGCTGGTCGAAGGATGAACCCATTTCAAGAGTTCCACCTTGTCGAACTGGTGCAGGCGGTTGAGTCCGCGCACATCCTTGCCGTAGCTGCCGGCCTCGCGGCGGAAACAGGGCGTGTAGGCGCAACGATGGACAGGCAATTGGTCCTCATCAAGGATTTCGTCGCGGAAGAAATTCGTCAGCGGAACCTCGGCGGTGGGCACGGCAAAAAGCCGGTCGGGTGTCGTCTCGTACATCTGTCCTTCCTTGTCAGGGAGCTGACCGGTGGCGGTCGCGCTCGCGGCGTTGACGAAGATCGGCGGGCTGACCTCCGTGTAGCCGGTCTTCACGTTCTCATCCAAAAAGAAATGCAGCAGCGCGCGCACGATCCGCGCCCCATCGCCGACATAAAACGGAAACCCGGCGCCGGTGACCTTCGCGCCGCGCGGAAAATCGATCAGGTTTCCGAACCCGGGAATTTCCCAGTGTGGCAGCGCGTGGGGCGAAACGGCGTTGACGTCGCCTTTCGTCGCGCAGACCTGGTTTTCCTCCGGCGTGCGGCCTTCCGGCACGCTCGCGTGAGGGAGATTCGGCAAGGTCAGCATGGCCTGATGCCATTTTTCTTCGAGCGTCTTGAGGCTTTCCTCCTTGGCTTTGGCCGCAGCGGAAACGGATTTCATCTCCTGCACCTTGGCGATGAATTCCGGCGAGCCTTTCTTGAGCGCCGCCATCTCATTGTTCGCCGACTTTTGCTTGCCGCGGAGCTGCTCCACTTCAGCCAGCAGCGTGCGCCACTCGGTATCGATCGCCAACACGGCACCGAGATCGACCGTCAGGTGCTTCTTGGCAATGCCGGCACGCACCAGCTCAGGCGACTCGCGCAGTAGTTTGGGATCGATCATGGGAAGGGACTTTGAATGAAAATCCCGGTCCGTTGACCAGTATTTTCTGAGAGCAATGTGCCTGAGAGGTGACAGCCGATCCCATTAGCGGGCGAAAGGTGCGACCGATTGATAGGTGCCGCCCCGGCTGACCGCCTCAATCCGCCGGAAACGCTCCAGCACATCCTTCACCGCCAGCAGGTGCAAATCGCCCAGCGGCGCCTTGATCACATGGTTGGTCGGGCTGTTCAGCGGGTAGGGTCCGTAACGCTGCGAATCGGTGGGGCCGAAAATTCCGATGGTTTTCACGCCAAGCGCGGTGGCCAGGTGCATCGCCCCGCTGTCGTTTGAGATCACCCAGTCCGCCCGGTTGATCAGGGCCGTGAGCGACACCAGGCTGGTGTTGCCCGTGAGATTCACAAATGTCCCGTCCGGCAGCGACTCGCGGCAGGGCAGGTATTTGCTGCCCGCCCACACGACTTTCCGGCCCATCTCCCGGATGAGCAGTGCCGTCAGCGGGGCGAATCCTCCCCACTTGGTGCGCTCCCGGCGGCTGTCGGGAAAAAGCAGCACCGGCTGCAATCCGCGGAGCGGCTGCATGAAACCGAGGTTGAGCTGTTCCATGCTCCGGAATTGCAACGGCGCGGCCAGCTCCGGCCGGGCGTTCAACAGCGGACAAAATTGCAGCAAAATATCCATCAAATGGCTCTGCGGCCCGCCCGGCGGCAGCGGCGCTTTCTCCTCGTAAAGCCATCCCGCCCATTCGCGCGGGTCGGACCGGCCGATTTTGCGGTGCGCCCGGGCCCATTTGAGCATCAGGCCGGAGCGGAGCAGTCCCTGCAAATCCAGCACGACGTCATATTTGCGCTGCCGCACCTCTTTCATCAGGGCCAAAAAACTGCCGACGCCACCAAACCGCCGGAACACCAGAATCTGATCCACCACCGTGCTCGCCCTGACCAGCGGCGCAAAAATATCCTGCACGATCCACGATACCCGCCAGTCCGGCTGCTGCGCCCGCAAGGCCGCCACCAGCCGCAGCGAGTGGACAATGTCGCCGAGGGGAGAAGTCTGGATGATAAGCAACTCGCGCATGGGAAAAGTGTGGACAGGCCGGCTGGTTATGCCGACTTCGATGTCGCCCGATTGTTCCGGCAAGGCAAATTTTATCCGTTTTAAAACAAGTCACCAGACGAGCCGTCTCACCATGGCCGGCCCACGCGATCACCATGGATTTTCGCACCAAGCCGAGTCGCCTGTTGACACCCATCGGGAGCGACTCTAGCCACAGCGGTTTTATTTCATGATTACTTGGATCCAAACCTACTTCCAGAAGCACTTCCGCTCGATCTTTGCTGTTTTGCTCGGTGTCATCATCCTCTCGTTCGTTTACAGCTTCAATCCTTCAGGCGGATTGGGCCGGGCCGACCGCCATGCGGCCGACCGCCCGTTCTTCGGACACAACCTCAGCAGCGAGCAGGACGTGATCCGCATGAGCAAGGACGGCGAATTAAGTGCCATGCTCACACAGGCCCCCATCCGCTATCAAGAACAGCTCGATGGCTACGCCAAGCTCCGCGTGGCCGCCCTGGCCCTGGCCGATGAACTCCACCTGCCCGCCCCCACCGAAAAGGAAGTGGCGGCCTATATCAGCACCCTGAAATTTTTCCACGATCAGCAAGGCCGGTTTGATCAGAAGCGTTATTCCGATTTCGGTGACAGCCTCAAAAACAATCCCCAGTTGGCCACCGCCGACGTCAGCCGGGTGTTTCGCGATGACACCCGCATCGACGCCGTCAACAAGCTGATCGGTGGCCCGGGGTACGTTTTGCCGGCGGATGTCCGCGACCTGCTCAGCCGCAGCGATGCGAAGTGGAGCATTGCCATCGCCAGCCTCGACTATGCTTCTTTCGACGCCGGTGTGACGGTGACGGATGAAGCCCTGAAGAAATTCTTCGATGAAAATCCCGGCAGATATATGGTTCCGACGCGCGCCAAATTGAGCGCCGTCCAATTCAACGCCGAAGAATTCATGGCCCCGGGGCCCGTTTCCGAGGAGGAAGTACGCGCCTACTACAACGCCAACCTCGCCCGCTTCCCGGTTCCGCCCGATCCCGCCGGCAAAGATGCCGCCGCGCCGGCTGCCGGCACGGACAACTTCAGCAAGGTTCGCCTGCAGGTGGAAATCGCCTATCGCACTGAAACGGGCGCCCGCAACGCCGTGAAGGCCGCCAACGATTTCGCCGTCGTCCTTTACCAGCGCAAAGCCAGGGCCAACTCCCCCGAACTCGCCGCGTTCCTGGCCGAGCAGAAACGCACCGCGACCGCCATCGAGCCATTTTCTCCCGACTCCCCGCCCGCCACCATGCCCTGGCTCGCCTATTATGGGGAACAGCTTGCCCGCCTGAATCAGGAACGCTTTTTCTCCGACCCGCTGCCCACGCCCAACGGTGCCATCATCCTCCTCTGGAACGATGCCCTGCCCGCCTATCAGCCGGCCCTGGCCGAGGTGCGCGAAAAAGTCACCGCCGACTACAAGGCCAGCGAAAAACTCAAGCGCTTCACCGCGCAGGGCCAGTTGCTGAATGCCAAGCTGAATGCCGCCGTCAAGGCCGGCACCCCGTTTGAAAAGGCCGCCGCCGAAGCCAAACTCGAAGTGAAGGCTTTCGCCGGCTTCACCCTGCAAGACACCCCGAAGGATCTGCCCAAAGACGCGCTTCAAGCCCTGCAAACCCTCAAGATCGGCGAAGTCGCCCCCATGATTTCCACCGGAGAAAAGGGCCTGCTCATCTACGCCGCCCAAAAAGAGCTCCCGGATCTGACGCCCGCCAACCCTCGTTTTGCCGAAATTCGGACCCGCCTCATGGGCTACATCTCTTCCGCCAATGCCAACGCCGCGCTCAGCGGTCTCGTCAAAGCCGAGTTGGACAAGACCTCGCCGGACAAAACGCTGGCGACCAGGTAATGCCCGGCGGCACCCCACCTTGCCGCCCATCCGCTCTTTTTACCGCCCGACCCTCTCCGCGCTGTCATCGCGATTGCGCGGTCTCAGGAATCAGTTGTCCACGGACACAACCGGTTCAGCCTGAGCCATGAATATCACAAACTTTTTCGCCTGCCGGTGTGTCTTTGGACCAATCAAACACGTCTCCCAAGATTCATGAATCTCCGTCGCTCTCTCCCGCTCGCCCTCACTGCCGCCAATATTTTCGCCTGCGTCTGCCTGTCCGCCCAGAATGCCGCGCCGGTTGCCCCGACTGCCGCTGAGCTCACGCTGCAAGAGTGCATCACCCGCGCCCTCGCGAAAAATTTCGATCTCGAAATCCAGCGTTACTCCCCGCAAATCGCCAAGGACGCCATCGACATCGCCCGCTCCGATTATCTGCCCGTGGTGACGGCTGCGACCAGCACCGGGGCAAGCCATAATGATCCGATCATCGGCAGCGTCCCCGACCCCATAACCGGTGTTTTCCCCGTCACGCCCGCCAGCAATGGATCAACCCGCAGCACCAGCATCGGTGTCACCCAGCAACTCTACACCGGCACATCCCTCAGTTTGAGCAGCCAGCTTGGCCGTTCCCACATTGATCCCGCCCTGAGCGCCCTGAACCCCGCCTACAACGCCGACGTGACTTTGTCTGTCCGTCAGCAGTTGCTCAGGGGCTTCGGCCGGGACGTAAATATCGCCGGTGTCAACCGCGCCCGCCTCGGCTTTGCCCGCGCCAATCTCGACTACAAGTCCCAGGCGCTTACGGTCATCCGCGCCACCGAAGGCGCTTACCACGATCTCGTTTTTAACCGCGAACAGCTTGAAGTCAAAAAATTCACCCTGGCTCTCGCGGAACGCTTCTACGAGGACGCCAAAAACCGCAAGCAATTCGGTGTCGCCATCGATCTGGATGTTCTCACCGCCGAGGTCGGCGTCGCCAATGCCCGCCGCGGCGTGCTGCTCGCCCAGCAGAGCGTCGGCGACTCCGCGCAAAACCTGCTCGCCCTCATCGGGCAGTTTGAACTCGATGCCCCGCTCGGCACCGTGCGTTTCACCGAGGTTGAGCTCACTTTTCCCGTCTTCGCCTCCTCCTATAGTTTGGCGAAACAAAACCAGCCCGACTATCTGTCCACCCAACTGGCCGTCGAGCAGGCCAAACTCGATCTCAAGGTCGCGAAAGACAATGCCCGGCCCAGTCTCAGTGTCGGCGGGGCGGTGGGAATGAACGGACGCCGCGGCAATGCCGGTGCAGCCTTCAGCGACACTTTCGATCGCGACAATAATTCCTGGCAGGTCGATCTTTCCCTCACCTATCCATGGGGCCTGGTGGGCGACAAGGCCCGTTACCGTCAGGCCCAGGCCACGCTGAGCCAGCAGCAATCCCGCCTCCGTCAGTTGGAGCAGAGCATTGAATTGCAGGTCCGCACCGCCATTCGCGCGATCGAGACCGATTCTGAAAGCGTCAAAATTTCGGGCCAAGCCCGGTTGCTGAGCGACAAGCAGTACGAATTCCAAAAAGCCCTGTTTGACAGCGGCAAATCGACGTCCTACCTCGTGCTTCAGGCGCAGAACGATCTGGAAAATGCGCGGGTCGCCGAGCTCCAGGCCAAGGTCAACCTGCGCAACGCCGTGTCCACCCTCCGCCAAATCGAAGGCAGCTCGCTGCAACGCTATGGGGTTACACTGCCCTGAGCCGTAACCGTGGAGAAGGGAACAACCACAGCTGGACACAAATGAACACAGATAAAGATTTTGCCGGCAGAAGATCGTATTCAGCAGCGAAAACCATCCGGTTCTCCAGAAGCTGACCGACTTCAAACCGCTCTTTGTTGCGACGAATCTGTGTGCATCTGTGGTTTCAGATGAATTGTTACGGCTAAGCCGAGCGAGGGTTTCGTCGTTTTATCGGAGCCCGTTTGCCGGCGATCCTTTTGGGCAATCTTGCCGCGATGCTTCTTGTCATCCGCAAGCCGGCTTCTACCTCCTCTAAATTCCCGGTCTACGCAAAACCCTTGTTGCCCTCCGGCCTCAGGGGTTTTTCATGCAGCCTGCCATGCAACCCCTGCCACTCATCCTCCGGATCGGTCTTTGGCTCTGGCTCATCGCCGCCCTCGTGGTCGGGCGGCTGCAATGGCTGGCCATGCTGCCCCAGCCCGCGCTGCAAGGCATCATCGTCGTTCTGACCGGGCTTATCCTCCTGCTTTATTTCAAAATCCGCCCGGTGCGCGGCTGGATCGACACCCTGGATCTGCGCGCGCTGGTATTTTTCCACGTCACCCGCTTTGTCGGGTTTTATTTTCTCCTCCTCTACCGGCGCGGCGAACTCCCCTACGCCTTCGCCGTGCCCGGGGGGTGGGGCGATATTCTCGTCGCCGCCGGCGCATTGCCGGTCTGCTTTCTGCCCATGTCCGCCAACACGCGGCAACGCGCCATCCGTTTTTGGAACATCCTCGGACTGACCGATATTTTGCTCGTCCTTCTGACCGCCGCCCGGTTGGGCCTGCAGGACCCCGCCCAATTGCGCGCGCTCACTTATCTTCCGCTCAGCCTCCTGCCCACCTTTCTGGTGCCGCTGATCGTCGCAACCCATGTGATTGTTTTCGTACGTCTGCCGCGCGCCTCTCCCCCGCATGAGCCCTGAAATGAAATACGGACTGCTGGCGGGCACCGGCATGAGCCTGTGGCTGCTCGCCGAATATTTCCTCGGTTTGCACACCCGCCATTTGGAAATCGGCGCCTATGCCGACTGGGGCACCGAAATCATCTCCCTCGTCGTGCTCTGGTTTTTCCTGCGGCACAAGATCGCCGTCCTCAATCGCTACTGGTTTCCCGTCTGGCAGGGAATCCTCCATGGCGCGCTGGCCAGTCTGGTGGCCGGACTGGTCTTTTGCACCTTCATGAATTACTATCTCCACTTCATCAATCCTGACTGGCCGTTTTATTACCGCACCTGGCGGGTGACGGTGATGCGTGCCGCGGGAGAATCCGAAGCATCGATCCGCTCTTTCGTCGACTCCTTCAATTGGAGTGTCACGCCGGGCGGCCTGGCGTTTTACACCATTGGTCTCTACACCATTCTCGGGGCGACCGCTTCGTCCGCCATCACCTTGTGGCTAAATTGGCGGCGCAAAGAGCCCGTCGATCCGCGCTGACCCGGCGGCCACCGGGTGATGTGGCGGCAACTGCGTCTTGAACCACGTGCGCTGCTTCTTCACGAGGGCGCGGGTGTTTTTCACGATGGCCGGGGCCAGCCCGGCTTCGGACAAACGGCCTTCCAGAAAATCAACCGTCTCGCGATAACCGATCGCCTGCGCGGCGCTGGGGTTTTCCTTCAGGCCGCTTCCCAACAATCCGCGCACTTCCCCGACCAGCCCCTGCGCCAGCATCGCGGTCACGCGCTGTGCGATGCGCTGGTCCAACTCCTCTTTTTCGCGCGCCAGTTCGCACCACCGCACCTCGCAGTCGGCAAACGGCGCCGGTTGCGCCGCGAATTCCGCCTGCAGTTCAAGCAGCGTCCGCCCCGAGGCCCGGCAGCGTTCCAAGGCGCGCAACACCCGCCGGGGATTTTGCGTGTCCAGCGCACCCAGCCCGGCCGGATTCAGCCCGCGCAATTCCCTCAGCAATGGCTCCGCTCCTTTTTGTTCCAGCCGCATCCGCAATTCCTCGCGCAATGCCGCCGGCACCTCCACTGCATCGGCCACCGGGGCAAAAAACGCCTTCAGGTAAAACCCGCTGCCGCCCGTCACCAGCACTTTTTTCCCTCGCTTAAAAAGCTCCTCCAGCACGGAACGGGTCCTGGCAATGTAATGCGTCACATCCATCTGCCCGGTGATTTCGCAGATATCGATCAGGTGGTGCGGCACCCGCGCCCGTTCGTCCGGGGTCGGCTTGGCCGTGCCGATGTCCATGCCGCGATAGAACAGCAGCGAATCGCACGACACGATCTCCGCCCCGTTCGCCTCCGCCCAGCGCAGCGCCAGCTCGGTCTTGCCGACGGCCGTGCAACCGGTGAGAAGATGAATGATACGGGACACCCCGGCAGCGAAACATTCCACCCAAACGTTGCAAAACTCCTTTTGCCAATCGCAGTCTGAGCCTTCTCACTGTTGCTTTTTCAACCGTCTTGAAAGCCCGGTTCATCTTCAACCCCCACTCCGGCTCCAACCGGCGCAATCCGTACCTGCGGGACCGCGCCCAGGAATTCATCGCCGAACGCGGCTGGGATGCCATGGTCGTCTCCACCACGCACCCACGCCATGCCACCGAACTCGCGCGGCAGGCGGTCGAAGACGGCTGCGCACTCGTGGTCGCGATCGGCGGCGACGGCACGATGAACGAAGTCGCCACGGCCCTCGTCGGCACCTCCGCGATTTTCGGCCTGATCCCCTGCGGCTCCGGCAACGGGCTCGGCCGGCACATCGGCATCCCGGGTCCGGGGAAAGGCGCCTTCCGCACCCTCGCCGAGGGTGAGCCCATGGTCATGGATACGGGCCTGATCAACGGTGATCCTTTTTTCTGCGCCGGCGGCGTGGGCTTCGAAGCGCTGATCGCCGGCCGCTTCGCCGTGCTCACCAACCGCGGCTTCAGCGGCTATCTCCGCACCGGTCTCAAGGCCTGGTTCAACTACCAGCCCGAAAGCTACACGATCCACCATGCCGCCGGCAAAACCCGCCTGGAGGCCCTGACCCTCACCATCGCCAACTCCGCGCAGTACGGCAACAACGCCTTCATCGCCCCCGGCGCCTCGATCTGCGACGGTCTGCTCAACCTCACCGCCGTGCCGCGCGTCAATTTTTTCAATGCCATCCCGCTCTTCTGGCGGCTCTTTCAGGGCTCGCTGCAACGCGTGCCCTCGGTCGTCATGCTGCAAGGCAGGTCATTCATCATCGAGCGCGACAAACCCGGCTGGGTCCATACCGACGGCGAGCCCCGGGCCGAAGCCTCGCGCCTGGAAATCACCATCCGCCCGAAAAGCCTGCGGATCATGGCGCCGCGAGGGCGGAAGATTTAGCGAATTCGGCGTCCTGCTCTCGTCGAGGCCGATGACTTGTCTGTGGTGGAGAACCTTCTGAGATCGGCTCCTTTCTTAAAAAAATAGACCGATCAACGTCTCGGGTTTCGCATTCGTGAGTGACTGCGGTAAGATAAACTTCACGGTGGCACCTGAAATGGTGAAGACGCTGCTTTCTGCTTCTGACCGGCCGGGTGCCAACCCCGAATCTACTGCTAATGCCTTACCAGCGAGAGCGGCTGGACTCAAAATGCGAACATGTGACAAACGTGTCTCGGCGAACTGCGCACAAAAATCGAATTTATACAGCACCGACGCGGATGGCTCGTACTTCTCAACTACGCCCTCAATACCAACTCCTTCGTCCTTCTTTGCGATTTCCGCAGTCGAGGCGCACCCCGCCCAGATCAACAGGCAAATTAACCAGAGTGGAACAAGGGAGGGCTTCATTTTCTTCCGCCGACGT
>CAZIQP010000077.1:0-17532 GCA_964541315.1 uncultured Opitutaceae bacterium
CCCGCCATCACGGGTCGGAAGCCGGCTTCGGTAAGGATGCGTGCGACGGTCTCGCGCTGGTCGCCTTGGATCTCGATGTCGCCGTCCTTCACCGTGCCGCCGCAGCCGCAGGCGCCGCGCATTTTTTTCGAGAGCTGCTCCTTCTCGGGCAAGCCAATGCCGACAAAGCCGGTCACGAGGGTCACCGTCTTGCCGCCGCGACCTGCCGTCGTGCGCTTGATCTCCACCCGGCCGCGATTTTTCGGATTTTCGATTTTGGCTTTTGGATTTTCTACCGGCCGGCTGGATGCAACAGGCAACCCTGCGCCACTGAGCGCGCCAAATGGATTTTGCCCGAGCGACTGCCCGCCATCGGTGTTGATTTTGTTTCCCGTACTCATGCGATTTTTCGTGGCTTGATTTCTATTCGCGACAATTCGCGTTCATCAGCGGTTCAGCTCATTCTCAATGTTTCCCGCCGCAGCCTCCGGGAGGCGACGCCGGCTGGCCCATCGCCGCATCGTCTCCTCCCAGGTAGGCGAGCGCTTTCGCGTAGCTGCGGCCTTCCAGAAAATGCACGAGCCGGGGATTCAGATCGGCGCGATGGGCGTTGAGGCATGACTCGATTTCATTCAGTCCGGCGGAAATCGCCGCGCCATCAGCGGCTTTAATGCCGGCGTGGAAGCGGATAAGGGCCTCTTTCAATTGTGTCTCGATCATGGCGCTGGGTCGGAAGTGAGTTAGATTATATTTATCAGCATGTAACACCGTCTGATAGACCATGCACCTCGCTCGGCACCGGCTTGAAACGGCTTGTGTCGATTGGGCGCTGCTGCTGGTGTTAACCTCCCGGTTATCGCTCCCGCCCTAATTTGGCAAGCCCGGGACTCACTCATTTCGTCCTTCATGAATCCAGTCAATTTCTCCGAACGCGCCAATGCCTCGCTGGTCGAGGAATATTACCAGCGATGGCTCGCCCAGCCTGACTCCGTCGATGCGACCTGGCAGGCGTTCTTTCAAGGCTTCTCGCTCGGCTCGGATGGGAGATCGCCCGGCGGCACCGGAGTCGCCGGTCAGGTGGCCGACAGTGTCAAGCAGGCGGGCATTTACTATCTGATCAGCGCCTATCGCTCCATCGGCCACGGCCAGGCGCACATCAATCCGCTCGATCCCGCCCGGCCAGCTCCGCTGCCCAAGCTTTCCCTCGAAGCCTTCAAGCTTTCCAGCGCCGACCTCGACACCTCGTTTGACACCGGCAATTTCCGCGGCGGTGCGGGTCAGATGAAACTCAGCGATCTGCTCACCGCTTTGCAGGAGACCTACTGTGGGCACACCGGCGTCGAATATGCCCACATCCAGGATCAGGATTGCCGGCGCTGGCTCCAGGAACGTTTCGAAACCACCCGTCTGCAGCCCGCGTTCACCCAGCCGCAGAAACTGCGCATTCTGCGCCGCGTCCACAAAGCCGAGCTCTTCGAAAAATTTCTCCACACCAAATACGTCGGGCAGAAACGCTTCTCGCTCGAAGGCGGCGAGACCATCATCGCCGCGCTCGATGCGGTCATCGAGCATTGCCCCGAGCACGGCGTGGAGGAAATCAACATGGGCATGGCCCACCGCGGCCGCCTGAACGTGCTGTGCTCCGTCATGCGGAAATCGTTCGACGTGCTTTTCGAGCAATTTTCAGAAAACTACGTCGCCGACTCCGTGGCGGGCGATGGCGACGTGAAATACCACCTCGGCTACGAATCGATTCTGCCCACCGTTTCGGGCAAAACGGTCGAGGTCCGCCTCGCCGCCAATCCCTCCCACCTTGAGATCGTGAATCCGGTGGTCGAGGGCAAGGCCCGCGCCCGCCAGCGCATTCGCGGCGACACCGCCGAACGCCGCAAAGTCATGCCGCTGCTCATCCACGGCGACGCCGCCATCGCCGGCCAGGGCGTCGTCTCCGAGACCCTCCAATTCTCTCAGTTGCCCGGCTACCGCACCGGCGGCACCGTGCATTTCATCATCAACAACCAGATCGGTTTCACCACCGATCCTTCCGACTCGCGCTCGACCCGCTATTGCACCGATATCGCAAAGTCGATCGAGGCCCCGATCTTTCACGTCAACGGCGACGATCCCGAGGCCGTGTGCATGGTCGCGCAACTTGCGGTGGAGTTCCGCGTGAAGTTCAAGCGCGACGTGTTCATCGACATGTATTGCTACCGCAAGCATGGCCACAACGAGACCGACGAGCCGTCCTTCACCCAGCCGCTGATGTATAAGATTATCGCGGCCAAGCCCCAGGTTTCCGCCCTCTACACCCAACAACTGGTCGACGAAAAATCCATCACGGTCGCGCAGGGCGACGAAATCAAAGCGGAGTATTCCAAGGCACTCGACGAAAACCTCGCCACCGCCAAGGCCCGCGAAGCCAGCAAAGCGGAGAAGCGCAAGAGCGACATCATCGCCGCCCAGTTCACCGGCTCCACCGCAATCTTCCAGCCCAACTATTCTCACGCCACCGTCACAACGGCGATCAGCCCCAAGGTGGTCGACCAGGTTTTCCGGGCGCTCACCACGGTGCCGACGGGGTTTAAGATCCATTCGAAGATCCAACGGTTTATCGAGACCCGCGCCGCCGCCCACAAGGCCGGCGGTCCCTTCGACTGGGGCATGGGCGAGGCGCTCGCCTTTGGCAGCCTGCTGGTGGAGGGCAAACCCATCCGTCTCAGCGGCCAGGATTGCGAACGCGGCACCTTCACCCACCGTCACGCGGTATTCACCGACGTCGAAACCGGCGCAAAATACAAATCACTGAATCACATCACCGAAAAACAGCCGCCTTTCTGCGTCTATAATTCTCTCCTCTCGGAAGCCGCGGTGCTCGGCTTCGACTACGGCTACTCGGTTGACTACCCCGACATGCTTTGCATCTGGGAGGCGCAGTTCGGCGATTTCGCCAACGGCACGCAGGTCGTCATCGACCAGTTCATCGCCGCCAGCGAATCGAAATGGCAACGCATGAGCAGCATCGTGCTTCTCCTGCCCCACGGCTACGAAGGCCAGGGCCCCGAGCACTCCTCCGCCCGGCTCGAACGTTTCCTCCAGCTCTGCGCCGAGGACAACATCCAGGTCGCCAACGTGACGACACCCGCGCAAATCTTCCATATCCTGCGGCGGCAGGTGAAACGCGATTTCAGAAAGCCGCTCATCATCATGTCGCCGAAGTCGCTCCTGCGCCATCCCGCGGCGGTTTCGCATCTGGCCGATTTCACCGAAAAGAATTTCTCGGAAATCCTCGACGATCCAACCGCTTCGCAAAAAACCGAGCGCCTGATCCTCTGCTCCGGCAAGGTTTATTACGATCTCGCCGAGTACCGGGAAAAGCAGAAATCCGAGAACACCGCAATCTTGCGCATCGAACAATTGTATCCGCTGCATAAAAAACGCCTCGCCGAAATCGCCCGGAAATACGCCGGCGCCAAGCTCATCTGGTGCCAGGAAGAACCCGAGAACATGGGAGCTGCCCGCTGGATCATGCCACAACTCGAAGAAATCTTTGGCAGCAAACCCGTCTACGCCGGCCGCATCGCCGCCGCTTCTCCCGCCGTCGGCCTGCTCTCTGTCCACCGCGCCCAACTCGCCAAATTCCTTAAGCAAGCGTTCACACTCTGATTGACCCAAGCCCCAGATTCCATCTCCCAGACCCCCTATTTCCCACTATGTCCCTCGAAGTCAAAATCCCGCCCATGGGCGAATCCATCACCTCCGGCATTCTCGCCAAGTGGCACGTCAAGAACGGCGATGTGGTCAAAAAAGACCAGCCCCTCTTCGAGCTCGAGACGGACAAGATCACCTCAGAAGGCACGGCCGAAGCCGCCGGCCAGATCACGTTCTCCATCGCCGCCGGCACCGAGGTCAAAATCGGCCAGGTCGTCGCCTCGATCGACACGGCTGTCGCCGCGACCGCGACCGCTGCGGCCAGTTCGCCCGCGCCAGCACCTGTCGCCGAAAAATCTTCCGAACAATCTCCCGCCGTGCGCCGCATCGCCGCCGAGACTGGCCTCGACCCCGCCTCTGTCTCCGGCACCGGCAAAGCCGGTCGCGTCACCAAAGGTGACATGCTCGCCGCTTCTGAAGCAAAGCCTGCGGCAACCGCACCCGCTGCAGCTCCTACCCCTGTTCCCGCTGCCAAACCTGCAACAGTTTCTGTCGCCAGCGGCGAACGTCAGACCCGCACCAAGCTCACCAAGCTTCGTCAGACCATCGCCACCCGTCTCGTCCGCGCCCAGCACGAAGCCGCGATGCTCACCACGTTCAACGAATGCGACATGTCCGCCGTCATGGCTCTGCGCGCAAAATACCAGGACGACTTCGTGAAGAAGCATGGCGTGAAACTCGGCTTCATGTCCTTCTTCACCAAGGCCGTCGTGCAAGCCCTCAAGGACGTGCCGGCCGTCAACGCCCAGTTCGACGGCGATTCGATCATCCAAAACCATTACTACGACATCAGCATGGCCGTCTCCACCGACAAGGGCCTGATGGTCCCGGTCATCCGGAATTGCGACCAGCTCGGCATGGCTGAGATTGAGAAGGCTATCGCCGAGGCCGCCAAGAAAGCCCGCGACGGCAAGATCACTTTGCCCGATCTCGAAGGCGGTGTTTTCACGATCACTAATGGCGGCATCTTCGGGTCGATGCTCTCAACTCCTATCCTCAACTCCCCGCAGAGCGCCATCCTCGGCCTGCACGCCATCAACGAACGTCCCATCGCGCTCAACGGCCAGGTGGTCATCCGCCCGATGATGTATCTCGCACTTAGCTACGACCACCGCCTCGTCGACGGCAAGGAAGCCGTCACCTTCCTCGTGAAGGTGAAACAGGCCATCGAGGATCCCGCCCGGCTCCTCATCGGGGCGTAAACAGTCCAAACTTGAACAGAAGATAACAGAGGCAACAGAGACCCTCTTCCTCCGTTATCTCCGTTTCCTCCCGTAAACATGCCTTCTGAATCATTCGATCTCATCGTCATCGGTGCCGGCCCCGGCGGCTACGTCTGCGCGTTCCGCGCCCAGCAGCTCGGCCTGAAGGTCGCCCTCATCGAAAAGCGGGCCACTCTCGGCGGCACCTGCCTCAATATCGGCTGCATTCCAAGCAAGGCCCTCCTCCACTCCAGCGAGCAATACGCCTGGGCGAAACACCACGCCGCCGAGTCGGGCATCAAACTGGGTTCGGTTGAGGCCGATCTCCCCACGATTCTTAAAAAGAAGGACGCCGTCGTCACCAAACTCGTCGGAGGCGTTGCTCTGCTGGCCAAGTCCCGAAAAATCCCGACCTACACCGGCACCGCCTCCTTCGTCTCGCCGACTGAAATCGAAGTGAAGGGCGAAAAGGAAACGGCCAAGCTCACCGCGAAGAACTTCGTCATCGCCACCGGCTCCGCTCCCGTCGAGTTGCCGTTCATGAAGTTTGACGGCGAAACCATCGTCTCCAGCGACCAGGCCATCGCCTTCTCCTCCGTGCCGAAGAAGCTCGTCGTGGTCGGCGGCGGCGCCATCGGCCTCGAACTTGGCTCCGTTTGGTCCCGCCTCGGCAGCGAGGTCACCGTCGTGGAATTTCTCCCGAAGATCATCGCCACCTACGACGACGACATCGTCCGCAATTTCTCCCGCCTTCTGCAAAAACAGGGTCTGAAAATCGAAGTCGGCGCCAAAGTCACCGGTTTCGCCAAAGGTGTGCTTACCGCCGAACGTGGCACCGAGAAACTCTCCTTCCCCGCCGACAAGGTTCTCGTCTCCGTGGGCCGCCGCCCTTTCACCGACGGTCTCGCCCTCGACAAAGCCGGCGTGCTACTCGACGACAAAAAACGCGTCAAGGTCGATGCCCACCTCCGCACCAACGTGCCCAGCATCTACGCCATCGGCGATGTCGTCGCCGGCCCGATGCTGGCGCACAAGGCCGAGGAAGACGGTGTGGCTGTCGCCGAGTGGATCGCCGGCAAGGCCGGCCACGTGAATTGGGACCTCGTTCCCGCCATCGTCTACACCGATCCGGAAGTCGCCAGCGTCGGCTTGGGCGAAGATGCCGCGAAAGCCGCCGGTCGTGCGATCAACGTCGGCAAGTTCAATTTCGCCGCGAACGGCCGCGCCATCGCGGCAGACGCCACCGACGGTTACGTGAAGATCATCGCCGATGCGAAGACGGACAAAATTCTCGGCGCACAGATTCTCGGCAAAGGCGCCGGCGAGATGATCAGCGAAATCGTGACGCACATGGAATACGGCGGCAGTGCCGAAGACCTCGGCCGCACCATCCACGCGCATCCGACGATGAGCGAAGCGATCAGGGAAGCCGCCATGGCCGTCAGCAAGAGCGCGATTCACGCGCTTTAACTCCCATGCCACATTTTCTCCGCACGCTTCGTCATTCGCTGCTTTTACTCGGATACTTTACCGCAGCGTGTCCGTATGCGGATGATCGAATAATCATCGAGGCCAAACTCAACGGCCAGCCGCTCAAGCTGGCATTCGACACAGGAGCGGGCGAACTGCTTGTTTTCCATCGCATAGCAGAGCAACGCAACTTGCAGATTCTCCCGCCGCCGTCCGATATTCAACCCAAGCCAGGTGAAGTGGTCGTCAGCCACACGGAACCATTAAAATTCGAACTTCTCGGCCATATATTTCCAGACATTCGAGCCGGAGTCATTGATGCCCCATCGGGTTTGCGGCTGGATATCGACGGAGTGCTCGGCTGGCAGAACGTCCGGAGCAACATCTGGTCTTTTAGTCTCTCGACATCGCAGACAGACATACTGGCTTCGGTTCCAACCGAAGCCTTGAAATGGTTAAAGCTGCGCGAAATCAATGATCCTCAACGATTGATTCTGGAATTGCCGCAGACTCAATCCACCACTCCGCTTTATTTCGGCGTCGACACGGGCTCGGCTTCCGGAGTCAGACTGTCCTCTGAAGCTTGGGATAGGTGGCGGGGCGCAAATCCGAAACAATCTATAACACTCGACGCCTATTTCATGCCCGGAGCTGGTCTGGTCATTGCTGAAAACATTTGGGCAGACGAAATTGATATCGGCGCTTTAACCTTGCGAGGGGTTCCAGTTGCTAGAATGAATGCGATGGAGTCACTGCGTTTCCCCCCGGGAACAGTTGCCGTTCTCGGAATCGCGGCAATGAGGCGAGTTGACATGGTGATCGATGGCAAAAATGGAATCGCCTACGCCCACCCACTCATCACGCCGCCACAACCTTACAACCACAACCGGTTGGGCGCAGTCTTCGTTCCAAGCGATTTGGAAAACGGTACCGAGCTGGTTGCTCACGTTGCCGAAAATAGCCCGGCCGCAAAAGCGGGCGTGCGTGACGGTGATGTACTGTTAAAGATCGACCAACTCGACGTCACCCCTTGGCGTACCCAGCCCGGCATCCTGCCGCTAGCGCATTTCTGGGAACAGACACCGGGCACCAGACTTCACCTGACGATAAAACGCGGCACGGAAACACTCACGGTTGATGCGGTGCTGCAAAACATCCTCGGTCCTACGCCGAAATAGACCGGAGGTACAGGGAGCCCGGGGCAGGGTCAGGGTGCTCAGAATATCAGCCCCGCGAAGGCACGATGACTTTCCGGTTCTTCCGTCCCCGCAGGTAGACCGAAAAATCATTGCCGTCGGTGGTGACCAGCGGCAGACGCGGATGCTGATCGCTCAGCACCATCAGACATGCGTCTGCAAAATCCACCACCCGGCCCCGATAGCGCGCTGTCTCAGTTTGCACCCGTGCCAGTTCCTCCGGGATCAGGTGGCGGCTGATGATCAGTCCGCGTTCAATCTGCTCATAGAAATCCAGCACGGCCGCCGCCCCCAAGCCGTCGCCCAGGAGAAATGCGGTTTCAGACACACAGCCTTCGCAAGTTAGCCACGGTCCCCGCAGATCCGTCGCAGTGGCTGCCGCCCAGGCGTGCCGCGAATCCTTGCGATCCCACAGCGCCGCGATGAACCCGCTGTCAACGATGGCGCGTGCGTCCATAGCGTTTCATCCGTGACTGCTGGCTTTCGCCACTGCTCTCGTATTTGCCAATGATCCCATGCAAGGCCCCGGCCATGTCGATGCCTTGGTCCTCGCGCAATCCACGGACCACCGCCTCGCGCCAGACCTCGGAAAAATCCTTTTTTTCCGCCCGCGCCCGCCGGGCCAGGGCAACATTCAGCGCCCGCGTTATCCTGACGGTCTTGGTGACGGCATGGTTTTGCATGGGCAGTTGTATTACACTCATGTATTCTCGTGTCAAGGTTCCATGCCTCCGCACTCCAAGCGCCCGAAGCCATACACGCGCTGTAATTTCGGCCAGTACAGCCTGACGCCGCTTGACCGCGCCGGCTTTGGGCGCGTTTTTTATGCGCCAATGACCGCTCATTCCACCCATCGCCGCGCGCTGCTCCTGATGCTGGCCTCCGCCGCCAGCTTCACGACCAATGTTCTGCTCGTACGCTCACTGGGCGAAATGCATGCGGCCAATATCTGGCTGGTTTCGGCGGCCCGGTTCATCGTGGGGCTGGCGATCATCGCCGTGGTCTATCGGCGCGAGTTTCAGCCGCGCCATCTGTACCAAAACAGCAAACTCATCGAACGCGGGCTTATCGGAAGCTGCGGCGTTTATCTGACCTACCAGACCGTGGTGAAAATCGGTGCCGGCCGCGCCATTTTTATTGGCAACACGTACGTCATCTGGGGCGCATTGCTCGCGGCATGGATGTTGCGCGAAAAACTCCGGCCCGCCGTGCTCGTCGGAGGCGTGGCCGCCCTGGCGGGGATCGCGCTTTTGACCAATGTCTTCGCCGCCGATGCCCATCCCGGCATTTACGATCTGCTCGCGGTTGTGGCTGCGCTCTTTTCCGCCTATGTGGTGGTGACGATCCGCCAGCTCCACGGCAGCGAGCACACCTCCACCATCTTCGCCGCCCAATGTGCCTACGGATTGTTGCTCTGCCTCATCCCGGCGTGCATAACTTTTAAGCCGATTTCTCCTCTGGCCTGGCTGGTCATTTTGCTGGCGAGTATCACCGCCGCCGCCGGCCAGTTGACGATGACCCGGGCCTTCCGCGATCTACCCGTGGGCGAAGGCTCGCTCCTGCAAATGCTCGTGCCATTGGGCATCGCAGTGGGCGGGGCGGTTTTCTTTCACGAGCATTTCGCCGCGCATGAAATGGTGGGCGCCGCGCTCATCCTGGGCGGCACGGCTTTCACGGCTGTGCGAAAACCGACGCCGAGCCCGGACACGATCACTTAAATCTTCAGATGCGCCAGCAACGCGCGCTCTTCTTCCACCGGCAACGGCTCACCATTCACTTCGAGAATACGACGGGCCAGCGGCGCGAGTTGCTCCGCCGGCACTTCAACCACACCAATACCCTGCCGCCACTGGATGACCGGCAGGCCGTAGGATAAATTCTCCAATACAACATCGGCATAGGCTTTGCGCATTGCCCGCAATGAACGACGGGTTTCCTCGGCGGGAGTAAATGCACCCGGCTCATCGAGTTTGATGGGGGGTTGGTCTGGCATGAAAATCACCTTGGACATCTGCTCAATGAACGCAAGCCGAGCGACATCCACCGCGTCGAATATCCCGTCTTTTTCTTGAGCGACTCAATGGGGCTCCTGTATTGTCGTAGAGTCGCCAATGATCACAGAGCGGACGATACAGCTCCGCCAAATGGCGTATGCCCAGGTTGAATCGTCGCAGTTGCACCTCATCAGGAATGTTGTGTCCGCCTTTCGTGACCCGCTGCTTGACGCGCTGCCGGGTGATGTTCAGATCGGGTATCCACAGAAAGTCGATCCGGATGCGATAGCCGGCGGACCGCCAGAGTTTCAGCAATGGCGCATAAGCACGGCCCGAAAGTGTGGTCTCAAAAGAAAAATCTTCCTGCCGTTCGGCCAATTCGCGCAGACGCTTGAGCATGATGCGCCCGGCCTCAAACGCCACCTGGTCCGCGGCAAAGGGCGAAAGCCCTGCCGCAATCAAGTCGGCATTCACGAATTCACGGCAACGCATCTCCTGCGGCATAAAGCGTCGCACATAGGTGGTCTTACCGGCGCCATTGGGACCCGCTATGATGAATAGATTCGGCATCGGTACGATGGACAAAAGGGGCATGGATTGAAAGCGTCAATCTCCCGCCATGGCTTCAGATTCAACGCATTTTTGTCGGAGCCGGCTTGCAGACGATTTAAAACGTCCGGTATAACATGGCCCGCCTGCGAGCAGGCTCCCACCATTTGCACATGAACAAACTCATTCTCTGGGACATCGACGGCACCATCATCGTCTCGCATGGCGCGGGCGTGCGGGCCATGGAGCGCGGGCTCACCAAACGCTTCGGCGTGAAATGCGACCTGAGCCAGATCGACTGGGCGGGGCGCACCGATTCATGGATCACAAGCGAAGTGTTTCGTCATACGGGCTTGCCCGACACCCCGCAAAATTCCCACGACTACCTTGAAGCCTACCTCGAACTGCTGCCCATCGAACTGCGCGACGGACCCCAGGGCCAGGTGCTCCCCGGCGTGCTGGAATTGCTCGAGACGTTGCACCGCCGCAAGGATCTCGCCCAAGGCCTGCTCACCGGAAACCTGAAACGCGGCGCGGAATTAAAACTCACGCACTTCAAGGTCTGGCACTATTTCGAATTCGGTGCCTACGCCGACGACAGCTCGGTGCGCAACGACCTCGGGCCGCACGCGCTGCGCCGCGCCAAGGCCCGTCACGCCGTGGATTTTCCGCCGGATCGCACTTACATCATCGGCGACACGCCCTACGACATCGAGTGCGGCAAGGTCATCGGCGCCCGGACCATCGCGGTGGCCACCGGCAAATACAGTGTCGCCGAACTCGCCGCGCATCAGCCGACGGCGGTCTTCGAAAATTTCGCCGATACCAAGGCCTTTCTGCGGGTGATCGACGGCCCGTAGCAGCGAACAAGCGGCTCAGACCGCATCACGGCTTCCGCAGTTCAACGCGTTCCACCCGGCCGTTTCGAAACACCACCCGCGTTTTCTCATCGGGCTCGTAACCGCCCGTGGAAGTCTGTACTCCCACGCCCGTGGCGCTGTGATGCCCGAAGGAAGCGAAACCCAAACCCAATGAAACCTGCGGCTTGCTGTCGGCATAGATCCAGATCTCAGAATCCCCGGATTCGGTTTTTCGGGTCAATTGCCGCACCGGTTCGCCGATCGCCATCCGCACCATTTCGGGGGTGAATCCGATATCGACCCGGCCGGCCTTGATTTTTTCCTGCACATCCGCGGGATATTGGTTGAAAGCGGCGCGATTCGATTCGATCCGCGAATCAGGCGTGGAGCAGGCGCTCAACAACGCCGCGAAGAGCAGACAGGGAAGAAGAATTTGGCGCATGACGGAGAATTTGTTTGCTGGCGTTTAATTTGCCCGGGATTACGACAATCGCAACTCCGCATCGCCCGCCCTTTATCAACTTCTCATGAAGAATTACACCATTGCCATCGGATCCGACCATGCCGGCTTCGCCTACAAGGAGAAGATCAAGGCCCTGCTGCTCGCCGAAGGCCATACGGTGCGCGACTTTGGGACCACTTCCGAAGCTCCGTGTGATTATCCTGACTTTATCCGCCCGGTCGCAGAAGCGGTGGCCCGGAGGGAATTCGAGCGCGGCATCGTGCTTGGCGGCTCCGGCAACGGGGAAGCCATTGTCGCCAATCGCGTCCGTGGGGTCCGTTGCGGTCTTTGCTGGAACGAGCAAGTCGCCATCTGGAACCGTTCCCATAACGACGGCAACGTCCTCTCGCTCGGCCAACGGACCGTTGATGAGGAAATGGCCCTGAAGATCGTCAAAACCTGGCTGGCTACACCCTTTGAGGGCGGCAGGCACTTGGCCCGGATTCAAAAGATCGATCTTTGATTCAACAATTTAGGAATCTTAGCGTTTTCCATGAATAATATATTGACATTAAAAGATATAATATCAAAGTATTTTCATGGGTACCAGACACCGCGGTTCAATTGAAGAGATCAATGCTCTCAATGCGTTCATCAAACTTCAGCGCGCATCCGAGTCGATTTCGACCCGGGTCCACTCCGTCCTGCCTGACGGTTTGACCATCACTCAGTTTGGCGTTCTGGAAGCCCTGCACCACATCGGTCCGCTATGTCAGGGCGAACTCGCGGAGAAACTCCTGCGCAGTGGCGGCAACCTTACTCTGGTCGTCGATAATCTCGAGAAAATGGGTCATGTCATCCGGGAACGCGATCCCGCCGACCGCCGCTTTGTGGTCGTCAAACTGACTGACAAAGGCACCAAGTTCATCGGCGAAATTTTTCCATACGTTCTCGGCAAAGTTATCAAGGAAATGGGTGTTCTTTCGTCGACCGAACTTTTCGATCTCGGCCGTCTCTGCAAAAAAGTCGGTCTGCACCATTAGGTTTTCACCTGTATTTCAACATCAAAGGTCATGAACACTCCCATCACCGGGCTCCATCATATCACGGCGATTGCTTCCGACCCGAAGCGCAATCTCGAATTCTACACCAAGGTCCTCGGCCTGCGCTTCGTGAAAAAGTCCGTGAATCAGGACGACCCGGGCACCTATCACCTCTACTATGGTGACTACACTGCATCGCCGGGCACGATCATGACCTTTTTCCCTTGGATGGGCGCCGCGCGAGGCCGCCCCGGAACCGGGCAGGCTTATGCGACCGCTTTTTCCGTGCCCTTCGGGTCCCTGGCCTTCTGGCGGGAACGCCTCGACAAATTGGCCATACCGCATGGTAGCACCGAACTGCGGTTCAACGATGAAGTCGTGACGTTGAATGATCCTGATGGCCTGCATCTGGAGCTCATCGCGACCAAGGAAAACGATCTGCGCCGGCCCGCCCCGTCGTCGGATGTGCCGGTCGAATTTGCCATCCGCGGATTCCACAGCTCCACCCTGGCGCTCAAAGACGATCAATTGACCGCAGACCTGCTCGTGAACGGCATGAGTTATCTGCTCGTGGGAAAATCCGGTCATCGCGCGCGCTACACCATCGGCGCAGGAGGCCCGGGCACCTATGTCGATCTGCTGACCGAACCTTCCCTGCCCCGCGCGATCAACGGCGCGGGCACGGTCCATCACATCGCCTTCCGCATCGTGGATGACGAAAATCAGGCCGCAGCCCGGGTCCGTTTGCAGCAGCGTGGCGCAGACGTCAGCCCGGTGATCGACCGGGCCTATTTCAAATCCATCTATTATCGCGAACCCGGCGGGGTGCTGTTCGAAATTGCGACCGATGGTCCGGGCTTCGCCATCGACGAGTCCTTGGCGGACCTCGGCACCAGGCTCTCCCTGCCCCCGCGACTGGAACCACTCCGCCGTAAAATCGAAGCCGCCCTGCCTCCGCTTACGTGAGCACCAACGAACTGACCTACCAACACCGCTTCGAGCCGGGCTCGGCAGGCACCGCCCCGCCGTTGCTTCTGCTGCACGGCACGGGGGGCGACGAGCACGACCTGATTCCCTTCGCCCGCCAGCTTTCACCTGCTTCGCCCCTGC
Source organism: uncultured Opitutaceae bacterium (assembly GCA_964541315.1). Classification (GTDB taxonomy): domain Bacteria; phylum Verrucomicrobiota; class Verrucomicrobiia; order Opitutales; family Opitutaceae; genus Didemnitutus. The sequence continues at coordinate 13,554 of CAZIQP010000077.1, forward strand.
TCAGTCCGCGCGGCGATGTGCTGGAAAATGGTCAGCCGCGTTTCTTCCGGCGCTTCGCCGAAGGAGTGTTCGATCTGGCCGATGTGGAACGCCGCACGCACGCCCTCGCCGATTTCATTGCCGCCGCCGCCAGGCACTATCGCTTCGACGCCTCGCGTCTGACCGCCCTCGGATTTTCCAATGGCGCCAACATCGCGGCGGCGCTCCTCCTGCTGCGCCCCGGCTCACTGGCCGCCGCCGTGCTCTTGCGCCCGATGGTCGTGCTCACCCCCGCGGCCCTTCCCCGTCTCAACGGCAAACGCATTTTGATTTCCTCCGGCACGCGCGATCCCATCGTTCCGCCCGATCACCCCGCCCGCCTCGCCGATCTGTTTCGCCGGGCCGGGGCGGAAGTCACCGTGCACTCTGGCACCGCGGGTCACGGCTTGGTGCCGGCAGATTTCGCCGCAACTGAGAAATTTTTATCGGTGAGCCGCTAGCCTCGGTTCTTAGACCCGGTCCATGCTTATGCTTCGCTCTTGTCATTCCATACTTGGTTGGAAATCTAAGCGCCCATGAAGCGCCGTCCCACCACCAAGCCCACGCCCTCCCGCTGGGCCCGCATCCGGCTTTTCGCCATGGATGTGGATGGCGTGCTCACCGACGGCACCGTCCAGATCAATTCGGACGGCACCGAGTCCAAACGCTACTCGATCCTCGACGGTCTCGGGCTGGCCCGGCTGCGCGAGGCCGGCGTCACTTTGGCATGGATCTCCGGCCGCAATTCCGGTTCCACCACCGCACGCGCCGCGGAGTTGAAAATCTCCCACCTCATCCAAGGCCGCACCGACAAACTCGCCGCCCTGCAGGAACTCGCCGCGCAACTCAAGCTCACCGCCGGACAAATTTGCTACATGGGTGACGACGATATCGACGCCCCCGCCATCAGTTGGGCCGGCGTCGGCGTTGCCCCGCAAACCGCCATGCCTGCCGTCCTGCATGTCGCCGATTTCATCCCCTCGCGTCCGGCAGGATTGGGTGCCGTCAGACAAGTTTGTGAACAAATCCTGGCCCACCGGGGTCAGAAAGCAGCACCGTGATCCGTCGCTCCGCCACAATTTTTCTGGGACTCCTTCTCGCCTGCCGGCCCGCGCTGGCCGATGACGCTTCCCGCACAGGCCCAAAGGCCCCCATCGTCAATTTCAGCCTGCCAACCTTCACCAATCCCGACGGATACCGCTCATTGCTGATCCGGGGTTCCGAAGCCTGGATGACCGGGCCCAACATCATCGACGTGAAGGAACTCTCCGTGAGCGTTTTCAGCGGTGACGCGTCCAACCGGATCGATACCATGATGCTCAGCCCCGCGGCGCGCGTTTTGCCCGACGAGCAGACCATCACCGGCGACAGCACCCTGCGCGTCATCAACCTGCAGGATGGTTTCGAAGCCACCGGCACAGGCTGGCGTTACACGAACAAAGACAAAACGGTCGTTCTCAGCAAAAAAGTCCGCGTGGTGCTCCGCGCCGCCATCAAAGATATTTTGAAATGAAATCCCCTTCCCCCTTCCCGTTTCTCCTCGCGGCCCTCCTGGGCGCGCTCGCCCCGCTCGCACTCCGCGCCCAGGAGCAGCCCACCGTCATCACGTCCGATGGCGAAGCCCAGATCGTCAGCACCGACAAGGAAACGACCATCACTTTCCACGACAAGGTCGTCGTCACCGGCACCGACATGAAGCTCAATTGTGATTTTCTCCAGGTTGTGGTTAAGCGAAAAGGCGAAACCACGGCCACGATCGGAACCATCGACAAATTCCGCTCCATGCTTGCCACCGGCCATGTGCTGATCGTCCAGGGCGAGCGCGAGGCCGCCTGCGGTCGCGCGGAGGTTTTGCCTGAGCAGGACCGGGCCGTCCTTACTGAAAATCCCGTCGTGGTTTTTCATGATCAAAAAACCCGGTTCATGGGCGAAAAGATCATCCTGCTGAACGATCAAAAACAGGTTCTGGTGGAAAAACCCACTTTCACCGGTCCGTCCGTTCCGATGCCCGGTTTCGACAAGGACAAAAAATCAGCCGCTCCGTCCGCCACCGAAACCAAGCAACCTTGAGCTTGGCCCCCTTTTCCGCCGTCTTGTTTTCTTCCCCACCGATCGCCCTGATGCCGTCCACTTCAAAATCACCGATTGTCTCACCCGTTGCTGAAATCCGCACCGAAGGTCTCGTCAAGACTTACGGCCAGCGCACCGTCGTCAACGGCGTGAATATCCGGGTCGCCGCCGGCGAAGTCGTGGGCCTCCTCGGTCCCAATGGCGCGGGCAAGACCACCACGTTCTACATGGTGGTCGGCCTCGTGCCCGCCACCGCCGGCCGCGTTTTCGTGAAGGACCAGGACGCCACCCACCTGCGCATGCACCGGCGCGCGCGGCTGGGTGTCGGTTACCTGCCGCAGGAAGCCTCGATCTTCCGCAAGCTCACCGTGGCGGAAAACATTCTCGCGATCGTCGAGACGCTGCGCGACGTTTCTTCCGCCGACCGCAAGGCTCTCGTCCAGCAACATCTCGAAGAACTGAGCATCGGCCATCTCGCCAAGCAGCCCGCTTACACCCTGTCTGGCGGCGAGCGCCGCCGCCTTGAGATCGCGCGCGCGCTTGTTTCCCGTCCGCAATTTCTCCTGATGGACGAGCCGTTTGCCGGCGTCGACCCGATCTCCGTGGCCGAGGTGCAAAAGATCATTCTCGAACTCCGGGACCGCGGCATCGGCATCCTCATCACCGACCATAATGTGCACGCCACCCTGCGCATCGTCGACCGGGGCTACATCATAAAGCAGGGCAAGGTCCTGACCGAAGGCGACAGCAACTTCCTGATCAACGACCCTCAGGCCCGGGACACCTACCTCGGAAAAGACTTCAATCTGTAGCCGCGCCACGAGTTCCCGGAGTAGGAGCTTGTTGCCAACGGTTTCTTCATCTACTCATTACCCGCTACTCACTACTATCTACTTCGAGTTCCCCATGCCCATCAAATCCGTCAACGGCATCACGGTAGCCTACTTTTTGGAAACCTACGGCTCCAAGCTTGAGCTTGAACTGGTCGAAGGCGGGGCCGGCTTGCACCGCCTGATCAAGGAGGGCACCATCAACCGCCCGGCGCTCGCGCTCACGGGTTTTTTCAAATATTTTGCCAACAAACGCGTGCAGGTTCTCGGCGCCGCGGAGATGACTTTTCTCAAGACGCTGACCCCGGCCAACCAGGTCGAGATTTTCACGGAAATGGTCAGCCGCGGCATCCCGTGCCTCGTGCTCACCCGCAATTACCACGCGACTCCTTCCATGCTGACGGTCGCCGCGCAGATGAAACTGCCCATCTTCCGCACACCGATGATCACGATGAATTTCGTGAACGCCGCCACCCTCTGCATCGACAACGAGTTCGCCGCCTCCAGCACCGAACACGCCACCACCCTGGAAATCAAGGGCGTGGGCGTCATGATCCGCGGCGACAGCGGCGTGGGCAAATCCGAATGCGCCCTCGCCCTGATCGAGCGCGGCCACTCGCTGGTCGCCGATGATCTCACCTGCATCCGCATGGTGGACGAACGCGAGCTCTCCGCCAGTTCCCGTCCGCTCAACCGCGGCTACATGGAATGCCGCGGCATCGGCATCATCAACATCGCCGAAATGTTCGGCGTCAAAAGCATCCGCCTGGAAAAACGCATCGATCTCGTCGTCTCCCTGCACGAATGGACGCCAGACGTCGTCGAGGAGCGCACCGGGCTGGAGCAGAGCTATTACGAGATTCTCGGCATCAAGGTGCCGCTCATCGAATTTTTTGTCCGCCCCGGCCGCGACATCGCCCGCCTCATCGAGGTGGCCGCCATGGTCCAGGCCCTCAAGAAAATGGGCCATGATCCCGCCAAGGATTTCAACGACCGGCTCATCGCCCACATGGCCGAGCAACCCACGTCCAAGACGACCGTGCACCGTCTCTCTTCCTCCA
>CAZIQP010000078.1:0-17427 GCA_964541315.1 uncultured Opitutaceae bacterium
CGCCGGTCGGCTGGGTGGTCGCGGTGGCTTCGGCTGAAGCACCGGACGATTCTGTGGAGGACATGTCTATGTTGTTGGTTGAAAGCGCCTGCCAATGCGGCGGCGCGGATGAAGTGCCAGCCGGAGTGCGGGGATCGCTCTCGGACGGTGGCAATAGGGAAGTCACCCTCTTGTAACAGATGGATTCGCGCAACTGCAAAAATTCTCTGTTTGGCGGGGCTTGCCAGCCGACAAACGCCCCGCCACGTTCCCGGCATGGATAAATTCGAGGAAATTTTTCAAATGCAAGATGCGCTGAACCGCCGTATCGGCGTGAATCTGCCGCCGCCCAGCGATGAGGAAAAGACGAGGTGGATTCTGAATTACACCCGCGCCTTGCAGCAGGAAACCGCCGAGCTGATCGACAGCGTGCCGTGGAAGTGGTGGGCCAAATATCAGAAGTTCGACGAACAGAATGCGAAGGTCGAAGTCGTCGATCTGTTTCATTTTGTCGTGTCACTCGCGCAGACCCTCGGCATGTCGGCCGACGACGTGTATCAGGCCTATCTCAAGAAAAACGCCGTCAATCACCAGCGGCAGGAAAGCGGCTACGTGAAAAAGGACGAGGCCGATTCAAAACACATCTGACGCGAAGCGGGCAGTCGGGACGATCGATTTTTAGCGTACGGCCGGTTGCCTGGGCATCGTCACCGGGATGAAAGGATTGCGCTGTCTCTTTCTTGCCAGGTTTGGTGCCCGGATGATGGCGGATGGTAACATGACCGTGAAATTGATTCACGTGCGCACCTGTTTGGCTGTACTGTGGGTGTCGCGGCTTTTAAGGTTCGACGAACAATCGGTTGTTGTGCATAGTGGACATTGCGTCCTGCTGCCGAAGCCAACTCATATCCTGCTCCGTGCTTTCTGATATCCGTCTCGCCTTTCGTTCTCTCGCCAAAACTCCCGGATTCGCGGTGGTCATTGTGATTACGCTCGCACTCGGGATCGGAGCGAACACGGCGATATTCAGTTTTTTCCATTCTATCCTGCTGCGGGATCTGCCCTACGCGGAGCCTGATCGAATCGTGATGTTCAAGCAAAGCGCCCGGGATTATGGCGAACTAATGGGGGCTGATATCGGATTGCTGGGGGCTGATCTTCGGGATTTGCAAGCGGGCGCGCAGACGGTGGAGGATTTGGCGGCTTACACGCTGGATGCACCCACGCTGACAGGACGCGGATCCCCGGACCTCGCGGTGGGTACGGTCGTCACGCACAACTTCTTTTCCATGCTGGGGGCCCATGCGGCGATGGGGCGGATATTCACCCCCGCCGATGCGGGCAACGGCGCGACTGGCCGTCTGATCACTTTGTCACACCGTTTCTGGCAAAACCGGCTGGGTGGCGATCCGGCGATCATCGGCCAGACGATTTTGCTGAACAAGGTGCCGTTCACTGTTGTCGGCGTGATGCCGGCAGATTTTGAATTTCCCCGCGATGCCTGGTTTTGGGCCACGCCGGCGGCGGTGGTGCCCGAAGCCGTGATCGGGCAGGCGCCGGAAAATGACGGGGGCCGGGGCAATTATTTGCGGACGATACTCGGGCGCCTGCGCCCCGGAGTGTCGCGGGAACAGGCGGAAAAGGAACTGGCGGCGCTGGTTGAACGGCTGCCCAATCCCAATCAGTCGCGGCGGGTCGTTCATCTCGTGGACATGCGCGACCAGTCCGTCGGCAACATCCGTCCGATCCTCACGGCGGTGCTGGGCTGCGTGGGATTGGTGCTGCTCATCGCGTGTTTCAATGTGGCCAATCTCATGCTCACCCGGGCCACGGCACGCCAGCGTGAGATCGGGATCAGGCTGGCGCTGGGCAGCAGCCGCGGCCGCATCGCGCGGCAGATGTTGAGCGAGAGTCTGGTGCTTTCATTGGGTGGCGGTTGCGCGGGCGTCTTGCTGAGTGTGGGAATGCTGGATCTGCTGGTGCGCTTCGCACCGGATAACACTCCCCGGCTGGCGGCGGTGCACATCGACGCGATCGTGCTGGGCTTTGCTCTGCTCATTTCCGTTTTGGCCGGAGTGGTGTGCGGTTTGGTGCCGATCTTCGGGACCACGCGGATGGATTTGGTCAAGGTGATAAAGAGCGGCGGTGATCGCGGGGGATCGGCCGCCGCCGCGCCCCGGCGGTTGCGCGCCTGTCTGGTGGCGGGCGAGGTGGCGCTCTCGCTGGTCCTGCTGGTGGCGGCCGGGCTGTTGTTGCGCAGTCTGGAAAAAATGCAGGCCGTATCGTGGGGCTTCAATCCGACGCAGGTGGTTTCCGCGCGGGTGACCTTCACGGATGAGCGCTACAACAACCCTTCCGCGCAACGGCTGTTTATCCGTACGCTGCTGGAGAAGCTCGGAACGGTGCCGGGCTTCGAGGCGGTGGGCCTGGGTTTGGACCGCATCGGCCAGACGTGGGTGCATCTGCCGTTCATCCCCGAGGGTCGGGCCTACGCGATCCCGGCTGACGTGCCGCAGGCCAATTATCACTTCGTCAGCCCCGACTACTTTCATGCGCTGGGCATTGTCGTGCTGCAGGGCCGTGCGTTCACGATGGCGGATGATGAGAATGCCCGGAGCGTGATGCTCATCGACGCCGCCCTGGCGAAAAAATTCTTTCCGGACGGCCAGGCGGTGGGCAAGCACATGAGCCTGCAACGTCCGCAGGGCAGCTTTGAGCCGGAAATCGTGGGCGTGGTCGCGGTCGTCAAGAGCGACGGGCCCGCCGCTGAATCCCGGCCGGAGCTCTACCGGCCTTTGTTGCAGGCGCCGTTCAACAGTTGCTACGTCAACGTGCGTACGTCGCTGGGCGTGGCGGCGGCGGGTGAATTGCTCAAGAAAACCGTGCAGCAGATTGATGCCGGGGTCCCTATCGCCCATCTGACCGGCATGGACCATGTCGTCGCCCAGCCGAGCGGCGCACGGCGTTTTCCCCTGGGTTTGCTGGGCGCCTTTGCGGCCTTGGCGTTGCTCCTTGCCGGGTTGGGGATCTATGCCGTGACGGCGTACGGCGTGGCGCAGCGCACGCGCGAGATCGGCGTGCGCATGGCGCTCGGGGCATCGCCCCAGTCGGTCGTCATGCTGGTTCTGCGGCAAGGATTCCGTCCGATTCTTGTCGGACTTGGGCTGGGCATGATCGGCGCGGTGTTTACCGCTTTGGGCATGCGCAGCCTGCTCTTCGGGGTGAATCCGCTGGATCTGATGACGTTTGCGGCCATTCCGTTTTTGTTGGTGTCATTCGCAGCGTTCGCTTGCTGGCTGCCGGCACGAAAAGCCATCCGGGTCAGCCCGTTGGAAGCACTGCGCGCGGACTGAGAAATCTTCGGACACGGCCTCTCCGGGCTCGTCCCGGTTCTTTTCTCCGGCGCCGTGCGGGCAAGGCGCTACAGCAATGCCACAAAGCTGCCGCTAAACTCGACGGCGGGTTTTCCCGGATTGCCTTCGACCAGGGCGGTGAGATCCATCCGCGCCTTTTTGTGGCGCTGAAGATCGTGGAGGAATTCCTTGACGACAGCCGCCGGCGGGCGTTCCCAAACGGCCCGGAGCCGGCCCTTCACCGGTGATCGATAATTTGCGTGGCTGCGTTTCACGACAACATGCCCTTCGATGCCCGCTTCGCGCAACAGGGTCCACAGCCCGGCATAACAGGCGAGCGTGGGCAGGGCGTGCAAGGAGCCACCAAAGGCGGTGCCAAGGTGGTTGATGTTTTTGTCGAGCGGAGCCTCGAGGACCAGCCGGCGCGTGTTGCTTTCCGCGACATGGAGGCCCATCGCCCGGGAAAGAGGAATTTTTTCGTGCAGGAAGGCTTCAAGCCCGCGTGCGTTCATGTTATCTGGAACCAATTCGCTCATGGGTGGGATCAGGTGTGGCGCTTTGCTAACGGAGGGTTCTTTTTCCGCCAAGCCCGCAATCACGGCCCGGGCGTTTGTCCTGTTGCCTTCGGTTGGACAAACCCCATGCTCGGGGTAATTTTTCACCATGAAACAACTCAGAATCATCCTTGTTGGTCTTTCCCTCAGTTTAATCGCCGGCTGCTACACTTCCCAAGAGAGGGAGGCGCTGGCATTTTCCCGGCTGAAAAGCGGCATGACCGAGATGGAGCTGAAGAAGATCTTGGGCGAGCCCAAGCAGGTCGAGGCGAAGGGGGATTTCGTTCTCTGGACCTATCCAGACGGCACTGTGATCATGAAGCAGGGCTTGATCTTTTCGTGGGAGGTAAACCAGATCAGGCCGTAGTTGCCCGCCGCAATGGCACCGGGAAAAATATCCGGCGTCGGCTGACCTTGGAATTCCCCGCATGGGAAGCCGCAGCCCGGCAAAGCGGCATTGACCGTACCCAGTGTTGCCAACGTTACGGCTTCCTCCATTCTCCGTCTCCATGCTATCCCGCCGTCGCGCCCGCCAACGCCGCCGCCGTCTCATCATCGGTGGTTTTCTGGCCGCCATTTTTCTCTACACCGTTTTCGGTTTTTTCGGCCTGCCGCTTATCATCAAGGCGCAGGCGGAAAAGCGTCTGGGCGCCGCCCTGCACCGGCCCGTCAGCATCGGCGGCGTGCGGGTGAATCCCTACGCCCTTTCGCTGACGCTCGAAAAATTTGCGATCAGCGAGCGGGACGGCAAGAGCCTGTTCATCGGCTGGGACCGGCTCTATGTGCAATACGAGATTCTCTCGCTGTTCGGCAAGGAATGGCGGTTTGTCGCGATCGAACTCAACGGACCGAGCGCGCAGGTGGTGGTGAATCCGAACGGCTCGCTGAACTTTTCCGATCTGTTGACCGACAGCCCGGCACCTTCCGCCCAGCCGGAGCAGCCGGCTGCGCCGGGCCGGCCCATCCACATCAAGCGGCTCCTCCTCACGGGGGCCCGCGTGGATTTTCGCGACCAGTCGCGCGCCCGGCCGTTCGCCACGACGCTGGGTCCGGTGGGACTGCGGGTGAGCGATTTCCGCACGATGGGCGAACAGCAGGCGCCGTACAGTTTTGTGGCGGTGACGGAATCCGGCGAAAAATTTTCCTGGCAAGGCTGGATGGAAGCCGCGCCTTTCCGCTCGGGCGGCGAACTGGGTCTGAGCGATGTGGTGTTGAAAAAATACGCGCCCTACTACGCCGAAAAACTCGGGGTCGATCTGGTTGACGGCAAACTGACCGTGCGCGGACGTTACGAAGTGAACTTCGGGGAAAAAAAACGCGTGATGAAGCTGATCGATGGTTCGGTGGCGCTGCGCAACCTGAAGCTCGTGGAGCGCACCTCGGGGGAAACCTTGCTGGAGTTGCCGGCGGCGGACCTGACCGGGGCGGCCGCCGATGGGCTCACGTTCAAATCGTCGGTGAAACAAGTGACATTGCAAGGCGGTCGGCTGAAAGTGCGGCGCGAAGCGGATGGAACCTTGAATTTGGCGAAGCTGGTTGCCCCGGCCGGACCGGGCCCCGCTCCCGCCAGCGTTGCCGCGGTTGCCCCCCCGGGGCCGGCGGCACCGTTGGATTTCCAAGCCGGCGAACTTGCCCTGCGCGACTGGGCCATCGAGGTCCAGGATCTGGCGGCACCGCAGCCGGTGCAAATGGGAGTGAGCGCGCTGAGCGCGTCGTTGAAAAATTTCAGCTTGGCCGCCGGAGCGCAGATCCCCGTGGAGCTGGATCTCAACTGGCAGCCGCAGGGCAAGCTGCATGTCGCGGGGCAGATCGCGCTTCAGCCGATTCAGGCCGATCTCAAGATCGACGCCGACGGCCTGGCGTTGCTGCCGCTCGCTCCCTATCTCCAGTCGCACATGGAGGCGCGGCTGACGGACGGCGCGGTTTCCACCCATGGCCAGGCGACGTTGGCGCTCGCGGACGGACAGCCTCCGGCGCTGACATACGCCGGTGATGCGTGGGTGGAGAAAATCGATCTCGTGACCGGCTCGCCGGGCGAGAGCTTCGCGGGATTTTCCGATCTGGTGTTGAACGGCATCAAGGTGGCGACCACTCCGCAGCTCTCGATCGCGCTTGCCGAAATAAATTTGAATTCGCCCTTTGCCCGGGTGGTGCGGGAAAAGGACGGGACGCTGAATCTGGTCCATGCCCTGACTCCGCCTGCTGCTCAGCCCGTCCCGGAAGCGGCGCCTGTTCCGGCTCTCGCACCGGTTGCACTGTCTGGCGCTGCGGCTGCGCCTGCCGGGCCGGGCATCGAAGTCGGTCGCGTCGTCATCAACGGCGGCGAATTTCACTTTACCGACCGTTCAATCAGTCCGCAGGTGCGGATGGCGGTCAACCAGTTTGGCGGCACGCTCGCGGGCTGGTCATCCACGAATCCCGGCCGGGGTGATGTGGATCTTAAAGCGAGCATCGATGGTGTCGGTCCGGTCGCGATCACGGGAAAATTCGATCCGCTCGGCCCTAATCTATTCGTTGACGCGAAGCTGGCGGTGCAGCGCGTCGATCTCCTGCCGATCAGCCCGTACCTCGGAAAATTTGCCGGCTATGAGCTGGCGCGCGGCAAACTTTTCGTGGACGTGCAGACCAGGATCGCCGACCGCAAAGTGGACATGGCCAACGTCGTCACGCTCGATCAGTTCACGCTCGGTCGTCCCACCAGCAGTCCCGATGCCACCAAGCTGCCGGTGCGGCTCGGTATCGCCCTGCTCAAGAACCTTGATGGCAAAATCGTGCTCGATGTCCCGGTGCAAGGCAGCATCGACGATCCCGATTTCAAGATCGGCAAGGTGGTGTGGGGCGTGATCGGCAATTTGTTGCTCAAAGTGGCGACTTCGCCTTTCGCGCTCGTGGGCTCGATGTTTGGCGGCGGCGGGGAAGAACTCCGCTATCAGGAATTTGCTCCGGGCGAGTCGACGCTCTCACCGGAGAGTCTCGCCAAGCTCGGCACGCTTTTGAAAGCGCTGCAGGCGCGTCCCGGACTGAACCTCGGGATCGAGGGAAACTTTGATGAGGCGGCGGACCGTTATGCGATGCGGCAGACCAAATATCTGGCGAATCTCCGTCAGGCGGCATGGGAGGACAAGCAACCGAAGGCGCCGAAGCCCGTTCCTTCTGCCTCGGGCGAGATTGTCGCGCCCAAGCCCCGGAGCAGCACCATTCCCACCGTGGGCGTGACGAGAGCCGCAGCCGCCCCGGCACCGATCAGCGCGCCACCGGCTGATTTTGTGATCACACCGGAGGAACGCGCCGCCCTCGTGAAAAAACTTTTCGACCGGAAATTCCCGCCCGGCACGAAGTTTGGCACGCCGTTGCCGCCGCCGCCCTTTGTCGAGCCGCCGCCGCCCCGGACACCGGGCAATATTGTGCGCCGCGTGATCGATTTCGTCACCTTCCGCGAGCAACGGGACAAGCAAGCCTTTGTTGAGCTGCAACAGAAGACGCAGGCGGAGTACATGAAACAGGTGCAGGCCACAGCCGCAGCCGGCCTGCCGCTGGAGGAAATGGAAGGGCGTCTCGCCGAGGTGATTGAAATCACCACGGATGATTTGCGCGCCTTGGCGGATGCCCGGGCCCAGAAGGTGCGCGACTATCTCATTAACGAAGGGAAAATCGCTCCGGAGCGGCTGTTTCTTACGCAGCCCGCCGTCGCTCCCGTACCCGTGGAAGGCACCGGGCCGGTCGAAGGTGCGGCCCCGCCCGTGAGCAAGGGGCCACGGGTATTTCTGGAATTACAGTGAGCATGGAATGCCGGGCTAATTGTGGCGCATGCTGCATCGCTCCGTCCATCACGTCGCCCATTCCTGGCATGCCGCAAGGCAAGCCGTCAAGTGAATATGTCCCACTGGCCAAGAAGGAGGGATATGAAATCATTTGATTGTCGCCCTAGGTGTGGGGCCTGTTGCATTGCGCCGTCCATCTCGTCACCGATGCCAAAAATGCCTAATGGCAAAGCGGCAGGTGAACGATGCCTCCATTTGTTGGAAGATTACCGATGCGAACTTTTTAATCTGCCAGAACGGCCTTCAGTTTGCACAAATCTTAGGCCGACAGAAGAAATGTGTGGAGGCTGTCGCGAAGAAGCCATGGGACATCTTGCGGCTCTAGAGTTGGCGACTGACCCAAAGATTCACAGAATATTGAACAAAGGCTTATTGATGTGATAATAGCCTTGGCCGATTATAAGACTGTTCTTTGTAGATCATCGTTTACGAGCGCCTAAACTCCAAGCGTGGGTATGGCGTGAAAAAATGCATCGCTTAGAATGAGCGATAGCGGATGCCGACGGAAACGTTCTACATCTCCTTCGCAGGCTTTAAAACAGTCTGATAGACGTAAAACGTTCGAAGGCAAAACAAGCGGCCGACACTCTAACGGGGGCTGCAAAGGCCGGGGTCTATTTTGACCGACTGGTGACAAAGCCGTGGGAACATAAACACGACCCCACCATGTCAACAGTTCAGCTCACTTTCCGTTTTACGGAAAGCCAGTTCGAGAGTTCGCTCGAACTTTTCCCTTACTTTACCTCTTTCGGCGAAGAATCGGCGCCTCCATCCTCTCTTGTCGAGAACTCAGACAAAATAGCCGCTGCTGTCTTCACCCCTGACTGCTCAACAGCAGATCTGCCCGTTTCAAATGGCCAGATGCATCTATGGAGCGAAGGCACCCCATGATCGACTGCATCAGATTGGTTATTTCTAAATGGGACGCTAATGTTTCTGGTCCGGGTTGGCTGGATCGAGAAAGCATCGATTTGAACAGATGGGCGGTAGTGGTTACTACAAAATTGAGTGCTGTTCGCGGAGGGAGCGCCCCAATAGAAACGCAGTGGTATTGCTTCACTGAAAAAAGCACTGGAATGCGCATCACTGGCCCCGTTGAATGGGGCCCGACGGATATTGAGGTTTCTTTGCCCCGCCTTCTGTGGGGCGAAAATGGTCGGTTAATCCGAACTCAAGCTGAACTCAACGAGGCAACCGATCAAATCGACGAGAAACTATCATGGATTTCTCCGAAAACGACTTTCGTCATACTAAAATTAAGCCACGTCGAATTGACCTGGCACTTTGCCGGAAGCCCGGTGGCGTGGGTTCCATTCTATGCCTTAATGAAACATCCCCGCATAGAATCCCTTCCACATGCATGGCGGGCAGAGTATATTCCTGCTGACTTCTGTATCAACCCCGCTCCAGCGTCAATTTTGAGACATCTAGCTCAAGCTGTCTCATTCACGCCAACTTCAGTCACCTGGTCCGGAGAGAGGGTCAAAATCAAACTTTATGATAAAGTAGCCCAGATGGGATTGAGCCAGAAGCTCGCGCCGGTAATGCGGCTTGAATTTACCCTGTTCGATACCTTGGCGAAAGGGCTTCTCACTCATGATGGCCATTTGGATTTTGAACGGTGCTATCAACGATACCGTGAATTCGCTTCGGGCTTTCGTGATTTTAAGTGCGCTCGCAGCGCTTATAGTTCCCCGTTGGATCTTTTGCTCTCTTGGAGGTCAAGGGGGTTAGGGCCTGAGCACGAATTCCAAACTTTGCTTTCGACCCAGTCACGAGCAACGCGGGGGAGGTATATGAAAAGAGCACGGGGCTTAAAAGAGGTATGGGAGACCGTCCCCGGCATTATTTCTCGTCTTCCCGAGGACGGTCCCCCGGACGCACCTGATGTGGTGCCATTGGACAACAAACAGCAGACTTATGAAAACGACAACGACAGGTAAACACTGGACGATGGCGGAGACCAGCACCGTGCACAACGGTCAGCCGTTAAACGTAATGGTAGCGATATGCTCTGCCGATGCGCTGACCGATCGTATGCGGGACACGGTTGACCACTCCATCAATCTTGTAATCGGAGCTTTGATGACTCCGGAGAAGGAGGAAGAATGAGCCGAACACATGAGGCGAGGATTCCTGGCATCGGGGGCCGATGCCAGGCGAGAATGCACTCATGGACAGATGTCCATGAGTGCTTCTCGCAGCTTCGCGGACAGTAGCATCCGGGGCGGATGCGAAAGAAGATACAAATATAGCTCAAATCACCCTAGACGGGGATTACCCAATAACTAAAGAATTCCTTATGAGCCGTGTATTCAAACAACTCAATTCTTTCAATCAGCTGTGCCACTCCTCCCAGCGGTCGCCATTACACCACCGCGACAAGCAGGAAGGAGATGCCCGGAACGCAGAAACATGGCTTCTTATTCCCCATAAAGAAACAGGGGGAGGCGAACGCGATTTTACGAAGGTTCCGGGGCGCGATTTTATCATTGAAAATGGCGGGGCCAAAGCGGTTGAGTCCGACATTTTTATTTCCTACCTAGTGAAAGAAAAACAACTGCGTTTGAAATACCGTGGTCTCAAAACACGCGGTCAAAGAGCAACTGAAACGTTACTGAAATGCCAATCGCCTCTTCTCGAATTGACCATTTCTTGCTCGCCTTGGGGAGCTGATTTTTTGGCGGCTGGTGCCGACAAAGCTCCGAATCGAGTTGCTACGAGCGTTGAAACGTTAGCGGCAAAAATGGTTCCTGAGGTTGAACGCCAAACCGGCTGCCAGGTGATTGGCTTCACGGTCCACTTCGACACAAGTGATCCCCACGTGAATTTCATCCTGGCACGTGTGCGCCCTGATCGGTCTGGTGTGATGCGGCATAACGGCATTCGCGGCCTAAAACTCACCGGCCCTTGGCTCTGCGGTGTTGATCGGCAAAGGCGCGTGGGCATTGCTTATGAACCGCACGACACAAAGTATGATCGTGCGTTTGCGCGTTTTTTTACGCGCTATCCGAATACTCCATTGCCCGTCGATATCCATCTCACCCGGGTTTTCGATTGTCTCTTTGAAGCAATGTTTGGCGTGCTCTTGCCGTTCAAAGATTGTTACCGCGACCGGGTGGAATCATCGCGCAAGAGGGCTTTGAACGACCGGAAGACCCTACTACTAGAGGAACTTCGTCATCTCGACCAAACAGTCGGTGGAATCAACGAACTCAAAAAAGAAATTCACCATGGCAAAAATTAAATTACAAAAACAAGTGAGGGAACTTGTGCTCTCTGGCCAAAGAATGGCTGACCAACAGTGGTCTAATACACTAACGCAGGAACTAGAGGCCAAAAGAAACCTTTTGCTCCGGCTGCCTATTTCGGAAATTCAACGCATTAGAGACGAATATCAGGAAGCGCAAATTGCGAAACAGATATTTCAGGTTAGCAAATACACTTGTGTTGCCGCCGGTCTGATCGAACTGCCGCCGACACTTCGTATGGCCAGTCTCGATCAAGAGCGAATAATGGTAAAAGGCAATTGGGATGTTATCAACGATGACTTAATGACACTATTGAATGCAGATATTCAAATATCTCGGGACGAACTTTGCCGGCTCATTCTCGATGTAGTCATAAAAGAGGAAAAATGTGCTTCCGCATTGCGGCAGGCAATTGAAGCAGCTGAAAAGGTCTGTGCCGGACGGAGGGCAGAATCTCAATATAATGGGGCCGCTGGTTTGGGTTCTGCCACGACATACTGGGATTCTGACAGCAGTGGCGCGGGTGAGACTGATGGGCTCAGCAGCAGGAAAAAGGAAAGAAACCACCGTCATTGATGGGTCGTTGAACTACAGTGACAGTGCTTTTGACTGGTAGATTGAGATCGCCCGAAGATAGTCACAGTGTGCAAAAGCTTTCTGGATATACCACTAATCCCATTGGCTTTGGCCTTGACGTCTCTGAATTAGCCCAGTGCTCATCTTAGTTTACGAAAGATGAGCGACATCACCACCGATACCGAAGAGCAGTTTATTATTCTCGCGGCTCTACTTATGCTTCGGCTCTTGGGTGAATCGCGTCCTGCTCGGGCAAAGGTTATAGAATTCATAAGTGGCCGAAAATTGATACGTTTGTATTCCAAAGACCTGAAGATGCGCTCAACCGGCGATGAAGCGTGGATTAACGACTTGTCTTGGGCTCGCGAAGATTTGAAGAAAAAGGGATTTCTTGAGATGCCGAGTTCTGGCATTTGGAAGCTTACCGAAAAAGGAAGAGATTTAGTCGAGACTACCGCAAAGGAATTTGCTGCTCGTGCGCAGACTGATCCCGAAGCTATTCCGAAAATACTTAGCCGCTTGCAGCGGATTTCGGGAGAGTTGCTGGCCTGCCTTGTTAAGATAGGGAATGGGGAAAAATGGTGGCTATAACCCAAACCAGTATGAGAAACACTCTGGAATCTAAAATGTTCTCGCTGATCGTCGTCTTAACTTATAATGCCGAAGGAAGAACGCTGCGATTATCACATGTCACAAGAAGACGAATCTCTCGGGGCTCCGGTTGAGCCTCAGTCGGAAATGCCTTGCCAGACAGCTATTGATGTAAGCCCCAAGGGAGTCGGTGGGTGGCTGCTATTCTTTTGCGTTGGCCTTACAATCTTAGCGCCGGTTTTTAGCGCTTATCAGATAATAACTGGATGGTCTGCCTTCGAAGATACAGATCCTGCATTTCGCATGGTTATTGTATTTGAAGATACGGCTTCCGTTTTATTGGTCGCCTTTGGTGTCTATGTCGGGGCCAATATTTGGAAAGGCAGCGTTAGCGGAAAGAAGTTGGCCCGTCAGTTTCTCGTCGTTTGGTTGCTCGGGACTTTTAGCTATGAGATCATCGTTTTTTTGATGCTGGCACATCTCAACTCGAATGGCCAATTGACGTCAGAGGCCTTCGTTCGAGCTGGCACATCAATGTTCGGAATATTTTTCAGGAGTTCAGTTTATTTCACAGTTTGGTGGCAGTATTTTAACAAGTCCAAGAGGGTCCAGAATACATATCCATTGTGAACATGAAGACTGAACCTTATCCGATCACACCGGCTGGATTACCGGATTCCGCCCTTACTCTCCAGTGGTGCATTGTTCTGAATGTTACCGAACAAAAACTGGAGATGAGCGCGCCGGGCTAGGTGGCGCAATACGGCCCGGAAGAAGTCCAGGCGTAGGCGTAAGGAGCATTAGCGGCTCTGACTCCGGATACCGGGCACTTTCTGCTAGCCTGCTATTTCATGCCCGAAATCGAATGTGCCGTTGGTTAAGTCTGCATTGAGTCCATGCAACCAATGCGGGGATTCAAATCGGACCTGTGCACCATCGGCGCTGACCCAAATGCGGTCTATCAAAGCGGCGACCTCGTGCCGCGCTTTTTCTCGACCATCAGACGTGGCAAGATCATGAAGTGCAAGCGGAGCGAGAGTTGGGGCGCAAGGACGATTGATTTCGTTGAGGCGGGCATTGATTTCGTTGATTTTGGCTTTTCGTTCGCGAATTCGGGGCACGATTTCAGTCAGATCCTCTGCGGCCTCGATGATTTGGAGTAGGTTCTCGTGTGCTCGTTGGGCTTGACGAAGTGATTGCTCTAATTGAATGCGCTCGGCGGCATGTTTGTCGGTGCGCACTGCTGCTCGTGTGATGAAGAGGTCGGGTTTCAAGCTCTTGAGGAACCACACAAGACGTTGTTCGAATAGCTCATAGCGGATTCGGTGGGCTGAATGTTTCATTACGGTCGCCGCCGAAACAAGGTAACTTATGCCTCTTCCGGACTTCGTCTTTTCCCCGTGACCTCGATGAATCATTCGTGTCCCATCAACTTCGGACCACACAATTCCGCGAAAGAGATTTTTTGTGGTCAATGATGGCCGGCCAGCACGTCGTGCGTTGTTCGGTCGTTGTGCCCGTGCCCAAAGATCTTCGGTGATGATAGTCGGGAAATAGTTGGCGCGTGGTTTTTCAATCACTTTTCGAATGCGACGACCCTCGACGAACTCAACTGTGCAGGGGCAAAACTCACCCAAGACGGAGCGACTCAGGCGAAGTTTATCGATTGCAGAGGCGTGCCATCCCTTTGCTGGGTTCCGTCTATGCTCATTTAGTGGTGGCACACCCTCCTCGTTGAGTATCCCGGCGAGTTGATACATTCCGCCGCCGTTGTGGTTAGCGAGAAACTCAAAGATTCGAACGACTAATTTCTCCTTTTCGGGAATGATTTCCCAAATCTTTTTCTCGTTGTTCTTCTGGAGCCAGCCAGGGGCGAGATTGTGATTATGGAGGATCTGGCCGGATTCACGTGCCCGCTTCCATGCAGCTTTCACCCGCTCGCCTTTCTTGACGCTTTCTTGGTGGGCTAGATCGATCTCAAGGAGAGCCTGGACAGCATCCACGAGACCCATCGGGCTGTGATATACCTTTTCGTTGTGCAAGGTAACGACATTGACCCCGCAATCTTCGACCAGCTCAAGGAGCATAGTTGCGGCTCTTGCTAGGCGCTCACGGCTTAGGCGATCGAGATTTTCAACCAGTAGCGTGGAACCGATTGGTATCTCGGCATTTCGCGCTTTTGCGATGAAGTCGGCAAGATGACCTGTCAGAGAGTTTCGTCCATGATGGGCTGAAACCCCTTCATCGGCCGGAAGCTCATGAAGAATGTATCCTTTCAGGGCCGCATAAACACGGGCTTTGGAGCGTTGACGGGTGATTGAGTCGCCCGCAGACTGTCGCTTGTCAGAGAAGCGTGCATAGCTGAATGCTTGGGTATTTGTGCCGGTAGGAGGGTTTTCGCTAGATGATGGATTAGTGGTCATTTCTAGCATATGGGGCTTATGCCATTTCTGGCAAGCCGGCGGGCATGCGTTGTGTGCAATTACTCCCAGACTATCGCTGTGCGCTTTTCGGCCGGCCGGAACGCCCGGCTTTTTGCGTGAGTTTGCGTCCGACGGAGTCCATGTGCGGAGTGTCGCAGGCTGACGCGATGGCCTGCTTGGAAAAACTGGAAAACCAAACCTTGCCCGAGGGCGATCAGTCTTTGCCGTAGCCCGGCAAGGGAACCTCTAACCGCGCGGTAGACCGAGAGCGACTCGTGGCAGTTTAAAATGGCGGTTTGTCACGATAGCCGCCTCGTAAAAGACACGGACCAAGTCTTTAGAAGATTTTAGCAAGCCTTGGGCAAAGAACGTGAAAGCGGCTCTAAAGTCGGACGGGGAAATGGCCGTTATAAGAGCAACAAGGAAGGAGATTAAAGGCCATGATTGACCATACACTTATCAATATTCCAGAAATCCGGTTGCCACGCGACATGGCGTGGCGGGTCAAGTTCATCGAAGCGGTTGAACAGCATGCCCGCCGGCTGGGGATTGCGGGTCACTTCAATGCGCCTCGTTTTTTCGGCTACTACTTTACCGGGGCCTACCCGGTGGTGGTCGCCGGCCATTGGACCGTGATGCTCGACGAGGTGCCGCTGATGAAGCGGTTGCTGAAGACCATCGAGACCGTGACCGAAAACCAGTTTAGCATCGCCAGCGAAGCCGAAGGATCTGAGCCGGAATACATGCTCGTGCATGACCGGCATGACGGCTCCTGCTGGTTGTGGGATTATGCGCATGGTCGTCGCTTTCTCGAGGCCAGCGAGCCCGTCGCGACCTGGGGCGGCCACAAAAATGTTTTTAATGAGAATGGCAGTGACAATGGGGACAACGGGCCAAAATTATTGGGGCTGTAAGGCCGGGCAGTTAGGCACTGTCGAGGCCGGTGCCTCCGCCCTGAGTAAAAAAAATGCAGCGTGATTACTGATTGACCGCCGGGTGGCTCAAGCTGCCCGGCTGTCTGCATTCCGCGTCCGGGCGCAATGGATGCAGCGCGAACAGTTATCGGCGCAAATGGCTTTTGGCACCGGGCGAAAGGCGGCGAGCCAGTCGGGCCCCGGGCCCTGGCCGCGCACGGCGGTATCGTGACGATGTGTGGCACCGGTGAGATGTTCGATGATGTTTTCGAGGTGATTCCAAAACTGAATGCGCTCGAGCACGCGATTCACATAATTCGTGACCGGGCAGTAATACGTGTTCTTCGGATCGGAATGGTGGAGCCCGTGATGCCGGGATGTCTGCAAAATGCGCCAGTCCTGGAGGAGCGAGATGAACCGCCCGTTTTCTTCGCGGGTGCGGTGCGCCATCTTATGAATCTCGTTCGCGTTGATGCTGACCGCGACAAAAAGGATCAACTGCCATGAGATCAGGCCCAGCGGCCACGCGATGGCCAGCAGCACCACTCCGACCAGGACCAGCTCGGCGGCGCTTTCCCACCAGGACAGTTTGGTGAAATAACGGGGAAAGTGGTGATGCACGATGTTGGGTTTGATTATTTGTTGTCCGATGACAGGCGTGTTTTCCGTAAAATAGGCATCCTCGGCCCAGTGGACCACGCCCGCCACGAAATCGGCGAGTCCGACGATCAGAACGATTTGCAGGGCGATCAGGAGGAGGTGGATGAGGGTTTTCATGTTGGGCGGATTTGGTTGGGCCGGTGTTCACCGGTGTGCCCTGAGAATATCCGAAACAGGAAAAGGGCGTGAGTTGATAAGTCTGATTCGCCCCATCGGTTTTTTTGATGGTTGGCGGGTTCGGACCCGGACTGGAATTAACCGCTAATGGATCCATCAATGGATTAATCCTTGAAGATGTGCGGCGACTAATCGTCGCCGCTGATTGACTCATGGGACCTGCTAATCGCAGACGGGTTTCCCCTGTCTGCGATCAGCAGACTCCCCGAAACTTATGCCGGAGCCGATCAGGCGGAGGAGTGCTCCAAAGTTTCGCCCATTGGCGAAACTGATCAGTGGTTACCTAAATGCCTGGGGTTTTAGCTGAACAGAATTTGTTTGGAGCGATGTGCGGTCAATCATGCCAAAACGACGTTGCAGGCCAGCCCGGGAGCGGGCTGTCTCAAGGCCCGGCATGAACGTCCATCACCTCGAACTGTTCTACTATGTGGCGAAACACGGCGGGATCAGCGCGGCGGTGCGCAAGATTCCCTATGGCATCCAGCAGCCGGCGATCAGCGGGCAGATGGGCAAGCTGGAGGAGGAACTCGGGCTGAAACTTTTTGAACGCAGTCCGTTTCGTCTGACTGCAGAAGGTATTCGGCTCTTCGCGCATGTGCAGCCGTTCTTCGAGGGACTTGATGCGGTGGCGGCGGAACTGCGCCAGATCAGGGAGCCGGAACTGCGCGTCGGCGGGGCGGAGCTGGTGTTGCGCGATCACCTGCCGGCGGTGATGCAGCGCGTGAAAAGAGATTTTCCCAAACTGCGGTTCAGCCTGCGCACGACGGGCTTTCGGTCCGAAGTGGAAACCTGGCTGCGCGAAGGGGAGGTGGATGTGGCCTTCGTGCCGGTTGCCCCGCGGGCGCCTGCGGGGCTGCGCCTGATGCGGCTGGCCAGTTTGCCGCTCGTCCTGCAAGTACACCCGAAGTCAGGTGTGAAGTCAGCCAATGAACTGTGGGCGCAAAAGAAAATCAGCGAGCCGCTGATCTGCCTGTCGGAAAATTCCAGCATGGTCCGGGAATTTCTCAGCGAACTGAAGCGCCGGGGGATTGTCTGGCGGCATGTGATCGAAGCGACGTCCCTCGATCTCGTCACCCGCTACGTGGCCAACGGCGACGGCATCGGTCTGAACGTATTGATCGATCCGAA
>CAZIQP010000079.1:0-17366 GCA_964541315.1 uncultured Opitutaceae bacterium
ATGGCGCAACTGCGGCGCCTGCTGTTTCCTTCGTCGGCATGATCCGTTCAGGTTCGAAGGGTCGAGCAGCCGAATCGTGCCGCAATCTCAGTCCTCCGCGAAGGACACCCCTACAGGCAAGGCTCACCAAAACCGCCTCAGGCCCGCCGTCAACTCTTAGTTGTGTCACACATGGCATTGCGAGGAGTTCGCGCGACGAACGACGAAGCAATCCATCGCACTGGATCGGCATCCGCTATGCCAAGGCCACGGCCCGACAAGCCGCCCGGCTGCGCCGGGCTTGCAGATGTGGCACCCCCCTTGAGGGGTTCGGACCCAGAAACATGAAGGGGCCACCCTTTCGGGCAGCCCCTGCATGACCTAACACCAAGCAAACCGTAAGAACTACAAACTGTTGACGTGATGATAGACGCACCAAACGCTAAAACGTTGAATATTTCCGAAAGATTTTTGTGAATAACTTGTCGGGAAATTGTCTGGCGCTTAACTCTGGCCTGCAATTGGTTGCACGACCGTTCGGTCCGGTTTCAGGGCGCGGTAACGCGCCCGGCTTCGTCATATCCACAAAAAATGAACCCAACCCGCCCTCATCTTTTCGGGCTCGTAGCCGGACTTTTTCTTTCCGCCGGCCTCTGTTTCGCCTCCCTCGTCCTCGCCCACACCTTGACCCGCATCGCGGAGTCCCAAATCATCAACGTCACCGGCTCGGCCCGAAAAAACGTGCGCTCCGATCTCATCGTCTGGCGCGCAAACTATTCGGTCGACGCGCCGACGCTGCTCGAGGCGCAACTAAAACTACAGACGGACTTCGCGAAGATCAGCGCGTTTCTCAAGGTGCACGGACTGTCGGATTTTTCCGTTCAGCCCGTGCAAATTCAGGAAATGACCGCAAAGCGACGCCACGACGACGATGAAACGACGGCCGTAGTCCGCGTCGGCTACCGGCTGACCCAGTCGCTCGGGGTGCGCTCCGGCGAAGTGGAGCAAATACCGAAACTCGCCGGCGACACCGGGGAATTGCTGCAGCAGGACGTATCTTTTGTGTCCGATGGTTTCGCCTTCATCTACACGAAGGCCGGTGACGCCAAAGTGGAAATGATGGCCGAGGCGACAAAGGACGCGCGCGCCCGGGCCGAGCAGATCGCCGGGCAAGGCGGCCGCGAAATCAAGGAGCTGCGCAATGCGCACATGGGTGTGGTGCAGATCAATCCGCTCTATTCCACGGCGACGAGTTGGGAGGGAAACAGCGACACTTCTACGCTGGAGAAAACGATCACCGCGACCATCAGCGTGACGTTCGGGTTGCAGTGAGCGAAAGAAAAGGCAGCCACATTTTCGCCGGTGGCGCGAACGCAGCTCCACGATCATCACCGATGCAAACTGCGGCACGCCGACAAGCGGCGGCCCGACAAATAATCTTCGCCTACAGGTGAATTTCCGCCGGCATGACGACGCCGGCGTTTTCTTTCACGGGCTCGGCCTGCAACGGGTAGCGGAAGACCTTGCCCTCGAAATTGTGGAAGACCACCTCGTCGTCGGTAATTTTTTCGATGTAGTCGGGATTCATCGGCACCTTGCCGCCGCCACCCGGCGCATCAATAACGTATTGCGGCACGGCGTAACCGGTCGTATGACCGCGCAGCGCCTGGATGATTTCGAGCCCTTTGCGCACATCGACCTTGAAATGCGAGCCGCCGGTGATGAGATCCATCTGGTAAAGGTAATATGGCCGCACGCGCATCCGCAGCAACCGGTGCACGAGCGCCTGCATCACCTCGGCATCGTCATTCACACCGCGCAGGAGCACGCTTTGGTTGCCCAGCGGCACGCCCGCAAATGAAAGTCGCTCGCACGCGTCTTTCAATTCCTGGGTGGCTTCCTTCGGGTGATTGACATGGATACTCATCCAGATCGGACCATGTTTTTTGAACACTTCGCAAAGTTCCGGCGTGATGCGTTGCGGCAGGAAAACCGGAATGCGCGAGCCGATGCGGATGAACTCCACATGCTTGATGGCACGCAGGCGGCCGAGCAGGTGCTCAAGTTTTTTATCAGAAAGCAGCAGCGGATCACCGCCGGAAAGCAGGACGTCACGAACCTCGGTGTGCGCCTCGATGTAACGCAGCGCCTGCTCGTATTCGGGATGAAAGTTGTAGTCCTGCGCGTTGCTGACGAGCCGGCTGCGCGTGCAGTAGCGGCAATAGGCGGCGCAACGATCCGTCACGAGAAAGAGCACCCGGTCAGGATAACGGTGAACGAGGCCGGGCACGGGCGAATGTTCGTCTTCCCCGAGGGAATCGAGCATTTCGCCGGACGATACCACCATTTCATCGCTGCGTGGGATAACCTGCTTGCGAATCGGGCAGAGGGGATCGTTTCGGTCGATCAGGTTGAAAAAATACGGTGTGATCGCGAGCGCCAGCTTCTGGTTGGCAAAGAGACAGCCGGCTTTCTCTCCCGGCGTCAGGGTGAGGTATCGCTCGATCTGCTCAACGGAGGTGATGCGGTTTTTGAGCTGCCAAGTCCAGTCCCGCCACTGGGCCTCGGGTACATGTGACCATAATCCCTGACCTTCGTACCACCGGGAGCGATCTTCAGCGTATGCCATGTTGTGCAGTCAGAGGTAGCTGGTTTGCCCGGGCTGTCAAATGAAGGAATCAATCCGATGCGATCGAAAATGGTTCCGTAAATCATGAACGTAAGACGCAGCCAACAATCAAGCAGTCCATTGCTGGCCAGAGCTTTAATGTTTGTGGATAAGGCTCAGGAGAAGGGGCTTTGTGCCGATCTTTTTATGACAAACCTGCCACGGCTCAGAGCAGGCCGCCCTATGCGGTCTGCATCTGGCAATTTGCACCCTCGATGCCACTGCCCATCCAATCTCAAAAACCCAGCCCAATACCAAAATTTTCCGCAGGAAATGCCCGGGGCCTGACCGGGACGCTGGTTGCTGGCGTGCTTGTCTGCGCGATCGCACTGGTGTGGCTGGCGTGCTCCGTGCAGCCGATCCCCCGTGGTATCATCATCAGTCTGGCGGCGAGCAGCACCGCCATCGCATTGCTCGCCCTGGTCCATGCCTGGCTGACCGCCCTGACGGCGGAAAATCTCCGTCGATCTGTCGCGGAAAACCATGGGGCGCTCCACACCACGTTGCCCCAGCTTCGTGCGCTCTGGGAAAATGCGCCCATCAGCATCATGCTGCTGGATCCGAACGATCCGCAGGTTCCTGTCAGAATCGTCGACTGCAATCTCCTTGCCTGCGCCATTCACGGGTACACCAAGACGGAGTTGATCGGGCAATGTTGCGACATCATTGAAGCCCATCCTTGGACGGGAAACGCGCCCTACTGGATCAAGGATCTCCGCAAGCATGGCCGGCTCGAAGGCGAAGGCCTGCACCGGCGCAAGGATGGCACGGCGTTTCCGATCGACTATTTCACGAGTCTGATTGTCGTGGACGGTCGCGAATTGGTGATCGGCATGGATCGCGATGCCACCGCCCGCAAGGCGGCCGAGCGCGCGCTGCATCTCAGCGAGGAACGCTGGCAACTGGCTGTCGCCGGCAGCAACGAGGGCGTCTGGGATTGGAATATCGAACGCAATGAGATGTGGTTTTCCCCGCGCTGGAAAAGCATGCTGGGCTATACGGCGGCAGAACTGGCCGACCGGCGCGAAGAGTGGCTGGCCCGCATTCATCCGGACGACCGGACGCAGATCGACACCGCCCTCATCGCCCACCTGCAGAGACAGGTGGATATTTTCCACTGCGAATACCGCATTCTCCATCGCGATGGCGGCTGGGTCTGGGCGCTGGTCCGCGGCAAGGCCCTGTTCGGTGCCGATGGCCGGGCGCAGCGCATGGTCGGCACGCATGCCGACATCACCCGGCAAAAAGAGGCGGAGGCCGAACTCCGTCAGGCAAAGGAAGCGGCGGAGGCCGCCGACCGCGCCAAGAGCGAATTCCTCGCCGTGATGAGCCACGAGATCCGCACTCCGATGAACGGCGTGATCGGCTTTACCAACCTGCTCCTTGACACGCCCCTCGGCACCGAGCAGCGCGACTGGCTGCTCACCATCCGCTCCAGCGGCGAATCGCTGCTCACTCTCATCAACGACATCCTCGATTTTTCCAAAATCGAATCCGGCCGCATGGAGTTCGACCAGCACCCCGTCTCGGTGCGCCGTTGCGTCGAGGAAGTGCTCGATCTGCTGTGGAGCAAGGCCAACGAAAAGAAAATCGAGCTGCTGCACTGGATCGACACCGATGTGCCCGAATGGGTGCTCAGCGACAGCACCCGGCTCCGGCAGGTACTCGTCAACCTGATCGGCAACGCCATCAAGTTTACCACGAAGGGCGAAGTGGAAGTGCGGGTCAGCAGCATCCCTTCCACGACCGGGCAGGCGCCCAAACTTGTTTTTTCCATCCGTGATACCGGCGAAGGAGTTCCACCCGATCGCATCAACCGCCTCTTCCGTCCTTTCAGCCAGGCTGACTCCTCCACCACCCGCCGGTTCGGCGGCACCGGCCTGGGCCTGGCGATCAGCCGCAACCTGGCGCAATTGCTCGGTGGAGACATCGAGCTGGCCTCCACTTCTCCGCAGGGCTCCTGCTTCCGCTTCACCACCCAAGCCGCCATCACCACCCCTCCCGCCGATCATTCCCCCAGAGCCCCTTCTCTGCGTCCCGCCGTGGCCCTCGATGGCCGCCGCGCCATAATCGTCGACGACAATGAGTGCAACCGCCGCATTCTCACCTGCCAGTTGCAACGCTGGGGCATCATCTGCGAGTCATTCGAGGAACCCCTCGCCGCCATCGCGCACATCAAGGAGCATGGCGAGTATGACCTGGCGATCCTCGACATGATGATGCCCGGCATGCATGGCGTGGAACTCGCCGGCCAGCTCCATCAACTGCCCGGCCGGGCCAACCTGCCGCTCATTCTGCTCTCCTCCGTCAACCGCGACGAGCTCCGCGTCTACAACCCGATGGACCATTTCAGCGTCGTGCTCACCAAGCCTGTGCGCCAATCCGCCCTGCTCGACGCGTTGAACAAATCGCTCGCCGACACCCGTCACGCCGAAACCGGCGGCACCACATCGGTCCCGTTTTCGATCGCTCCTTCACCCAAATTCGATCCGAATCTCGGCAAGCAACATCCTCTCCGGATACTCGTGGCCGAGGACAATCTGGTGAACCAGAAATTGATCGCCGGATTGCTCCGCCGCATAGGATACCAAGCCCAAATCGTCGGCCATGGTCTGGCCTGCATCGAGGCTTTGCGACGGGAAAGCTATGATCTGATCCTGATGGATTGCCAGATGCCCGAAATGGACGGCCTTGATGCCACGGCCCGAATCCGCAGCGGCGAGGCCGGCGAGCAAAATCGCGAGATCAGAATCATTGCCCTGACCGCCTCCGCCATGGTTGGTGACCGTGAGATTTGCCTGAATGCGGGCATGAACGATTTTCTGACCAAGCCGATCCAAGCCCCCGACCTCATCCGCCTGATCCGCGCCACATCGTCCCCATCCAATTAGCCGGGCCATCGGAAAGGCCGGTTTTGCTTCATAAGTCCGGGGATTTAGGTGCCTCCGCATGTTTCCCCTTGGCAGGGGACGCCAGACTCTTTTTCGTCGCGTGCAATGTCCCAGTCCAAACCCGCAGTTCTAGCCCTTGAAGACGGCAGTGTGTTCCGCGGAACCGCTTTTGGCGCCGATGCCACCATCGCCGGCGAATGTGTGTTCAACACCTCCATGACCGGCTATCAGGAGATCATCACCGATCCCTCCTACTTTGGCCAGATCGTGACGATGACCGCCGTGCAAATCGGCAATTACGGCGTCAACGTCGAGGACGAAGAGGCCGCCTCCCCCCGCTGCTCCGGCCTGGTCGTGCGTGAAGTTTCACCTGTGGTCAGCAATTGGCGCAGCACGATGTCGCTCGATGCCTACCTGAAAAAATACGGCATTCCCGGCATCAGCGAGGTCGACACCCGGGCCATCACCAAGAAATTGCGCGTGGATGGAGCCATGAAATCCTGCCTCAGCACTTTGCCGCTCACTGACGCCGAAGCCGTCAGCCGCGCCCGCACCTGGCAGGACATGGCCGGCAGCGACTACGTCAAGGACACCACCTGCGCCGCACCCTACATCTGGCAGGCCTACGACGCCTCGCGGCACAACACCCAGTATCTGCCCGTTGGCACCACCCAAGGCGCCACGATCACTCCGTCGAAGAAGTTCAAGATCGCCGCTTTTGATTACGGCGCGAAGTACACCATTTTCCGCAAGCTGGTCCGCCACGGTTTCGATGTGCAGGTTTTTCCAGCCACCGCCACCCACGAACAGGTGCGCGATGCCGGCGTCGATGGTGTGTTTCTCTCGAACGGCCCGGGCGATCCTGCCGCCCTGCCCTACATCCACAAGACTGTCACCGCCTTGCTGCCCGACTATCCGATCTTCGGCATCTGCCTTGGTCACCAGATGATCACACACGCCATCGGCGGCACCACGTTCAAACTGAAGTTCGGTCATCGCGGAGGGAATCAGCCCGTGAAGAATATCGAGACCGGCAAGGTTTCCATCACGGCGCAAAACCACGGTTTCGCCACCGACCCGAAGTCGATCGAAAGCTGTGGCGCCATGGTCACCGAAATCAATTTGAATGACCAGACCGTCGAAGGCCTGCGCCACAAGACGCTGCCCGTATTCTCCGTGCAGTATCACCCCGAAGCCGCCCCCGGCCCGAACGACGCCGATCCGCTCTTCACCGATTTCTACAAGATGATCGAAAAACGGAAGGCCGGGAAGATCTGAAGAGGAATTTTCAAGCGACAAGAAGACCGGCACTTTTCCTGCTGCTTTAGAGTTAATGCCTATTCCTTCACGATTGGAGCAACTGCTCGAATCGCACCGCGTCTTCCGCCGTGTCGACACCAATGGACGGATCGTCCGTTACTTCGATCGCGATCGGATGGCCCGCGCCCAAAGCCCGCAGTTGTTCCAATTTTTCAATCTGCTCCAGCTTGCCCGGCGGCAACGCGACAAATCGCTCGAGAAAATCGGCTTTGTAGGCATAAAGCCCGAGGTGCTTGAAACAGGGATTGGCCGCCACCCACGCATCGTCCACTTTGCCGGCCAGATCGCGCATGTAGGGGATGGGCGAACGGGAAAAATAAAGCGCACGACCGGTCTTCGTGATGACCACTTTCACCTGATTGGGATTTTGGAAATCTTCCGCCCGCTTGAACGGCGAACACAGCGTCGCCATCGGACAGTCGCCTTGGATCATCCGCGCCAAGGCCTGAATCTGGCGATCCGTCACCAGCGGTTCGTCAGCTTGAACATTAATAACGTAGCTCGCCCGCACCCGACGATTAGCTTGGGCAATACGGTCCGTTCCACTGGGGTGATTTTCATCGGTCATTATCGCCCTAAATCCAGATCCTTCAATGCATTCTGCAAGAAGCTCGTGGTCCACAGCAAACCACAGAGGCAGGTCGGGTGCCTGCCGGGCGATTCTTTCCGCCACCCACAACACAAGTGGCTTGCCTTTAATATTATGCAACAATTTCCTGGGGAAACGAGTAGATTCCAACCGACAAGGGACAATGATGGCAAAGGCGGGCATGCAGGGGTGTTTGTGGTTGCAGAGCCGGATCGGGTCCGGTTTTTTCCGAATCCTTTAATCTGAACCTACCGACCTATCGCAATGGAAAAGAGTGACGCCACCGCAGCCGATACCCACACAAGGGAACTTCTTGTGCAAAACAAGATGGGCATCCATGCCCGCCCAGCGGCGATGATTGTCCGCATCACGAACAAATTTAAGGCGGAAATTTTTGTGGAGAAGGAAGACGAGCAGGTGAACGGCAAAAGCATCATGGGACTCATGATGCTTGCCGCCGCCAAAGGCTCAAAAGTGAAGTTCATCGCCACCGGCCCCGATGCCCCGCAGATGCTGGCCGAGCTCGAAGCGCTCTTCGCCAAGAAGTTCGACGAGGCGTGAGGCGAGTCGCCCGTAGAACCTACGCGCCAAATCCACGGAATGGAAAGCCGATCTATCCGATCGGTTTTTTTGTTTTCTGATGCTTCCTCGTGTTTGTACGTTCCGCAGGCTAGATTCCAAAAAACTTCCGGGCGTTGGCCGTCGTGACCGCCGAAAGTTTTTCATAGCTCACCCCAAACAGTCCCGAGCAATACTCCGCCGTATGCCGGACGAAAGCCGGCTCGTTCGGCTTTCCCCGGTGCGGCATTGGCGTGAGGTAGGGCGCATCCGTTTCCACCATCAACCGGCCCAGCCCCTGCGCCAGCGCGGCCGCACGAACATTCTCCGCCGATTTATAGGTGACGACCCCGGTGAAAGAAGCGAACCCACCCCGCTGCAACAACACGGCCATTTCCGCCGGTCCTTCGGTCATGCAATGGAACACCACCCGCGACCAGTCTACACCGGACGCATCGATCATCTCCACACACTCCTGAAATGCTCCACGCGAATGCACCACCACCGGACAACCCAGCCGCTTCGCCAGCAATAATCCCTCGGCAAACGCCGCTTTCTGCCAGCCGATGATTAGCTCAGCCACCTTCGGGTTATCCTTCGGCAAATGAAACCGATCGAGTCCGATTTCGCCAAGGGCGACGGGCTTGGGTGCCTGCTGCCAAAACCCTTCGATTTGCGCAAAACGCTCGGTCCACTTTTCATCCACATTGCACGGATGAATTCCCACCGAGTAGAAAACAAAACCAGGATTTTGCGCCGCGATATCACGGTACGGCGACCAATCATCCGCATCTGTGCCGATGGCGATCATCGCCTCGACGCCCGCAGCCCGCGCCCGTTGCAGTACCGCCGGCAACTCGCCGCGGCCCGCAAAGGAATCCAGGTGAGTGTGTGTATCGATCAAACCCATGCAGCGCATTGAAAGCCACCCCAAGCCGGAAGCCAGCGTATTTCATATCCGAAATGCCGGCGGACAGCCGACCGATTTTCAGTGGCAGCGCCTACTTTTTCCGGAACACCTTGGTCCATGCTTCCTCATCAAATCCCACAAGCGCAATTCCGTCGCCAATCAAAAAAGGACGCTTCACCAGATTGCCGTTGCCGCCCAACAATTCGAGCACCTCGCGGTCGGTCATGGCCGCCAGTTTATCTCCCAGTTTCAACTCTCGGTAATCGCGACCCGAAGTATTAAAAAGTCGACGCCACTCCCCACCGAACGCCGCGAGCATCGATTTCAACTCAACCGGGCCCGGTGGCGTTTCGCGAATGGCGCGCTCGGCGAAAACCAATCCGTGCGCCCGCAACCATTTCACGGCCTTCCGGCACGTATCGCAACTGGCGTAGGTATAGACGGTGAGTGAACTCATCGCGGGAGCAGCAAAAACGCGCCCGAGCTACCGCTGCAACCCACCCTGCGGCGGATCACTTCTCGAAAACACCGTATGGAAAAATTCCTGCATCTTCACCCACGAAGCCTTGGCGGCCGGCTCGTTGTAGGCGATGTTCATCCCGTGCTCCTTGCCGATGCGAGTCGCATCAGGATTCGTGAATGCATGCACGGCCCCCTGATAACTGATCCATTGCATGTCAAACCCGCCGTCCTTCATGCTCTGCTTGAATGCGGCAATCTGCTCAGCCGTGATAAAGGTGTCGGCCGCGCCATGCAGGATGAGGATTCTCGCATTGTGGCTGGCGCCGACAGGAGCAGGGATCAGGCTGCCGTGAAAACTCACGATGCCCGCCACCGGC
Source organism: uncultured Opitutaceae bacterium (assembly GCA_964541315.1). GTDB lineage: Bacteria > Verrucomicrobiota > Verrucomicrobiia > Opitutales > Opitutaceae > Didemnitutus. The sequence goes on from CAZIQP010000079.1 coordinate 9,755, forward strand.
GCTCCGCTATAGGCCAGCGCCTGACAGGTTGCCCCGCCAAAACAAAAGCCGATGGCCGCCACTTTGCCATTCGCCACCAACCCGGTCGCTAAAAGCTGATCGAGCCCGGCGCGCGCACGATCCGCCATGAGAGGCTTGCCATAAAATTGCCCGGCGAGCTCGCCGGCCCTTTTCGGATCTTCGGTCGTCACGCCCTTTCCATACATATCGATCGCAAAGGCCACATAGCCGAGCTTGGCCAGTTCCACGGCCTTGTCCTTGGGAAAATCATTCAGACCCCACCACTCGGGCACCACCAACACGCCCGGACGTTTCGCCGTCGTGCTGTCGTCATAGGCGAGCCAGCCTTCCAGCTTCACGCCGGCGTGTTCATAGCCGACCGCTTTGGTCACAATCTTCGCCTGACCGACGGTCACGAGCGCCAATACACCGAACAAAACCGGGAGGATGCGTGTTTTCATTCGCCAACAAATAATCACCGGTCGCCAGTCCGCAAGCCACGAGTCCGCCGAATCCCGCTCACGCCGACAAATCACCGGCAATATATTGCCGCAACGTTTCCGCCTCGGACCGGTGCATGTTGGCGATCCAGGCGGAAACATCTCCGATTGAAATCAATCCGAGCAAATGTCCGCTCCGCATCACCGGCAGATGCCGGCAGCGTTTGTCGCGGAAAATGCTCATCACCTCGTCGACCGTGGTTTCGGGGTCGATGGTCCTGACGTCCGCAGTCATCACCGAGGTCACCGGCGTGGTCAGCGGATCGCGTTCCCCGCCGACCACCCGGCTCAGCACATCGCGCTCCGTAAATATGCCGATCAGCGATGCGCCGTTCATGATCAGGACCGCGCCAATTTTCAGGCGGTTCATTTCTCTGACGGCCTCGGCCACGGTGACCGTGTGTGGAACGGTGTGGGTGGAGCCGCCCTTTTTTTCCAGCAACGTGGCAATCGACGTATTCATAGGGGGGGTGGGGTTGAGCCGGAGTGTACCTTCCCACCGACGGACGACAATACTCAAAACAGATCTACCGGGGAAGATTTCCCAGTGCATCCAGGCTTTTGAAGACTGTTTTGCCCTTCATCGGCAGCGGCATTGCGAGTTTCGTGGGGGTCGGAGCAGTGGTCTTTGTGACCTCTCCACCGAGGCCCAACTCCTGCATTGCCCGTGTCAGCCGCACCGCTGAAACCGCCGCGGCCGTGCCCAGCTCCTGTGCGAAAAGGCTGACGCGGAACTCTTCCACCAGCCAACGGAAGTCCCCGGCACGAACGCCAAGCTTTTTCACCGCCGCGGCAAATGGCGCGATTTCCCCGGCGCGCTGCGCATCCTTGGCCTGGTCGCGCTTCCAGCGGTCCGCACGGGCTTGCATGGCTTTGAGGTAGCGCGGCAGATGTTTCATGCGCTCGAAGGGCGTCAGGCGGAGAACATCCGCAGGCACCAACTGCGCCAAGTCCTCCGCCATGCCCGGATACGGCGTCGGGTGCGTCTGCAACGTGAGCCGCAGCGTCAGCGCTTCGCGCAGCCAGTCCACGAGTTTCGGCACGAGGCCGCGCAAGTCGTGCTTCGCCTCATCAAGCCGGGCATTAAAAATCTTGGCCTGCAATGGCTGCACTTTCCGATCGCACACCCAGCGCACGATCGAGGCGAGCGCGTCCTGCTGTAATTGCTCCATCGGCGCAAGCGTGACCGTGAGCGTGCCGAGCGAACGCAAGTCCTTCAGATCCTTCCCGAGCCAGCCAAGCTCGTAGCGAAGCTGTGACTCGAAGAGTTTGGCCAAACCCGCGTGGGTTGCGATTTGCGCTTCCTCGACCGTGGCAAACAACCGCACTGCCACCCCGGTCTCGCGCGACTGTAATCCCGGATGTGCAAGGACAGGGACGCCGGCATGTTCGGCGACCACGACCGTGGCGGGCAGGTCGCCGAAGGTCCATTCGAGCGTCGGCGGCTGTTCCCATTTCGCGCGCGCCGCCCGCCACGCCGCATTGTCATCACTGGCCGCCCTCTGGCTCAACTGCTGTTGCTGCGCGCCCAACTGTTTCTGCAGTTCGTCAAGCTCGCGGCTGGCGCCAAGCACCTTGCCATGATCATCGATCACCTCCACCCGCACTCGCAGATGATCGGGCAACGGTTTGTCCGCCCACACACGCGGATCGATCCGCACGCCTAAACGCTCAGTGAGAATTTCCGCCATCGCTTCCACGAGGGTCGGCGGCACCGCGCGGGCCGCGATCAGGCCAATCTGGCCGGCGATCTTAAGCGCGGTTTCAGTCAATGGGATGAGCGTCCGCCGTTGCTCTTTGGGCAATGCCTTCAACAGCAGTTCGATTTTCTCCAGCAAATGTCCCGGCACCGCCCAGTCGAGCGTCGCCAGCGTGAGCGCTTCCGCTTCGGCCACACTCACACGCAACGTCACCCCGTCGTCCTCCTTGCCGGGCTTGTACGCATAATTCAGCGGCAACGCGCTGTTCTGCAACGGCAGCGACTCAGGAAATTCCTTCGCGGCCTCGGTCAGCTCCGCCGGCGGTTTCAGATCATCTTCCGCCATGTGGAGAAATCTGGGCTCCGTCATCTGCCGGTGTCGCACGAGATCAACCAGCTCGGGCACACTGCCAATGCCCTGATCGTATCGTTCGCCTTCCTTCAGCTTCAATCGTGTCGCATAGAACCGGTACGCCGCCTCATCAAGATCGAGATAGCCGGCGCTGCGGGTGCGCGTGAGAATCGTCTCGGTCTTTTCCCGGATGCGCCGGTTGTGCGCGAGAAAATCGAACGGCCAGGCGATGGTGTCACCGACCAATCCTTCGCGGATAAAAATCTCCGTCGCCTCCACCGGGTTGAGTTTGCCGTAGCTGACCGAGCGCGTCTCCAGCTCGAGATTGTAGAGCCGGCGACGCTCCTTCACGAGCACGCGTCCGGCCTCGGGACTCCAGAATGGTTCGCTGTGCGCAGCGCGAATGATATGCGCCCCAAGATCGATCAGCCATTGCGGATCGATCCGCGCACAGGTGCGGGCATAAACGCGGCCCGTCTCCATGATTTCCGCGGCCATGAGCCATTTTGCGACCTTGGGTTTCTTGGCTGGAGCCTGTCCGTTGGCTGAACTCTTTTTGTTTTCGGGTTTCTCCAACAACGCCGATCCCGGAAACAACGCCACCTTCCGATCATGCGTAGCCTGATAGGTGCCGTCATCCGTTCGCGTGGCAACATTACCCAGCAGACCGGCGAGAATGGAGCGGTGAATGGAGCGATACGCCGGTGCGCCCGGTGAGAGTTTCACGTCTTCGATTTTTTCCACGCCGTCATAGATTGAGGTCCGGGTGAAACCGTCGCGCTCGCGCAAGGTGTCCTCAATCTGCCCGTGCACATCGCGCCATTCGCGCATCCGCATGAACGACAAAAAGTGGGTCGTGCAGAATTTCCGAAGTTTGCCAAGCGACATCCCTTCAAATTCGTCGTGATAGGTTTCCCAGATGGCGAGCAGCGTGAGAAAATCTGAATCGGGATGCGTGAAACGACGGTGCGCGGTGTCGGCTTTCTGCTGCCGGTCGAGCGGTCGTTCCCGCGGATCCTGGATGCTGAGCGCCGCGGCAATGATGAGCACTTCGCGCAGGGATTTTTCCGTGCGCGCCTGCAGGATCATGCGGCCGACCGTCGGATCGACCGGCAGATGCGCCAGCTCGCGACCGAGGCTGGTCAACCCTCCTGCGTCATCGATGGCGCCGAGTTCATGCAGCAGCGCATAACCGGAACGAATGCCCTTGGCGGGCGGAGCATTTAAAAATGGAAACTCCTCGATGTCGCCGAGCCCGAAGGCCTTCATCCGCAAAATGACATCAGCCAGATTGCTGCGCTGGATCTCAGGCTGGGCAAAGCGGGGCCGGTCGAGAAAATCCTGTTCGGAATAAAGCCGTATGCACACGCCGTCGCTCACGCGGCCGCACCGGCCCTTGCGCTGATCCGCGCTGCTCTGCGCCACCGGTTCCACCGGCAGCCGGCGGGTGCGGCTCTGCGGCACATAGCGGCTCACGCGGGCGAGACCGGTGTCGATCACGAAGCGGATGCCGGGAATCGTGAGCGACGTCTCGGCAATATTCGTAGCCACCACAATTTTCCGGTGCCGCGACGGTGCGAAGACGCGTTGCTGCTCCGCGTTGGTCAGCCGGCCATAAAGCGGCACCACTTCCAGATTGCGCAGATTCCGGCCCTCAATGAGATCGCGCATTTCGCGGATGTCGCGCTCGGTGGGGAGAAAAACGAGAATATCGCCCGCCGAACTTTCGCGCAGAACGCGTTCCACGGCTTCCTCGGCGGCGTCGATGTACGTATATTCGCTGCTATCGCCCTTCATCTCCTCGAGTGGCGAATAAATCACCTCCACCGGATAAACCCGGCCCGATACCTCGATGATAGGCGCACCATCGAACGCCGCGGAAAACGCCGCGGTGTCGATTGTCGCCGACGTGATCACGATCCGCAGATCGGGCCGGCGCACGCGCAACCGGCGCAGATGGCCAAGAATGAAATCGATATTGAGCGAACGTTCGTGCGCTTCGTCCACGATGATCGTATCGTATTCGCGCAACTCCGGATCACCCTGCAGCTCGGCCAGCAGCATGCCGTCGGTCATGAACTTGATGAGCGTGGCGTCGGAAGTCTGGTCGGCGAACCGAATCTTGCAGCCGACTTCGCGGCCGTGGGTCACATTCAATTCCTCGGCCACCCGCCGCGATACCGATGCTGCGGCCACCCTTCGGGGCTGGGTGCAGGCGATCCGACCGCGCGTGCCCGACCCGGCGGCCAAACACATCTTCGGAATCTGAGTGGTTTTCCCGGATCCTGTCTCTCCCGACAGCACCAGCACCTGATGACGTTGTAAAAGGCCAATGATTTCGTCCGCCCGGGCGCTGATTGGCAGCTCGGGAGGGAACTCTATCCGGAAGGATGACGACTGTTTGGGACGTGACGACATGTCTAGGCGTGTCATGGTCATCTTGAAACGAAGTAACCCGAATCTGAAACGCTAAAATGCCTCCTGCTACACCGACCCCGGCAGAAAAATCATTCACCCGCATTCTCGCGATCTCCCGCCTCAACGGCTGGAGCGTGATAATCATCGCCAGTCTGGCCAGCGTGCTCGCCCTGTTCATGGGCGACCTGGTCGGCCTCAGTGTCGGCGTATTGGCCGTCGTTTCCGGCTGGATGGAGCTAAAAGGGCGACGCCTGCTGAAGAAACGCGACGCCTGGGGCATGCGCTGGCTCGTCCGGGCCGAGCTCCTGCTGCTGGCTGTGCTTTCCTGTTATGCTATCCGGGGTCTGGTGAGTTTTGATGCAGGTTACGTGAAGGACGAGCTTCTCCCCAAAGCCCGTGAAATGTCCCAACTGCTCGGTGTTTCTCTCGATGACGTGTTGCCCTCCTCCAATATGACCGAGACAAAACTTTTGTCATTGGTCAGACTGACTTTTATTGCCGTCTATGGCACCGTGCTCCTCGTGACCCTGCTCTATCAGGGCGGGATGGTGTTTTATTATCGGCGAAAAACCGAAGGGGTTGCCAACCTGCTTTATGTTCAGGCCGCGCCCCAACGCTGGGAAAGACCGATGCCTCCACCGCCGGCGCCCACGATCTACAAACTCCGCCCCACCAAATCACCCTTTGCAATCGACAGCAATTTCACCCCGCAATCGATCATCATCAAGAAGCGCGATGGTGGGAGCCTATCCCGCGAGGAAATCGACTTCTTCGCCCAAGGAGTATGCACGGGACGCTTTGCCGACTACCAAGCCTCGGCTCTGCTGATGGCGATTTGCTGGCGCGGTCTGTCGCCCCAGGAAACCTCCTGGCTGACCGATGCGATGCTCCGCTCCGGCGAGATCATGGATCTGAGCACCATCACTGGAAAGAAGGTCGACAAGCATTCCACGGGCGGCGTCGGCGACAAAGTCTCCCTGATCCTCGCCCCACTCGCCGCCGCGTGCGGCCTAAAAGTGCCGATGATGAGCGGTCGCGGCCTCGGTCACACAGGCGGAACGCTCGACAAGCTCGAGGCCATTCCGGGTTTCCGCGTGATGCTGAGCCCCGCGGAATTTCGTTTCATGCTGGATAAAGTAGGCTGCGCGATGATCGGCCAGACCGACAAAATCGTTCCCGCCGACAAGAAGCTCTACGCCCTTCGCGATGTCACCGGCACCGTGGATTGCCTGCCGCTCATCTGCGCCAGCATCATGAGCAAAAAACTTGCCGAAGGCATCGACTCGCTCGTGCTCGACGTCAAATTCGGCCGCGGCGCGTTCATGAAAACCAAAGCCCAGGCCGGCGAGCTCGCCCGCGCCATGGTGGAAATTGGCAGATCTTCCGGCAAAACCGTGCGCGCATTGCTCACGGGCATGGACCAGCCGCTTGGCCGGGCCGTCGGCCACTCCACCGAGGTGATCGAAGCCATCGAGTGTCTCAAAGGACGAGGACCGGCGGATCTGATGGAAGTGACCTACGCCCTCGCCGCGCACATGCTGATCCTCGGCGGGGTGGCCCCGACTGAAAACGAGGCGCGCACCAAGCTGGCTCTCGCCATTGCAAATGGTTCCGCCCTGAAACTTTTTCGCGATATGTGCGCGGCACAGGGTGGCGACCATAAGGTGGTCGATGATTACAAGCTTCTCCCCACGGCCAAAACAATGCTTGAGATAAAGGCACCGGCCAACGCCGCCGGCTTCATCGGCGAAGTCGACGCCCTTCAGTGCGGCGCCGTCATCATGGAACTGGGTGGCGGGCGCACCGCCGTGACCGACAAGGTTGATTTCGCTGTCGGCCTGAGCGATCTGATCAAGGTGGGCGAGCCCGTCGCTCCCGGCACCCGGCTTTGCACCTTGCACTTCAACGATGAGGCCAAGGGCGCCCGCGCGGAAGCGCTCCTGCGCGATGCCATCAAATTTTCACCCACTACACCCCGCCTTGAGCCGTTGGTGCAGGATTTGATCCAGTAGCGGGTGCGCCACAAACCCGGGGATTGCTCTGATCGTCTGGCCCTAAGACGTGTCCACCGCTCTTGAGGTTCTTCCTCAAACAGAACCGCCAGGCATGTCGCACACGACAGCAACCTGGCGGTTCGTCCCTATCTGTCAGCCCGTGACGCTAAAAACAAAACCCTGCTGAAAGAAAAATTCGTGCGTGCTCATGCTTTCACCTCCGGGTCACCGGAATCAGACAAAGCTCGGGGTTGACCTCAGTTTCGTTAGCGTGATGAAAACCCTTTTCGTCTTCATGACCCTCGGGAGCCGAGCGCACGACGTGAAGCAAAACCAACAGGCTGCCGGCTGAAGTCAGGGCAAAGAGAGAAAGGAGGGGCGACATGGGATGAAGAGGATGTCGCACTATAAGCTTAAACCTCGCCACCGCCTATCCGTGGATCCCCGCAATGCCTGCTACGGGAATTTCCACCGGCCGTCCGGCTCGATCCGAGATGGACCAAACGTCCAGTCCATGTGAGTATCAACATACAGCGTATCAATCTGATACAAACCATTCGAAAATGGTGCCCGAGGACGGACTCGAACCGTCATGCTTTTAGGCACAGGCTTCTGAGACCTGCGTGTCTACCAATTCCACCACCCGGGC
>CAZIQP010000080.1:0-17298 GCA_964541315.1 uncultured Opitutaceae bacterium
GCCTCGTCCACATCACCGAGATGTCCTGGACCAAGCGCATCACCAAGCCCTCCGAGCTGCTCAAGGTCGGCCAGGAGCTCGATGCGGTCGTCCTCGGCATCCAGAAGGAAGAGCAGAAGATCTCCCTCGGCCTCCGCCAGCTGGAGCCGAATCCGTGGGACATGGTCCGCCACAACTACCCGGTGGGCGCCCGCGTCCGCGGCAAGGTGCGCAACATGACCACCTACGGCGCCTTCATCGAACTCGAGGAAGGCATCGACGGCATGGTGCATGTCTCCGACATGTCCTGGACCCGCAAGATCAACCACCCGTCCGAGATGCTCAAGAAGGGCGACGAGGTGGACGCCATCGTCCTCGACGTCGATCCGAACCAGCAGCGCATCAGCCTCGGCATGAAGCAGCTCGCGACCGATCCGTGGACCGACATCGACAGCTTCTTCCGCACCGGCGACGTGGTGAACGGCACCGTTTCCAAGATCACCAACTTCGGCGCCTTCGTGGAGCTCAAGGATGGAATCGACGGCCTCGTCCACATCTCGCAGATCCAGGAAGACCGCGTCGAGAAGATCAAGGACGTGCTCAAGCCCGGTCAGGCGGTCACGGCCCGCGTGGTCAAGATCGACCGTGAAGGCCGCCGCATCGGCCTCTCGATCAAGGCCGCCAACTACTCGGCCGACCAGCTCGCCCAGGAGACCGCCTCCTATGAGCAGTTCACCAAGAGCACGAACGGCACCGACCTCACGAGCCTCGGCGATATCTTCGACGAAGCCTCCAAGAAGGAGTAAGCCAATCGCGCTCTGGGCGTAAGATTTCAAGGCCGCGGACAAAAGTCCGCGGCCTTTTTTTGTGCGTATCTTGCCTTTTGTCGAACGCCTGGACTAGCGTTGGCGGCCGACCCCGACATGCAGGTTTCGTTTATCATCCCGCTCTACAATTGTCTGACGCTGACGCAGGAGTGTTTGCGCACGTTGCAGGCGACGCTGCCGGCCGGGCTCGCGCATGAGATCATTTTTGTCGACGATGGCAGCACGGATGGAACTCGCGAATGGTTGGCCACGCTATCCGCGCCCTGCCGCGCCATTCAGAACGAACGCAATCTTGGTTTCGCCGCGACGTGCAATCGCGGAGCGGCGGAGTCGCACGGCGGATGGCTGTTCTTCCTGAACAACGATCTCGTTTTTCTCCCCGGCTGGTTTCAGCCGATGCTGGCTCTGGCCCGGATGCCCTGTGCCGGACTGGTGGGGAATGTGCAGCTCAACGCGACGACCGGGGCGGTCGATCACACCGGGCTGTGGTTCAACCGCAAGGGCAAGCCGGAGCACGCCACAAAAAAATCCTGGCTGGCCCGGCTGACCGGCAGGCAGGAGGTTCCGGCGCTCACCGGAGCGTGCTTTGCAATCAGAAAAAAAAACTGGCAGCAACTGGGAGGATTTGACGCGGGCTTTGTGAATGGCGGCGAAGACGTCGATCTCTGTTTCAAGGCCCGGGCGGCTGGCCTGCGCAACTACGTCGCGACCCGCAGCGTCGTGCGCCATCATGTCAGCCAATCGCCCGGGCGGAAGCGGCGGGATGAGGAAAACAGCCGCCGCCTGCTGCTGCGCTGGCGTCCGATTATTGCGAAATTATCCGTTCGTGATGTCTGTCATGCCTGTCTGGAGGCAGCTTGGGAGGAGCCGCGGAATTATCCGGATCAACGGCTGGCCCGTGATGCTTTTCTTTGTCTTTGTGGTCTGTTGCCGCGCCCGACTGATCGGATCGCTGCTGCCACCGGTGCAGCATTTGAAATCGAAATCCGTCGTTGGTCTCATCTGCTGGACAATGGTCCGGCACCACCGAAGAGCGAATCATTGGCCTGGCAGATGTTTCCGCTTCCACCTGCCGGCACGGTCGTTTTGTAGGCGGGTTGGGCGATGCTTAACCGCCTCCGCGCTCGACGTTGCGCACCACTGACTGCGGCCGGCGGTTCACCGCCAGATACATCCGTCCGATGTATTCGCCGATCAACCCGAGCATTACCAACTGGGTGCCGGAGAGCAGGAGCAAGGCGGCCATGAGCGAACCCCAGCCGTAAGCGGGACCGTGTCCCGTCCAATAAAGATAGAAAACAATCACCAGTCCGAACAGTCCGGCCAGTGCCATGACCAGCCCAAGCAACGTCGCCAGGCGCAGGGGCATGATGGAGAAATTGACGAAAGTGCTCACCCACAGCCGCAGCAATCGCCGCAGTGTATAGCCACTCTCGCCGGCGTGGCGCTCTTCATGACGCACCTCCAACGAACCGATGTTTTGCGTGACCTGCAAGATCAGGCCGTCAATATACGGGTAGGGGCCGGCGTGGGCGCTGATTTCTTTGGCGATGAAAGCGCTCACGCAACGAAAGCTCGAAAGATAAAATCCCGCCGGCTTGTCCAGCATGTGGTCGGACATGCGGTTGGTGAACGCACTGCCCAGATTGCGCCAGAGTGAGTGCTTCTTCGTCGAATAACAGCCGTAGGCGGCGTCAAGACCCTGGTCACGGGCATATTGCCAGAGGCGCACCGCTTCAGCGGGCGGATTTTGGCCATCGTCGTCGATGTTCACCACATGGCCGCCACGCGCATGCCGGTAGCCGGTGAGCACGGCGTTGTGTTCGCCGAAATTGCGCGAATGATTGATCAGGGTGATCGGAATCCTGGCTTCGCGCACCAGCTCACGGCACACGGCCAGCGTGGCATCGCCGCTGCCATCATTCACCAAAATCAGTTCGTGTCCGCCCTCGACCAGGAGCGTTTCGATGGTTTTCACCAGCGGACGTATGGTGTCCGCACTGAAGTAAAGGGGGACGACAAAACTGAGCGCTGGCTCGGGCGCTGAAATACTCATGGGGTATAGTGTGGGTGACGCTGTTTTTGTGGCAACTCAGCCCGCCAGCAGCAAGTCACAAACCAGATTGACCTCGGCAATCTGCAAACCGCCGTGCATGGGCAGGCAAAGCACCTCGGCGCAGGCGCGTTCCGTCTCGGGCAGGGTCAGTTCCGCGACATGAAAGGCGGGCTGGCGATGAATGGGCACTGGGTAAAGAACACCGCAGACTACGCCGTGCTGTTCCAGCCGGGCTTTCAACTCGTCGCGGCGCGGCGTGCGCACCACGAATTGGTGCCACACGGGCGACATGCCGGGGGCTGTCACCGGCAGTTGCAGTGCCGAGCCGTGCAGGCGTTCGAGATAACGGGCGGCGAGGGAAGCCCGATGGGCATTTTCCGCGTCAAGCCGGCCCAGACGCACGCGGAGGATGGCGGCCTGGATCTCGTCGAGCCGGCTGTTGCGCCCGTGCAAATCGCTCACATAGCGGCGCCGCCAGCCATACTGCCGCAGCAGGCGTAATTTTTCCAGAAAGGCCGGGTCGCTGCCCACCACCGCGCCGCCATCACCAAAAGCGCCAAGATTTTTGGTCGGATAAAAACTGAAGGCGGCGAGCTGGCCCCAGGCTCCGGCCTTCCGTCCGGCGACAATGGCTCCGTGGGCCTGGGCGCAATCCTCAATCACGACAAGATGATGGGCTTGCGCCAGCTCCATCAATCGCGGCATGTCGGCCGCGTGACCATAGAGATGGACGGGCACAAGCGCCTTGATCCGCGGATCGCGCAGCTCGCTGAGCAGATTTTCCACAGCTTTCGGGCTGATCAGCATCGTGGTCGGATCGATATCGGCGAAAATCGGCGTGGCTCCGGCGGCAATGATCGCCGCAGCGGTGGCGGTGACGGTGTTGGCCGCCGTGAGCACCTTGTCGCCCGGCCCAATGCCGGCCGTGCGCAAAGCCAGCTCGAGCGCATCGGTGCCGTTGGCCACCCCGACGCATCCGCCGACTCCGAGATAAGCGGCAAACTCCCTCTCAAAAGCCTCCGTTTCCGCTCCGAGGATATAATGACCGCTTTGCAGCACGCGATGAATCGCCGCGTCAATCTCGGTGGCGGCGGCCAGATAGCCGGCCTTGGGATCAGCGGGGAGGATTTTGCGTTTGTTGGGCACGCTCAAAGATAATGCGGGAGCTCCGCGCGGTAAAACTCCACGGTTTTTTCCAGCGCCTCGCGGATGCCGGTGCGGGGTTTCCAGCCAAGCTTGCGCCCGATCAGCGCGTCGTCGGCATAAAAATCACCAATATCGATTTTCTTCCGGTCGGCGGGATATTTTTTCACGGAGTATCGGCCGCCACCCGCTGTCTGCACGAGCATTTGGGCCAGTCCGGCCAGGCTGATCCGGCCGCGGCCACCGAGATTGAAGATCGCGCCGACCGCTTCAGGGCGGCTGGCGGCGAGAAGAAATGCCTCCACGGCATCGTCCACGTAGGTGAAGTCGCGCAACTGTTCGCCGCCCCACACTTCAAACGGCTGGCCGCTGAGCACCTGTTGAATCCAGATGCCGACGAAAGTCTGCCGCGCATCTTTCACCCGCATGCGTGGCCCGATGGTATTGGTGAGTCGCAGCACGGTGCTCCTGATGCCGTGGACTTCACTGTAGATGAGATGGTATTGTTCACCGGCGAGCTTGTTGATGCCGTTGATGTCGATCGGCTGCAGCGGATGTTTCTCATCGACTGGCAGGTAGTGCGGCCGGCCATAGATCTGACGCGTGCTGGCAAAAACCACGCGGATGCCGGGATTGTATTTCCGGCAGACCTCAAGGATCGCGAGCTGGGAACGGCAGTTGATCTCAAGGTCCACTTCGGGGGCGGACATCGAGTCCATGTGACTGGTCTGGCCGGCGAGATTGAAAAGAAAATCCTGGTCCTTGAGCAGATGGGGCAGGGCGTGGTTGTTGCGCACGTCTGAAATATTCAGCCGTACGCGTCGTTTGATGTCCTCGATATTGCGCAGGTTGCCGCCGTATTCAGGGATGAGACTGTCGATCAGGGTTACTTTGGCGCCCAACTGGACGAGAGCGCGGGCGAGATTGGATCCGATAAAACCGAGTCCGCCCGTGATCGTCACGCGCCGGCCGCGGAAGTGCTTCTGAAAAAAGGCGGGATGTTTCATGCGTTGTCCGGCTTCCGGCCGACCACCAGTACCGTGCTGCCAAAGGGCAGCCGTCCTCCCATGCGCAACCAACTCCGTTCAATTGCCATCATGCCGTTGAACATGACTTCCAACGGAACGGGATACAAGCGCACATCGCTGGTCGGATCAGAGGGCGGAAACATTTTTCGGCGCAGCACGGCCAAAGGAAAGGGCAGGGTGTTCCAGTAGGAGCTATAAATTGTTTTCAGGCCGGCCGTCTGCAGAAGCTCCTTGAGTTCGCGGGCGGAGTAACGCCGCAGATTGGCGACCTGCCGGTCGTGATAGGAAAACAGCCATTGGTACGCCGGCATGGTCAGCACGACTACGCCGCCGGGTTTCAGGCAACGGATGAATTCCCGTAGCGCGTCTGCCGGCCGTTCCATCTGACAGAGCACATCGCAGGAGGTGATTGCCGAAAAACTTTCATTTGCAAAGGGCAACTGATCGACGGATCCTTCCGCAATCTTTGCTTCAGTGCGTTCGCGCGCCAATTGGCAGGCCAAGGAGGATAAATCCAGTCCGCTGAGCCGCCACGCCGGTCGTGCGGCATGGAGGTGGCGCAACAATCCGCCTGTGCCGCAGCCGGCATCGAGCACCTCGGCGTCCGGTGGCAGCCTGCTCGTGACAAGACAGCGCGCGACATGTTGATGGAGTGCGCAGTAATACCACATGCGGTCCTCAACCTCGGCCATCTTGCGGTATTCTTCGGGCTGCATGGCGCAGGTCATTTTTCGACGGCGAATGCGCGCAGTTCGAAGGCATAAAGGGCAACGGCCAGGCGGCGCGAGTCGGCCGGGCCCGCGCCGACGCTCGCCTCACTGACCAAACTGAGCACGGTGCGGCCGGGTGGAATCAGGAGTTCGTTGATCGTCACACCCTGCAGGGTGCCGTCCAGCTCGTGCTCAGCGACAGATTGCTGTTCCAGGCGGACGGCCAAATGACGCGGTGACAGGCCGCGCACGGCCAGGTGCAAAGTCGCATGCACCGGCGCGTCTGCCGGATTGGTCAGAACGATTTGGCCCTGTCCGTTTGACCAGCGCCAGCGCTGATTTTCAGCCGCCTCTTCGGGATGCCAGCCGTCCGCAAAGCCAACTTGCACGAAGCCGGGCGCAGCCACCCTTTCCGCGTGGAAGCGCGCATTGACCACAATCCGGTCTTCAGCGTGCAACGGTATTTGGTGAAGGAAGCTGTCGCTAAGATTCCATTCGCCTTGCAGGGCCGTGTTCAAGCGACCTTCGTAGGTGTGACTGGTGAAATACTGCGGTTTCTTCAGGAGAAACGCATTGGCCCACAGTCGCGACCAATAATCTTCCACCAGCATATTGAGGGAGGCGACCCGCGGTTCCTGCTCCAACCGGCCCAGCTCAACCAGATTGCGGCCAGCCCGCAGCGGAGGTTTTGCCATTGTCCGGTGGAATTTTAACGCCACGGCGATATTCGCCGCCAACAATAGTCCGAGCAACACGCCGGCACCCCGGCGCCAGCCGGTTCGGGCGCGACTGGCTGCCGGCAACCAGCAGCATAATCCCGTCAGCAGACCGGGATAAAATACCGAGAACAGCTTGAACGCATCGTAGCTCGCATTCGACCGGATCCGCGATTCCCACGCGAGCAGGCCCCAGCCGAAAATCACCGGCAGCACCAGCGCCAACGCCGCCAAGGCCCGGGCTGGTTGGCGCCGCCACAGTGCGATCAAGCCGGCGCCCCAAAGCCCGATCACCGTCAAGCTAAGCGCCACCCGCACATTGAGCGGCCAGGCATGCAATCCCGGCCCTTGCACGATTCCCAACCAGCCTTCAGGGGAAAAAAGCGGCACGGCCCAGCCGAAGTCATATTGTTCGAACAGGCTGAATCGCTCGATCAGCCCCTCGAATCGTCCCCAAAAAAGTGTCACGCATAACCCCAGCGCGACGGCAAGGACGGCGATGACCTGTCCGGTGGCCCGCCAATTTTTTTGCGTGAAGAGCTGGATCGCCAGCCAAGTCCCTGCCGGAGCGAGACAAACCAGGAGAATGAAATTGTAGCTGCCCGCGAGCAGCCAGAGGGCCGCCAGCAGCAGGGGCAAAAAGGACCAGACCCTGCGGCCTCGCTGCGCCGCCCGATTGGCGCCGAAGACCGCCACCGTCAGCAATCCGATTCCCTGTACCGCATAAAGCTGTCCCAGCGCACCCTGGTGAACCGCATAGGCGTTGAGCGGTGACAGGGCATACAGCAGGACCAGCCCGACCAGCCATCCGCCGCGCACGCCGAGCGCGGTTCGCGCGAGAAAAAGCATCACGGGCAGATTCAGCAACACCAAGACGGCGGCGCTGATGCTTACCAAGCGGAAAGCCGCGAGACCAAAAATGGCGGCATTGTGGGCCAGCAGGGCCGACGGCGTGAAATGATTCAGGCGCAGCCAGAAATCGAAAAAATATTCTGCCGAGCGCACGCGGGTGACTTCAGGCAGGCCGAGAAATCCCGTGCGATCGTCCTTGGAAAATTCCTGAAACACCCGCGCGCCTGCCGCATAATCCGCATGGTCGCAACTGCCCAGCGAACTGGCGGTCAGTCCCCGACCGGGTTGGGTCATCGGCTGGATCAGCATCCAGCCTGTTGCCACGGCCACTGCCAGCCAGGCCGGACCAACGGTCAGGCGCAGTCCCTCGGACCACCAATGCCGGTTTTCCCGGTGCAAGGCTTGCGAGAGCAACAAAACCAGCGGAATCAATTCGCTCCAGCACGCATAGGCTGACGTACCCGTGAGCGACGTATGCGCTCCGGCCCAGACGACGGCCGATTGCAGCGCGAGACCCATTCCCGGAGCGAAGATCCACCACCAACGCCGCCATTCGCGGGGCAAAGCCAGTACGGACAAACCCGCGCCCCAAAAAAAGGTATGCGCCAGCAATCCGACGGCGGTCAGGTAATATAACATAAGCGGGGTGCGGGCATCTCAGCGCGCCTGAGCCGGGTTGGGAAGTGGAAAAACATCCCGCGTATCGGGTAGTTCCAAGTTTACAACGCCGGACCGCTCGGCGATAAACCGCGCCCACCCGCACGCATGCCACCCCGCCGCTCCATCCGATTCACCGGACTTTTCCCTGATGAATCTGTCAACGATTCCTTCTGGATTCGCGAGACGGGTGTGGTGCAATTGCCAGCGTTGAAGGATGCTCCTGCGCTGGTTGTCATCGGGGTGCTGCTGCCTGCCGACCCCAAGGATGGCCCGGCCAATGGCTCGTTGGGCCTGGAGCTGAAGCTGGACGGCCAGATCGTTTTAACCCGCCCGGAAATTGCTCCCGGTTCCTTTCGCCTCGAGGTGCCCTGGCCGGTTTCCACCGCCCCGGCCGGACACCGATTGGAGATCCGGCTGCTTGGAGTGGGCATCAGTAATCTTCTCGCCTGGCTCGGACGCGTCAGCGGGCTTGGCCTCCTGCAAGCCTGGCGGGCCCAGCGGCGCAACCGCCGGCTGCGCCTCCAGCGGATTGAAGCGGGGGGCGACGTCCTGTTTGATTTTTCCAACCGCTCTTCGCCTTGGAACCAGGCCATCGCCCGCCGCTCGCTCCAAGTCGGGCTGAACCTCGTCGGCTATTTCCGGGCCATCCTTGGCATTGGCGAATCAGTCCGCTGTGCGGCGCGCGCCGCCGAGGCCGCCGGTCTGCCGGTGGCCTGCATCGACCTGAAGCTGCCCTGCAAAAACCCCCAGACCGACGACACTTTCACCGCCCGGTTGCAGACGGATAATCCGCATCCCGTGAATGTTTTTCACCTCGATGCCCCGGGGGCGCGGGACATTGATCATCACCACGGCCAAGATTTCCGCGCCGGCAAATACAACATTGGTTACTGGGCGTGGGAACTGCCGGAATTTCCCGATGCATGGACACAGTATGCGGATTACTTCGACGAAATCTGGGCTCCCTCCCATTTCTCCGCCGATGCCATTGCGGAAAAGGTGCCGCTGCCGGTGCTCGTGATGCCGCATGCGATATTCTTCGAGCGGCCGCAGGGAAATTTCCGGGAGAAATTCGGACTGCCGGCGGACCGCTACCTTTTTCTGTTCCTGTACGATCTCAATTCCTATTCCGAAAGAAAAAACCCCGCCGCCGTCCTCGAGGCCTTTCGCCAGTCGGGACTGGCCGGAGCCGGGGCCGCTCTGGTGATCAAAATCCACAACGTGGCCGGCAATGAGACGGACTTTGAGAAACTGCGTTCGGTGGCGGGGGCATTGCCCGGCACCGTGCTGATTACGCAGGCGCTTTCGCGGTGCGCGCTCTACGAGTTGGAGTCGGCCTGCGATTGTTTTGTGTCATTGCACCGCTCGGAAGGCTACGGACTGGCCGTGGCCGAATGCATGTTTTTGGGCAAGCCGGTGATTTCCACCGACTGGTCCGCCACGGCGGAATTTGTCGATGAGAGCTGCGGTTGCCCGGTGCGTTGTCGCACCGTGACGCTTGATCGCAATCACGGTCCGTACGCCAAAGGGCAGATCTGGGCCGAGCCCGATGTGGAGCATGCCGGGGAGTGGATGCGCCGCCTTTATGAAGACCGTGAGCTTGGTGAACGGTTGGGTGCCTCCGCCCGGATTCGTATGGAGGAGCGTTATTCCCCGGCGGTGATCGGCGCCCGTTACCGTCGCCGTTTGGAGGCCATCGCCTCATGGTGATTTTTTTGGCAATGCCGGTCCGAGCGAATTGGGGTGAACCAAACCAGGCTGCATGAATTTCCTCGAAGGACTCCTGCTGGCGCTGCTGATTTTTCCCGCCACCTGCCTGGCGGGCTATTCAGTCGCCGGTTTGCTGGTCACTCCGACGGCCGGAGTCAGGCTGTGCATTGCCGCACTGGCCGGGCTCGGGATCTGGCTGTGGCTGGTGGCGTGCGTGAATGTTTTTTCCCCGATCAATTTTTGGGTGGCGTGGTCAATCATCGGGACAGGCTGGCTGGGTGCTTTGCTGCTGCCGTTTGCCCGGCGTGCCTTGCTGTCGGACATCAGAATGCTCCGGTCATCCGGCGGCAACTGGTGCATCCTCGCTCCGCTGCCGCTGCTGGCCGGGATGCTGCTGCCGGCCCTGGTGCACCCTGATTTGGTTTTTTATGATGGGACGAGCAATCACGACAGTTTTTTTTGGATAACGGGTGCCGAGTGGCTGCAGCAGCATCCTTATCTGATTTCACCCCATCCAGGCGTCGATCCTGCGGTGTACAACGTTTCGGGAGCAATCACGGGAACGACGCCAGCCTGGGGGCGGATGGGCACGGAGGGGCTGCTGGCTTTGCTGGCTTCGGCCATGAAGGTTCTGCCGATCGACGTGTATGTTTACACCCAGGCCGGTGCCTTGTCGCTCTGGCTCGCCAGCATGGTGGTTTTTGTCCGTTTGGTGCTGGTGCAGCGAATTTCCTTTTGGATGTTTATTATCGGGGCATCGTTTCAACCCGTCTTTGTTTTCTTCATCACGAATAACAGCACACCGAATCTGTGGGGGGCGCTGGTTGCCCCGGTGATGCTGGTGGCGTTTGTCCGGCTGACCGAGACCGGACTCACCCGAAGGGAACTTATGGGTTGGGGCGGAGTGGCGGCGCTCATGCTGCATGGCCTGCTCTGCACCTATCCGGAGATGGCGCCCTTTGCCTTGTTTGCGGCCGGCAGCGCAGCCGGGGCGAAAATTTTCCGGAGTGATCGGCAGGGCCGGCGGCTCGCGCTTTCGGCCGCGGTCATTCTGGCCGGTGCGACCGGCCTGCTTATTCAGCCGCTTTCGACGTGGCGGGCCTATGGGGGATTTTGGAACTCCTTCCATATCGCCCGGACGACCACGATCTGGGGCAATTTTTTTGATACACTCGATTTCAGCGCCTACGTGCCGGCGCTGGTCACGCTGAATGCCCCCGCCTGCAAATTTCTTGGCCCCGGCCTGGGCTGGCTGGTCTCGGTACTCCTCGTCCTGATGCTTTGCCAGGTCGTTCGCCTGGCACACGACAGGGCGACCGCCATCGCCGGGCTGTCCGGTTTTTTTATTCTGATAGGTTATACCCTCGCCACTGATTTCAGTTATGGCTGGCAAAAGGCGGTCCAATTTTGCGGAGTGATCGTGGCCGGATATTTCAGCTTTGGATCTTTTCTCATCCTGAATCCGAAAAAGGACTGGCGCACCTCGATCCTGCGCCATGCGGCCGTCACGATCATCGCCGGGCTGATGGCGTACACGACGGTGTGGGGCTGCGCCCGCGGTTACTACTGGGCCGGACTCAAAGGACTCGACCGTTCTTTTGTCGCTCTGCGGGATCTGTCGCGCGGCGAGCTGCGCAATCAGCCGGTCGAGGTGGTGGGTGCCAGTTTTGAACGGCCTTTTTTCTACACCATGTGGGCGGTTTATGCCCTGCCACAATCTTCCGTGGCCTTTGATCAGCGGGGTGGGCAGCGGGGTGGTTATCTGCAGGATTATCTGCCGCAAATGGACACCTCGTCTCCGGAAGCGATCAAGCCAGGGGCGTATCTGGTGAGCCGGGCCTGGGCAGATACGTTTGATGCGGACTCCGTCCGGCTTTCCTCCGGTGTCCAGCATGCCTTGCTGGTCCAAACCAACAAGGTCGTGGCCCAGACCGGCATTTCCCCTCTGAGCGGTGTGCCGGAAAGCGCCCGGGCGCAATTCTCCCTCACTTTGCTGCCCTACGCGGACGGCGTGTTTGCCATGGATATCGAGGTGTCGCCGCCCGACCGGGTGGCGTCCCCAGAGTTGAATGTCAGCTATGGAAATCCCGATCAAACGGACTCCTGGCAAACCATCCGGGTTGAATATCCGTGGCACATGCGCGTGCCCGTTCGCGGCGGTGCAAAATGTCAGATCAAGGTGGCTGCGACCTTTTCCAGCCAAGCCGAGTATCCCCTCCGCCTGAACCGGCTGCGTTTGACTCAGAAAGATGAGAGGAGCCCCCAGACCGCTGTTCAACGTGACCCGTGAAGCTGATTTGGTTGATACAAAAGACCATTGCCGAAACCGGAGCTTCTCCCTCTCTTTGTTTCCTTATGGTTCCTGCCGCCAAGCTCCAGTACCTGCTGATCACCTCCGGTCTCATTGGTGATCGGTGTCATTGTCGCGCAACGCAACCCCAGCCGGCCTGCCGTTTGGTCACGAGTATCGTGCGTCGTTTCCGATGAATCAAATTGAAGGCATGCTGCTGCTGGCCGGTATCCCCCTCGGGTTGCTGCTGGCGGGCTACTGGCTGGCTGCGCTGTTTGAGCAAAGTGATGTCCCGACCCGCCTGTCCATTGCGCTCTTGACCGGCATTGCCTCGCTCCTCCTTACCGTTTCCATTGTCAATTTTTTTCTGCCGATTTCGGGTGTCGCGGCCTGGGTCTGCCTGGCTCCCGCCTGCGTTACGCTGTTCCGGGGCAAAAGCCGCGATGGGCTTTGGCGTGACCTGCGCTCACTTTTAGTCAGCCCATCTGCGCGGGGTTACGCGGCGATTGTCGCGCTTTTTTTTATTCTCATCCTCTGGCCCGTGCTGAGTTCCTTCACGACCGTGATGTTCGATGGCACGAGCAACCACGACAGCTTTTTTTGGGTGACCGTGGCCGAGCACCTCAAGCGTCACACCTACATGGAGCGGCCCGTTTGGAATTCCTTGCAGCCCCTGGCGAGTGCGGCCGATGCCGTGGTGGGCTGGAAGCCGGCCTGGGGTCGGATGGGATCGGAGGGCCTGCTGGCCCTCTGTTCAGCGGTGGTGGGCCTGTCTCCGCTCAAGCTTTATGTGTATGTCACGGCCTGCCTGTATCTGCCCTGGCTGGCGGCCGTGCATCTGAGCCTTCGTACTTTCTACGCCGGGCAGTTGAGCTGGCTGGCGCGGGTGACGGTCCTGCTCTTTCATCCGATTTTCATTTTTTTCTACAGCAATGCCAATCTGCCCAATTTGCTCGGGGTGATTGCGGGCTCGACCGCGATCATTGCCACCGAATCGGCTTTGCGCGCCGGATGGGACCGGCGAAAAGAATTGTGGGGGTGGGCGGGGTTGCTCGCCTTGTCCCTCCACGGCGTCTACTGCGCATATCCGGAGATGACGCCGTTCGTTTTGCTGCCCTGTGGCCTGCTGTGGTTGCGGGCGTGTTGCACCGCCGGGACGCGCGCCTTGTGGCGGCCCCGGCTGATCATTGCGGGAGCGGTCATCGGCAGCCTCCTGCTCAATCCCGCCTCATCGTTGCGGGCGGGGTGGGGATTTGTGTCCGTCTTTAAGCTGACGCAGGTTGGCAGTTTTTGGGGCAATATCTTTGAGGTGCTGCACCCCGTTCAATATCTCCCGGCGCTGGTCACGCTCTCAGCCCCCACGGCCATATGGCTGGATATTTTGGGCGGAGGCCTCAGCTCTCTTCTCCTGGTCATTGGCGTGGTCCTGGCGTGCCGCCGGGCACACGATCTTGCCGGCGCCATTCTGGCCTTCTCGGGCGGATATGTCCTCGTGCTCTACACGCTGATGTATCAATTTTCTTATGGTTGGCAGAAAAGCGTTCAATTCACGGGGATTTTTACGGCCGCGTTGCTGTCCGGGGCGCTCGTTGATGCGATGCACCAGTATTGCGGCCGGTTGAAAACAGGGCGCGCTCTTGCCCGGCTGGGAACCGCTGCGCTCATCGGGTTTCTGGTTTTCTCGATGGTGATGCACTGTCGGGAACTTTATAAACGCAGTGAGCAAAAAACGATCTCCCAGGATTGGTTTGCGCTCCGCGACCTGTCGCGCACCACGTTGAACTCGTTGCCGGTTCTGGTCGAGGCGGCGTCTTTTCGCATGGCGTTTTATCACGGCATGTGGGCGGCGTACTTTCTAACGGACAGCCATATCTACTACGCCTCTCGCGGCGAGCAGAGTGGCGGTTACCTGCGCGCCCATGTGACCAATGAGGCCACGCAAAGCATTCCCCCGCCGGCCGCCGTGCTGGTGGGCCGGGCCTGGGCCGACAGCCTTGACGCCAATTCTCCCCGGATTTTGTCGGGCAAGGAGTATGTTCTGCTGCGGAAAAGCAACCGGGTCTTCACCATGGAGGGCGTTTTTCCTTTGAACGGACTGCCCGATGTGGCGTCGACCCGGATCGGGCTGGAGGTGCTGCCCCACACCCGGTCGCAATTGCTCATCGAACTGCAACCGCGCAAACTGGCGGAGGGTCTGGCTGGTACATGGCAAGTGATCCGACGGACGGAGGGAGCGGATGATTTTTCCATAAGCCTGTCCGGCGCTCCGCCCTGGGTGTTTAAGGTCCCCCTGATATCCGGGCAGCGGAATCAAATCACGATCGTTTGCGCCACCGTGACCGATATTACGTATCCGTTTTTCGTCAAAAAACTGCGGATCGAAGACGGGCCATGAGCGAAATCGCCCGTTCCCCTTGGTTCCGTCCGGTGCTCGTCGGGCTGCTGCTGGCTGGGATCGCGGGGTATGCCGCTTTTCTGTGGCGGCATGTTTCGCCTTATGCGGGCGGTTCCGATCCATCAGGATATTTGAACAGTGCCCGGCTTCTGTCGGAGGGAAGATTCTTCACTGAGCCCAGGATATTGCCGGGATTTACGGCCCGGGAATTCGGTGAATTCTCGAACGTGCCGCTGGGTTTTGTATTACGCGAAGACGGGCATCTGACACCTACCTACCCAGTCGGATATCCATTGCAGTTGCTTGTGCTCTCGGGCTTGGGCTGGAGCAAGGCGGTGAAAACGTTAAATGTGGCGACCGCCCTCGCGGGCGGCCTGGTCCTGTTTGCCTATTGCCGGATGCTTGGGCTTGCGGCCTGGCTGTCTCTTGGCGGGGTGGTTTTGCTCTGGTCTTGTCCGCTTTTTATTTTTTTATCCCTTCAGCCGATGAGTGATTTGTCCGCTCTGACATGGTCTCTCCTTGTTCTCTATAATGCGCTCAGGGTTCGGGAAAGTTTACGATGGGGGCTGTTCTGCGGCGCCGCCATGGGGATTGCTGTGCTGGTGCGACCGACAAATATTCTGTTGGCGGCCCCATTGCTCGTCGCATTGGGTTTCCGGTTCCGGTCGTGGCTGGCGGTTGGTCTGGGGGGCCTGCCTTTTGCCGCCTTTTTCTGTTATTATAGCTGGAGGCTCTATGGCTCACCCTTTGTGACCGGCTACGGTGACGTCAGCGGATTGTTTCGAAAGGAAAATTTGCTGCACAATCTGGCGCATTTTTCCCACTGGATTCCTCTGCTGCTCTCGCCGTTGGTTCTGTTTGCCCTGGTGGCCCCTGGAACGGCGGCGGGCCGCCGGCGCGGAGTTGTTGTGCCGGCGGTTTGGGTGGTCGTCCTTATCGGCCTTTATGCTTTTTATTATCACTCGGGCGAGACTTGGTGGTATCTCCGTTTTATCTTGCCGGCTTTTCCGGCCCTGATCCTGGGCACCCTTGTCGTGTTGGAAACAGGTTGGCGTGAAGTCGGGAAACGCTCGGTGTCCGCCACCGTGGTTCTTGCCCTGCTGTTGCTTGCGGCCGCCGGCTGGCAGATTAAACACATTCCGGGGCTGGATGTGCTCAATTTCAAGAACTACGAACGCTCCTACCCTGAGGCTGCGCAATGGGCACGGGAGAATCTGCCGGCCCAATCGGCCGTTTTTTGCATGCAGGTCAGCGGCGCATTTTTGTATTACACGGATTTTTTGATGTTCCGTTGGGAACAGATCATGCCGGAGAAACAAAAGTTCCTGCTTGAGGAGTTGGCCCGGCAGCACCGGCCCGTTTATGCGGCGCTGTTTTCCTTTGAAACGGCGGACGCGCTGGAGAGAATCGGCGGCCACTGGGTCAAGCTCGCCACCGTGGGCCAGGTTACTTTTTGGCAGCGGCAGCCTTAGTTTTCATGCTCCTTTTCGACGTCACTCACACCAGCCACACCGCGGCCCAGACCGGGATTCAGCGCGTCTGTCGCGCCCTGTTCAAGGAACTCGACGCCACGGGTGATGCGGCACCCGTCTGTTACGATCCGCACCTGAGTGGCTGGCGTTCGCTTGTTCCGGGCGAACGGGCGGTTCTGAATGACCGGAGCGGACGGGGAGGGAATTCGCGCGGGGCGAAATGGACTTTCTCGCAAAAAGTATCCGGCACCAGCCGTCGGTGGCTTGGGGCCAAACCGGCGCTGCCGAAGGCCGGCGGCCTGGTCTGCCCGGAGCTTTTTTCCGCCAAAGTCGGCGCACGGCTCCCAGAACTTTTGCAGGCGGTGCCCGGGCCAAGGGTGGCGATTTTCTATGATGCGATTCCGCTTAAATTTCCCGAACTCACGCCGGGCGGGACCGTCGCCCGGTTTCCCGTTTACCTGCGGGAGCTGCTCCTGTTTGACGGGGTGGCCGCCATCTCCGAAGATTCGGCCGCCAGCCTGCGTGACTACTGGCATTGGCTCGGAGTGAAAAGTGTTCCGCTAGTCCACGCCATTCCCCTGGGGATTGATCGCGCGGTTGCCCCCGATGACGGCGAGCCCGCTGCGGCATCATCTGTTCCGCGCATCCTTTGCGTCGGCACGATAGAGGGCCGGAAAAACCATGTTGCGCTGCTCGACGCTTGCGAAACGCTTTGGTGCGAAGGCTTGCAGTTCGAGTTGCAACTGATCGGTCTGGCCCGCCCCGATACCGCCGGTCGGGCGCTGGCCCGGATAGCCGGGCTGCAACGAGCGGGCCGGCCGTTGCTGTTTCGCGGTTCACTGAACGAGACCGGACTGCACGGCGCCTATCGGCAATGTCATTTCACCGTTTATCCTTCGCTCATCGAAGGCTTCGGCCTGCCCGTGCTGGAGAGTCTGCAATACGGCAAACCCTGTGTTTGTTCGGGCCGTGGTGCCTTGGGTGAATCGGCCCGCGGCGGCGGTTGTGCCACCTTGGATTCAGTTGACGCCATCAGCCTCGCTTCAGCGATCCGGGGTCTCTTGCAAACCCCGGCCGAACTCGCTGCGCTTGCCGTCTCTGCACGCCGGCGGAAGTTCAAGACTTGGAACCAGTACGCCGGCGAACTCACCACCTGGATGCAGACTTTGCCCCGTCGCGGCTGAAGCCGGCTTTGCGGTTGCTAACCCGGATGATATTACCTGTAGTCCGCCGTAGTTTCCATGGCACTTTCCCTCTTCACCAAAACCAAAAAAGCGATCGTTGAGCGCGCGCAGGACGACTACGTGACCAAGATGCGGCTGAAGTACAAGCCGTACTACCATGTCATGGAGTCGCAACGGGGCACGCACGTCCGGCTGCAGGGTCGGGACATGGTCATGCTTTCGAGCAACGACTATCTCGGCCTGTCCTTTCATCCCAAGGTGATCGAGGCCTGCGGC
>CAZIQP010000081.1:0-10496 GCA_964541315.1 uncultured Opitutaceae bacterium
TGGCCAGCAAGCTGTTCGACGGCACCGCTGACGAACAGACTTGGGACACCGAATCACTCGCTCACCATCGCGCTAATCCGGAGCAAGATCAGCTCGCCCACGAGCGGCTGCTGGCAGAAGATGCGGCGCGCCGGGAGTTCTTCGAAAAGATTGTCGTCTGGAAAAACGAAGGCTTCACGGTGGATTTTATTGTTTCGAAGGACGGCGAGGAGCAACGCATCCGTGAGTTGCTGGAGGAAGAAGCGAAGCTGAAAAAGCTGAAACCGCGTTTTGTGCGCGGCACGGTGAACCAAGGGTTCAAGGTGACGTTTCGGGAAGGTAGGGCGCGACCGCTGGGCGCGCCGGAACCAATACGCGGTGGTCCCAGCGGTCCAGCCCTACCTCAAGGCATTATCGTCGTCACCGAGACGGAAATTTTTGGGCGGAAGCGGCAGAGGCGCAGCGTGGGCAAACGCGCACTTGTGACACCTTCGGCGGTTGATCAGTTGCTGGATTTCTCGGAACTGGCCGAGGGCGACATGGTGGTGCACCTCTCGCACGGCGTGGCCGTCTACCGCGGGTTGACAAAAATCGAGACCCGTGACGGCACGCGTGAGGTCATCTCCCTGGAGTTCGACGACAAGGTGACGCTGCATGTGCCATTGCAGGAGTCGCACCTGATCAGCCGCTACGTCGGACTTTCAAAGGCGAAGCCGCAGCTCGGTCGGGTTGGTTCGGGTCGCTGGGAAAAAGCCCGGGCGGCGGCGGAACGGGCGACGCTCGATCTGGCGGCGGAATTGTTGCAAATCCAGGCCAAGCGCGAGGCGCAGCCGGGCCACGAATTCGGCGCCGATACGACGTGGCAAAAGGAATTCGAGGCGGCGTTCCCCTTCACCGAAACGCGCGACCAGGCCAAGGCGATTGTCGAAACCAAAACGGACATGGAGCGCACGCGCCCGATGGACCGGTTGATCTGCGGCGACGTGGGTTTCGGAAAAACCGAGGTGGCGATCCGCGCGGCGTTCAAGGCGGTCATGGGCGGCAAGCAGGTGGCGTTGCTCGTGCCGACGACGGTGCTGGCGCAGCAACACCTGAACACTTTTCGCGAGCGCATGGCCGGCTATCCGGTCGCGGTGGAAATGGTCAGCCGGTTTCGCACGAAAAAGGAACAAGGAGAAATTCTCGACGCCCTGACCGCCGGCAAGGTGGACATTCTTATCGGCACACACCGGCTGCTCCAGGCCGACGTGCATTTCAAGGACCTCGGGCTGGTCGTGATCGACGAGGAGCAGCGCTTTGGCGTGAAGCACAAGGAAGTCTTCAAGCGCTGGCGGGCGCATGTGGACATGCTGTCGATGAGCGCCACGCCGATTCCGCGCACGCTTTACCTCGCGCTCACCGGCGCGCGCGATCTGAGCACGATCGAGACGGCACCCGTCAACCGGCTCCCGATCCAGACCATTGTCAAGAGCTACGACGAAAAATTGGTGGTCGAGGCGATCCGCCATGAGGTGAAACGCGGCGGTCAGGTTTTCTATCTGCACAACCGGGTGCAGAGCATCGACCTCGTGGCGGCCCGACTGGCCGGGCTGCTGCCTGATCTGAATATTGGCACCGGGCATGGGCAGATGGAGGACGTCGAACTGGAACGCGTGATGACAGATTTTGTGGCGGGCAAGCATCATGTTCTCGTCTGCACCACGATCATCGAGAGCGGTCTGGATATCCCCAATTGCAACACGATCATCATCGAAGGGGCGGACCGGTTCGGTCTGTCGCAGCTCTACCAGTTGCGCGGCCGTGTGGGACGGTTCAAGCATCAGGCGTATGCCTACCTGCTCCTGCACCGGCACGCGCGGGTGATTGATATCGCCCGCCAGCGGCTTGGGGCGATCCGCCAGCACAACCAACTGGGCGCGGGTTTCCGCATCGCCATGCGCGACCTCGAACTCCGTGGCGCGGGCAATCTCCTCGGGGCGGAGCAGAGCGGTCACATCGTGGGAGTGGGCTTTGAGCTTTATTGCCAGCTCTTGCGGCAAAGTGTGGCCCGGTTGAAGGGCGACAAACATGCGGCGGCGGTCCGGGCCAACGTGAAGATGGACTTCGTTTTTGTGGGCGAAGGTGTGGCGGGCGAGCGGGTGCAGGCCGTGGACAGTTTTACGGCGCTCCGGCAGGCCGAGCGCTCCGAAGGCACCATCGAAAAAATCCAGGCCCGGTTGCCCGCCACCTACATCGGCGAAGCCCGGCTGCGGATCGATTTTTATCGCAAACTGGCCCTGGCGGAGAATCCGGCCCAAGTGAAGGCCCTCGAAGGGGAATTGCGGGACCGGTTCGGGAAATTTGGCGACGAAGTCAGGGCGCTGCTTTTGGTAACGGAAATCCGGGTGCGCTCGGAACAAAAAGGCCTGCTGACCGTCGAAAGCGACGGAGCCCGGTTGAAATGCCTCCGCAATTCCGGCCGACATGATGATTTTATCCAGCTCAGCCATCGCTTTCCCCGCTTGACCGCATCCAGCCCCCTTGCAAGGTTGCGGGAAATAACTGTTTTTCTCCAGAATCTGCCCACTACATGAGTCACCACCGTTTCCTGTCCGCACCACTTTTCACCCTGATTCTCGCCGGCACGGCGTTGTTCTCTTTTGGAGCCCAGCCGGAAGCGCCCGTTCTGGCCAAGATTGACGACGGGCTTAATATGCGTTTCGCCAACGGAATTGCGGCGATCGCCGAGGGGAAAATCATCACGGTGGACGACATCCGCCGCGAGATCGCGCCGCTGATCGAGCAGGTGCAGAAGGACAGCCACAATGAACGGGAATTCAATGAAAAGGTCCAGCAACTGCAGGACAGCATTGTGCAGGAACTGATCGACCGCGTGCTGATTGTGAAAGAATTCTACAAGGACGAGAACCATAAAATTCCTTCCCACGTCGTCGACAATGAGATCTCCGAGATCATCGCCAACCAGTATGATGGCGATCGCAGCAAATATCTCGCGTACCTGCGTTCCCGCGGCATCTCCCAGAAAGATTTCCGCAAGGAAACGGAGGAGGAAATCGTCTACAATTACATGCGCCAGCAGAAACGCCGGTCCGCCACCACGGTCAGCCCGGTCAAGATCGAGAGCTTTTACAAGGAAAACAAAGAACGCTTTTATCAGGAGGATTCGTCCCACCTGCGCATCATCCAGATCAGCCGCGAGAGCGACGATACCGACGCAACCTTGCGGGCCAAGACCGAGGATGTTCTCAAACAGCTGAAGGCCGGAGCCAATTTCACCGATCTTGCCCGTCAGCACAGCAAACATCCCAGCCGCACCAAAGGCGGCGACCTCGGCTGGATGCGCCGTTCGGACCTCGTCAAGGAGTTCGCCGATGCGTGTGCCAATCTTGAAAAGGGGCAGTACAGCGACGCCATCATCATGCCTGACGGGGGCTTTCTCCTGTATGTCGAGGAGCGCAAACACGCCGGGGTGCTGCCGCTCGATGAAGTGCGTCCGCAGGTGGAGCGCATGCTGGTCCAGCAGGCTTCCAGCGAGGCGGAAGAGCGCTGGCTGGAAAAATTGCGCCGCACCGGCTACGTGAAACACTTTTAAGTCCATCAACACTCGCGGGCCGGCGGTAAAACCCCCAGCCCATGAGCGACGACAACTACCAGCCACTGCGTGTCAAAGATCTCGCCGTCGGCGAACGCCCGCAGGAGCGCCTCGAAAAACACGGCGCGGCCGCCCTGAGCGACACGGAGCTGCTGGCCATGCTTCTGCGCAGCGGCAGCAAAGGACACAATGTCCTAGCCGTCGCGCAGCGGCTGATCACCGAGGCCGGTTCACTTGCCCGACTGATTGCATGGACGCAGGAGGATTTCCGGCGGCTGAAAGGCATCGGTCGCGTGAAGGCGCTGCAGTTGATCGCCGTGATGGAAGTTGCCCGTCGGGTGCTCGGGCAACAGCAGCCTGCGGAACGGGCTTTCGAAAAACCTGCGGAGGTGCTCGCGCATTTTGCCGCCGTACTGGCCGGGCTTGAGATCGAAAAATTCTGGGTGCTCTGCCTCAACCGCAAGAATCGCCTGCTCAAGCAGGTCGAGATCACCTCCGGCACCGCGACGAACACGCTCTCCCATCCGCGCGAGGTTTTCCGCGAAGCCATCCGCCAGGGCGCCACCGCGGTCATTTGCGTGCATAATCACCCCAGCGGCGATCCCGCTCCCAGCAGCGCCGATCTCCAGATCACCCGCCAGCTCCGCGAGGCCGCCAAGGCGGTCGATATCCACCTGCACGATCATGTGATCCTCGGGCGGATTCAGGCCGATCCCCGCGGTCTGGGCTACTACAGTTTCCGGCAGGCCGGCATGCTTTGAGAGCATCCGGCAGATTTTTAAAAAACCGCTTGGCAAAGACGAAATCGCCCCCATACCTTGACCCTTCATTTGGCGCTGGTGGAATATCCAAGTGGCTAAAGGACGTTGACTGTAAATCAATTCTGCTCTGCAGTTCGCTGGTTCGAATCCGGCTTCCACCACCACTTTCAAGCGGTCAGAAACACCGGGAAACGTCCTCCCGGCACGGTAAGCGAAAGCATTCTGTGAGGAGCCAGATGACAGTGGAAATCCAACCCATAGATGCAAAAAAGGCCGCCCCACCAGGCCTGCCGTCAATTCCACGCAACTGACGACAAACCTGACAAGACGACCAAATTGGCTGAAGTTATTCTTTCCAAAGCTGGAGCGTACGCAGGTAGTTTCCTCTTTCGTAGGCCTCGGCATCCGGACAGTTGTGCAGGCTCAGGGCGCCGCGGATTTCCTTCACCGATTCATACTCGTGCTCTTCCATCCACGATGTGAGTCCCGCCAGCAAATTCGCGATATGGCCGGGCCCTTTTTTCAGCAAGACCGACACAACCTGCACGGCATCCGCGCCGGCCAGCAAAGCACGCACCACATCCTCGGGCGCATGCACGCCGCCGCTGCAACCCAGGCTCAGTTTCACCTGATCGCGCAACATACCCAGCCAGCGCAGCCGCACCCGCAGATCCTCCTGATTGGACAGATCCAACCGCGGACTGACTTCCAGGGTTTCCACATCGATTTCCGGTTGGAAAAAACGGTTGAACAACACCAGTCCGTCGATCTTTGCCTTTTCCAGGCAGCCGGCCAGATGCGCCACCGAGGAATAAAACGGCGATAATTTGACCGCGACCGGAATTTTCACGGACTGACGCACGGCGCGGGCGATTTCCAGCACCCGCTCCTCGATCTCGCTGCCCGGGATATCACACAACGTGGCCATGAAATAGGTATTTAACTCCAACGCATCGGCTCCGGCTTGCTCGATATATTGCGCATAATACGCCCATGAGCCGATGTGGGTGCCGTTCAAGGACGCGATCACGGGCAACCGGGTCGCCGCCTTTATTTTCGCGATATGCTCGAGGTATTCCGAAGGTACCGTGCTGTACTCATCCTGTTCGGGAAAAAGCGTGGTGGCCTCGGCAAAGCTGTCGTTCCACCGCGCGATATGCCGCGCCATCATCTGCTCCCGGCGTTCGATCTGCTCGGCAAACAACGAATGCAAAACGATGGCTGCGGCTCCCGCGTCTTCGAAACGCCTGATGTTGTCGATATGGTCGGAGAGGGGCGATGCGCCCGGCATCAGGGGGTTTTTCAGTTTCAAACCGAGATAATTCGTCGTGAGGTTCATGGTGTTTTCTCCTTTTTGATTGGAGGCGCGTCCGGTGTCGGAACCGTCCCGATCTGACCGGCCAGATAACGATAGGTGACCTGCCGGTCATCCACGGCCTGCTGCGCCCGTTGGGCCAACTGCGCGGCGCGATCCGGATCGGATTTGTGCAGCATTTGGAATCGCAGCTCATTGCGCGTATAGGTGCTGAGCGGCTGTTGCGGTGGCGGAGAATCCATCACCGTCGCCGCCAGTCCCTGGCCCAGGCGAGCCGGATTATGCCGGAGCAGCGGCCAGTAGCCGGTATCGACCGCGAGCTTCTGCTGCTCGAGCCCTTGGGAGAGCGCATAACCGTGCGCGATGCAATGCGAGTACGCTATGATCAGCGACGGCCCCGGATGCGCTTCCGCCTCGACGAACGCCTGCACCGTCTGGCTGTCTTTTCCGCCAAATGCCACGCGGGCCACATAGACTCCGGCATAGTGCATCGCCATCAGCGCGAGATCCTTTTTGTCCGTGTCCTTGCCGGCCGCACTGAACTTGGCCACGGCACCCAGCGGGGTAGCCTTGGATTTTTGCCCGCCGGTGTTGGAATACACCTCCGTGTCGAGCACAAGGATGTTCACCTTGCGTCCGCTCGCGAGCACATGGTCGAGGCCGCCAAAACCGATGTCGTAAGCCCAGCCGTCGCCGCCGATGATCCAGACAGTTTTGCGCACCAGATAATCCGCGAGCTGCCGCAGGACCGTCGCGCGTCCGTCGCCGATGGCGGGCAGAAGTTTTTTCAGCTCCTCCACGCCTTTCCGCACGATCGCTATTCCGGCGTCGTTGCCCTGGTTGGTGGTGCGGATGACAGCGACAAGTTCGGCCGGTAATTGCGGAGCGAGTTCGTCCAGCAAACGTGCGGCCTGTTCTTCGAGCTGATCCACCCCGGCACGCAGGCCCAGGCCGTATTCGGCATTGTCCTCGAACAGGGAATTCGACCAGGCCGGTCCGCGGCCATTGTGATCGGTGCAATACGGCGTGGTCGGCAGATTTCCCCCGTAGATGGAGGAGCAGCCGGTGGCGTTGGCCATGATCAACCGGTCGCCGTAGAGCTGCGTGAGCAATTTCAGATAGGGTGTCTCGCCGCAACCGGCACAGGCCCCGGAGAATTCAATCAACGGCTGGCGGAACTGCGTGCCCTTCACCGTATCCTGCAGCAACGCGACCGGCGGCGGAGGGAGCTTCAGGAAATAATCGTAGTTGAGCGCCTCGGCTTCGACCAACGGCTGTGCCGGAGCCATCATGAGCGCCTTGCGCTTCAGCTCGCTCTTGTCGCGCGCCGGGCACACTTTTTGGCACAGCGTGCAACCGGTGCAATCTTCCGCCGCCACTTGGATCGTATAGGCGTGATTCGGCACCTCGGCGCTGCGCAGCTTGGTGTGCCTGAAGGTTGCCGGTACATCGCGAAGTGCATCGAGCGGATAGGCCGAAACCCGGATGGCCGCATGCGGGCACACCATAACGCACTTGTTGCACTGAATGCAAAGGCTGGCGTCCCACACGGGAATTTCCTGCGCGATGTTGCGCTTCTCCCAGCGCGTCGTCGCCACCGGCCACGTGCCGTCGGGGATGAAGGCGCTCACCGGCAATTCGTCGCCCTGCCCCGCCAGCATCTTTGCCGTCACGCGCTGGACAAATTCCGGCGCATTCACGGGAACATAGGGTGGCCGGCGCAAGGTGGCCGTGACAGTCGCCGGCACCACCATCGCATGCATTCCGGCCAAAGCGGCGTCCACCGCCGCCCAATTCTTCGCCACCACGGCCTCGCCTTTCTTCAGATACGTTTTCTTGATGGCATCCTTGATGGCCACAATCGCCTCTTCGCGCGGCAGCACCTTTGCGAGGGCGAAGAAACACGTCTGCATGATGGTGTTGATCTGTCCGCCCATACCCGTAGCCCGCGCCACCGACACGGCATCGATGACATAGACCTGAAGCTTGAGCGCGATGATCCGCTCCTGGATCTCCGCTGGCAAACGCTCCCAGACTTTGTCCGGCGGTGTGGCCACATTGAGCAGCAGGGTCGCGCCCGGCGCCGCCTGCGCGAGCACGTCGAGCCGTTCGATGAACGGGAAGTGGTGCACCGCCACGAAACCCGCCTTCGAAATCAGGTACGGCGCCCGGATCGGTTGCGGACCGAAACGCAGATGCGACACCGTCATCGCCCCGCTCTTCTTCGAGTCGTAGACAAAATATCCCTGGGCGAACAGATCGGTGCCTTCGCCGATGATTTTGATCGAATTTTTGTTCGCGCCCACCGTGCCGTCCGCGCCCAGTCCGTAGAAAACCGCCCGGCGCGTATCCGGGCTCTCGATATCGAACCCCTCTTCCGTCGCGAGCGAGAGGTGGGTGAGATCATCGTTGATCCCGACGGTGAAACGCCGCTTCGGCGCAGCTTTTTCCAGTTCGGCATAAACCGCCCTGGCCATCGCCGGAGTGAATTCCTTTGAGCCCAATCCGTAGCGGCCGCCGATGAGTTTGATCTGGCCGTTGCGTTCGCTCTCAAACAGAGCCGTCGCCACATCGAGAAACAACGGCTCGGCCAGTGCGCCGGGTTCCTTGGTGCGATCGAGCACGGCGATTTTCTTCACGGACAAGGGCAGCGCAGCGAGCAGGGCCTTCGCTTCGAACGGCCGATAGAGGCGAACCGTGAGCACACCCGTGCGTTCGCCCCGGGCATTCAACCAGGCGGAGGTTTCCTCCACGGTCTCGGCTCCCGAGCCCATGATGATGACCACGCGATCCGCCTGGGGATGGCCGGCGTAGTCATAGAGGTGATACTTTCGTCCGGTGCGGTCGCCGAAATCATCGAACAACGCCTGCACCACTTCCGGCACCATGTCGTGGAAACGATTGCTGGCTTCGCGCGCCTGGAAAAACACATCAGGATTCTGGGCTGTGCCACGAATGGACGGATGGTCCGGGGAAAGTCCGTTGCGCCGGTGCGCCGCCACCTTGGCTTCGTCAATCATGGCCGCCAGATCGTCATCCTCCAGACGGGTGATTTTCTGCACCTCGTGCGAAGTGCGAAAGCCGTCGAAGAAATGCAGGAAAGGCACGCGGGTCTTCAACGTCGCCGCATGGGCGATGGCCGCGAAATCCTGCGCTTCCTGCACCGAGTTCGAGCAGAGCAGCGCGGCGCCCGTTTGCCGGCAGGCCATCACATCGGAGTGATCGCCAAAAATCGAAAGCGCATGCGTCGCCAGGGTCCGCGCGGTCACATGCAGCACGAAGGGATGCAGTTCCCCCGCGATCTTGTAGAGATTCGGAATCATCAGCAGCAATCCTTGCGAGGCGGTGAACGAGCAGGCCTGCGCGCCCGCCTGCAAGGCCCCGTGCAAGGCGCCCGCCGCCCCGCCCTCCGACTGCATTTCGACCACCTCCGGCACATGCCCCCAGAGATTGGTTT
Source organism: uncultured Opitutaceae bacterium (assembly GCA_964541315.1). Lineage (GTDB taxonomy): Bacteria > Verrucomicrobiota > Verrucomicrobiia > Opitutales > Opitutaceae > Didemnitutus. Next base: position 9,105 of record CAZIQP010000081.1, read on the forward strand.
TCCGTTTGGCGGACCATTCATCAACCCATTCGCCCATGGGCGATGAGGGCGTGATGGGATAGATGGCAAAAAATTCGCTCACCCGATAGGCGACCGAGGCGACCGCCTCATTGGCATCAAGGGTTGTCTGAACGGGTGCGAGGGACTTGATCATTGGCCTACTATAGATGCAGTATGCCGGCCCGGCTTCGCCGAACTTGCACAAGGGTATGCATATCTTGCAATGCGTCGCGATCCCGCAAAACTCGGCGCCGTGCAAGAGTGGTTACAAAACGCCTATCAGGCGCTCACAGAACATCCGTTTCTCAATGGCGTGGTGCCGCACCTGCTCACGGTCGTGGGCTTCCTGCTGGCTTTTCTGGCGATCGCCCGTCTCATCAGCGAACGCCGCCAGCCCAGCAACACCTTTGCCTGGCTCCTCGCCATCGCGTTCATCCCCTACGTGGGCGTGCCGCTTTATTTGCTGCTCGGCGGCCGCAAAATCCGCCAATTGGCCGCCCGCAAGGCCCGCCTTTGCCCGATTGTTCCCGGCACCGTTCCCTCGGCGGCGGCCGAAAGCGCCACTTCCCGGGTGTTGATGCTTAACGGCGCCAGCCCGCCCCTGACCGGCAATCGCATTCAATTCATCAGCACCGGCGAAGAGGCATTCGAGCGGCTCGAGTATGGCATCTGCCACGCCAAGCATACGATTCACCTGATGACTTTCATTCTCGCCCGTGACGTCACGGGCCGGCGCATCATCAAACTCCTCGCGCAGCGCGCCCGGGAAGGCGTCAAGGTGCGCCTGCTGCTCGATGCTCTCGGGTGTTTCACCAGCAGCGGCAGTTTTTGCGATCCGCTCCGCCAGGCCGGCGGTGAAGTGGTGACCTTCATGCCCGTGCTCCCGTTGCAAACCCGCGGCTCGGCCAATCTCCGCAATCACCGGAAAATCGCCATCTTTGACAATCAGGTGGCGGCACTAGGTGGCCGCAATCTCGCGCTCGAATACATGGGCGCCGCCCCGCTCAAACGCCGCTGGCGCGATTTCGGCGCCATTGTCGAGGGCCCGTCCGCCGCTCTCCTCAACGAAGTTTTTATCGCCGACTGGGCCTTTGCCAGCAGGCAATCAATCGACCAGCTCCACGCCGAACTGCCCGCCACCACACCCGCATCGGTCGGCGACAGCGAAGTCCAGATCGTGGCCAGCGGTCCCGATGTGGAAGGCGATCCGCTGTACGAAGGCATTCTTTCCCTCGTACAACAGGCCCAGCGCAGCATCTGGATTGTCACGCCTTACTTCATTCCCGACGAGGTTCTGTACCGCTCTCTTGCCGTTCAGGCGCGCGCGGGCATCGATGTCCGCATTGTGGTCCCCGCCCGTTCCAATCCTCCGATCACCGATCTGGCCCGCCG
>CAZIQP010000081.1:10506-17179 GCA_964541315.1 uncultured Opitutaceae bacterium
GCCGCCGCGAGGTTCGGCACGAAGCCGAACTGACCCGCCGTCACCATCTGCGCGAACTCCAAGCGGCCGGCGCAAAAATTCTTTTCTATCATGCCGGCATGAACCACGCCAAAATGCTGCTCGTGGACGAACAGACCGGACTGATGGGCTCGGCCAACATGGACATGCGGAGCCTGTTTGTGAATTTCGAAGTCGGTATGGTGACGTATTCCCCGACTGAGGCCGCCGCACTTGCGCAATGGGCACAGGAAGTTTTCGCCCAGTCCAAACCGATGCCCGCCCAGCCGGCACATCGCCGGATCACCACCGCCGTGGCCGAGGAACTCAGCCGCCTGATTGCCCCGCTGCTGTAGGATCGCTTCCGGTTTTCGACCCTCTCGCAAAATGCAGAAGCTGTGCCCGCATGAAAAAGCCGGGCGCACAGCCCGGCTGAAAGCCACAGAAGAACGACCGGGGTTACCGCCCGTCGCCGATTTTGATCTCACTTGACCACAATCACACCCTTCATCCCGGTGGCAAAATGCCCGGGAAAGGTGCACAGGAAGGGATACTCGCCGGCTTCAGTCAGTTCGAAGGAAATCTCATCGCTTTGCTTCGCTCCCAGCAATTTCGTGTGGGCAATTATTTTCTCGGCCAATGAGGCAGGAATGTAATCAGTGGCCATTGCGGTCACGGCCGCATCGGAAAATGCCTTCGGATCCACACCCTTTTGCAGCACCACGAAATTGTGCCCCATGACCGTCTTCGGCAAGGTGCCGGCGTTGGTAAATGTGACCTTAACTTCCTGACCCACATTGGCTTCAATCCGGGTCAGATTAAACTTCATGCTGTCATTGGCGGTGAGTTCCACCGCAACAACGGCAGAAGCAACTGGAGCTGCAGCAGCGGCCGGAGCACTGCCGGAAGAATTGTCGCTTTTGCCGCAACCCGCCAGCAACAGTACACCAACAATGAGAAAGAGGGAAATTTTGGTCTTCATAGTTTGGAAAACTACGCAGATGTGCCCACGACAATCAATGCCGCAACATAATTTAGTTCACGCGGAAGCTTTTCATGTGCAATACACCGGATCAGCCCGTGTAATATGATGATACCAACGAAAAGTTCCCTTTTTTTGCGGTTGAAATGCCCGATATATTCCAAACTCTCACGCATTCTCCTGCCAACTGCCACATGCTGTTGACTCCTACGTAACACCCGATGATCCGCACACGCTTCGATTACCGAAAAATCACCCGCCTTGCCACACTGGGGCTTGGTGGTGTTTCCCTCGCCCTGCTTTCCGGCTGCAAATTCGCCGAGTATTTCAACCTGAGCGGCCCGCAATCCACCTATGTGACTGCCGGTCCCGTGGCCGCATCCCAATGGGATCTGTTCATGGTTACGGTAAAGGTGACTACTTTCATCTTTGTCGTGGTCGGGGCAATTCTGGCCTATGCCCAGATCAAGTTCCGCGCCAAACCCGGCAACGGTGAGAAGGTCGCCCCGCCGGAACAGGGCCACGGCAATCCGTTTATCGAAATGGGCCTGATCGTTGCCTCTGTCGCCCTTCTCGTCATCATCGCCGTCCCGACCCTCAAAGGCATTTGGTTCACGCACGATGTCCCCGAGGAGGAAAAAGCCAACGCCATGGAAGTCACCGCCACCGGCTACCAATGGTGGTTCAAATTCGAGTACAACAATCAGGCGGTGAAAATGCCCGATGGCACCGACGGAGCCACTCTCGCCACAGCCAACGAATTGGTGGTGCCCGCCGGCAAACCGGTGCGGGTTTATTTACGCACCGTCGACGTGATTCACAGTTTCTGGATTCCGAAGCTCGCCGGCAAAGTGGACATGATCCCGAACCGCCCAAACTTCGTCTGGTTCAAGGCCGACAAGGCCGGCTATTATTACGGCCAATGCGCCGAATATTGCGGTGATTCCCATGCGGTCATGCGCTTCCGCGTCATCGCGCTGGAACCGGCGGCTTACGACACCTGGCTCGCCAACCAGAAGCAAGGAGCCCGGACTGTCGCAAATTCGGGCGTTGCCGATGCCGGTCCGCTGCGGGTGGAATTCGCCAGCATGCGCAACACCGGGCCGAACAGCACGCTGGCCGGCTCCCCGGAATTCGACGCCAATCCTTTCCTTGCCTGGCAAAACAAACAAATTATCCCGGCCAGCGAAAACTCCGCGGCGATTGCCCATGGTCGTAAGCTTTTTTCTGACAAGACCTGCATCAGTTGCCACACCGTTCGCGGTCATGATGGTGTCGGTGTTGCCGGCCCTGAATTGACCCACGTCGGCGCCCGTTCCTCCATAGCCGCCGGCGTGTTGGAGAATTCTCCCGAGCGCATGCAGCAATGGATCACCAGCCCGGACTATTTCAAACCCGGCAACAAAATGTACAATGGCGGTTATATCGATATGGATACCCACCAGGCAAAGTTCACCCTGAACAATGATGAGATAGCCGACATTGTCGCCTATCTCCAGAGCCTGAAGTAAACCTGCTTCACGCACTCACCCGTCCGCATCCCTTCACCTTTACTCTTTCCTCTCATGGCAGAAGCACTGGCACAATCCCACTACACCGACAAAGCGCATGCCGCCGGCCCCAAGGACATCACCTTGCTCCCCCGTCCCACCGCGAAGACCGGCCTCATCAGCTGGCTGACCACCGTCGATCACAAGAAGATCGGCATGATGTACGGCAGCTTTGCCATTTGTTTCTTTCTGATCGGCGGCCTCGAGGCGCTGATGATCCGCACCCAACTGATCGTACCGAACAACCGTTTCATCGGTGCGCAGTTCTATAATCAGCTCTTCACGATGCACGGGACGACGATGATCTTCCTCGCCGTCATGCCGCTCAACGCCGCCTTTTTCAATCTGCTGATTCCGATCCAGATTGGCGCGCGCGATGTCGCCTTTCCCCGTCTGAACGCCTTTTCGCTCTGGGCCTGGGTCGTCGGGGCCATCTTGCTGAACATTGGCTGGCTCAGCTACGTCAACCATGCGGCGGACGTTGCCTTTGGCGGCGCCCCCGGCGTGGGTTGGTTCGGTTACGCTCCGCTCACCTCCAAGATTTTCACGCCCAAGCTCTCGACTGATCTCTGGGCCATGGGCCTGCAGGTGCTCGGCCTCTCATCGATTGTCGCGTCGCTCAATTTTATCGTGACTATCATCAACATGCGCGCACCCGGCCTGACGATGATGCGTCTGCCGGTGTTCTGCTGGATGGCGCTCGTCACGAGTTTCCTGCTGGTTCTCGCTCTCCCCGCCATTGCCATCGCGCTGGTTGAGGTTCTCTTCGACCGCAATTTCGGCACCAACTTCTTCGAAGTTTCCGGCGGCGGCCAGCCCATCCTCTGGCAGCATCTCTTCTGGGTGTTCGGCCATCCCGAGGTGTACATCCTGATTCTGCCTCCGATGGGTTACGTCTCCGAAATCCTTCCGACGTTCTCGCGCAAGCCGCTCTTCGGCTATCCGATCATTGTGTTCTCGGGCGCCGCCATCGGTTTCATCGGCTTCGGCGTGTGGAGCCATCACATGTTCACCACCGGTCTCGGCAACGTCGCCACGGCGGCTTTCTCTGTTGCGACCATGGCCATCGCCGTTCCGACCGGCGTCAAGATCTTCAACTGGATCGGCACCCTCTGGGGCGGCCAGATCGTCACCCGTACGCCCATGATGTTCGCCCTCGGTTTCATCTGGATGTTCATGCTCGGTGGTTTCTCCGGCATCATGCACTCCGCGGCCCCGGCCGACGCCCAGCAGCAGGACAGCTATTTCGTCATCGCCCACTTCCACTACGTGCTGATCGGTGGCGCCACCTTCGCGCTGCTCGCCGCCATTCACTACTGGTTCCCGAAATTCTTCGGCCGCCTGGTGCCGGAATTCTGGGGCAAGCTTTCCTTCTGGATCATCTTCGTCGGTTTCAACGTCACGTTCTTCCCGATGCATTTCCTCGGCTTGAACGGCATGCCCCGCCGCACCTGGACGTACGACGCCAACATGGGCTGGAATGAAGGAAACTTCATCGCGACCTGCGGCGCCTATCTGCTCGGCATCGGCATCTTCACCTATTTCGCCGTGCTGATCTACACCTACTTCAAGGGCGAAAAATGCGGCAACGATCCTTGGGATGCCCGCACGCTCGAATGGTCGATCCCCTCGCCTCCGCCCGAATACAACTTCAAGGCCATCCCGACCGTTCATGCCCGCGACGCCTATTGGTACGAAAAGAATCACTCCGACGAAATCGCCAAAGAGAAGACCGAGCACATTAAGGCCGAGTCGTCCCACGGCGGCATCCACATGCCCGACTCCTCGTGGTATCCTTTCCTCGCCTGCATCGGCCTCTTCATCGGCACGTACAATTTTATCCAGTTGAAATCCCCCGTCGTTTTCAACGGCAGCACGCTCACGGCCTCCCACCTGCCCTTTGCCATCGCCGGCGGCATCATTCTCTTCACCTGCTGCTATCTCTGGTCGCTCGAAGGCCCGGGCGGTTACCACATCCACATCGACGACGAAGGTAACGAAACCGTCACCCGCTCTCATTAATTATTTCCAGCCACTTTCCCTATGAGCAGTCACGCCGCCGCCGGCTCCATCGATCATCATCACGACTCGTCCACCAGCACGGGCATTCCCAACAAGAAGCTCCTGTGGTGGGCCTTTCTTGCCTCGGACTGCATGTTCTTCGGCACGTTGATCTCGACCCATCTGGTCTACCGCCTCAACCCGCCTCCGGGCAATGCGGAGCCCACGAAGGTCTTCAACATCGAGCTTACCTCCTTCTCGACGTTCATCCTCCTGATGTCCTCGTTGCTCATGGCTCTTGCCGTGAACGCCATCCAGCGCGGTCAGGTGAAGAGCATGCGCACCATGCTGCTCGGCACGATGTTCTTCGGCTGCATTTTCCTTGGCGGCCAGGTCTTTGAGTTCTCGCACTTCGTGCACGTGAAGAAGATGACGCTGTCGAACAGCCTCTTCGGATCCACCTTCTACACGCTCACCGGTACTCATGGGACCCACGTGGCCATCGGCGTGCTGCTGCTCGGCCTGATGTATGTCCGCTCCTTCAAGCCGACGAACAGCCACGGCACCGCCGGCGACCTTGGTCTCACTCTGATCCATGTCCTCGCCGTCTGCACGGCGATGGGCCTGTCCTTTATTTCCCTCGTGCCCGGCTTCCTCGATATGTTGGAAAACGGATCAGGCTTCGGCAGCTTTCTCAGCAGCCACACCCTGACGCTGGTCGGCATCGCCGCCGCCGGTGCGGTTCTTGGCTGGTTCGCCAAGACCAGCGGCGCTCCTGATTTCGACCAGCGCAACGCCATCGATGTGGAAGCGATCGGCCTTTACTGGCACTTCGTCGATATCGTTTGGATCGTAATTTTCACCGCTGTTTATCTGATCGAGTATCTCTAAGCGTCATTCCCTAACATTTATCCTCACATGTCCGCCCCCGTTGAACACGCTTCCGCCTCCGGCCACGCCGAACCCAGCAAGCTCCATATTTACGTCCAGATCGCGATGCTTCTCGGCGTCATTACCGGCGTCGAAATCGTGCTGATCTACCTGCCGCTCGCCCATTGGATCATTTTCACCGCGCTCGCCACGCTCTCGACGGTGAAGTTCATGTTCGTCATCTTCTATTTCATGCACCTGCGCTGGGACAAGGTGTTCTGCACGATCCTCTTTTTCATCGGACTCATTCTGGGCGGCTTCACCATGTGGGCCTTGCTCCATCTGTTTACCGCCGCCAAGCCACTGAGTGCCGCTGCGCTGGAAATGGCCCGGATCGCCATAGGCTAAACCGTCCGAACCCGGTCGATTTCAGCCGCGTCCTTTGTGACGCGGCTTTTTGTGGCCATTTCACTTCGGCTCTCCTATCCGTAGGCACAGATGATTGACTGGACCCATTGGCACAACGAACCCTTTCTTATCGGAGGGCTCATCTTCCTCGGATGGCTTTATGCCGTGCTCGCCGGTCCTTGGCGCGCCAAGCTTGCCGGACCAACCGAGCCGTATCCCCGTCGCCCTGCGCTGAAGTTCTACGGCGCGCTGGTGATTTTCTATCTCGCGGTGGGCTCTCCGCTCGATCAGGCGGGCGAACGGTTTCTGCTCAGCGCGCACATGCTGCAGCATCAACTGATGATTTATCCCTCGGCGATTTTGTTTCTGCTCGGACTGCCCGCCTGGATGGTCCGGCCGATCACCGGCTACGTCCCGCTGCATGGCTTGCTCCGCTTCCTGACCCGGCCCGTGATTTGCGGGATCATTTTTTGTGTCGGTCTCCAGGCCTGGCATCTGCCGATGCTCTATGATTGGGCGCTCCAGAACCGAAATGTTCACATTCTCGAGCATTTCACCTTTTACGGCGTGGCTCTCTTTCTCTGGTGGCCGGTCTGCAGCCCGTCCAGCGAGTTTCCCCCGGCCAAGTATGCGACCCAGATGTTTTATTTCGTGGCGGTCACCATCGGAATGAAACCGGCCTTCGTTTATATCACCTTCTCACAGGACATCCTGTACCCCACTTACGAGTACGCGCCCCGCATCACCTGGATGTCACCCGCCGACGACCAGCTCCTCGCCGGTTCCATGATGGCATTGGTGGGCATGGTTGTGTTGATGGGCGCATTCGCCATCAGTTTCTACCGCTGGTACCAGCAATCGGAAA
>CAZIQP010000082.1:0-17052 GCA_964541315.1 uncultured Opitutaceae bacterium
TTAAACTGCTTCGTGACCTTGGGATCACTGATCGTTTCGAGCCGGATCAAGGAGTCCATCTCATCGAGCATTTTCAGACGTTCGTCCTGACGGTAAAGGGTCATGGCTTCGCGGGAGTTGGGATGCCAGCCACCCAAAATACTCGTCCAGTCGAAATAGTAGGCGGCGAGCTGCGACAACGGTCCGAAGGTGAGACGATAAAGCGGAGTGATCTGCTCCTTCTCGGCCAGCGCCAACCGGCCTTTGTTCGTCAGAATCTCTTTTTCGGTCAGTTTCACCCGGGGAGTCGTGACGAGGTAGGGCTCCAAGATAACAGTTCCCTGAGTCACGGGACCGGGTGAGACCACCGGCGCCGGTTGCGGAGCAGCCGATGTGCTCTCGCCCTCTTTGGCGGGCGGACTAAATGATACACCCAAACGAGCCGCCGGTGACATACTGGCAAAGCTTGATTTGGTTTCGACCGGTGCATCGCCTGGAGCCGCTGGCGCAGCACCCAGCGTGGAAGCAGTCAGCACAACGCAAAACACAAGAGTGGAATTTGCCCGGGGTATCATCGTCGGCGTTTAATTAATCCGAGCCCAACATCGGTTCCGAGTCAAAGACCATCATACCGGCCGGTTGTTTCCTGCGACTGGAAATAATCCCGAAGGATTCTCTGTTTCCTCTGTTGCCTCCTGTAAAATATTATCCCAATCCCTCCGGGTTTGCCCTGTGCGTTTTGCAGTATTGATGGGACGCCGCGACCGGATACTTGTTCGCCAGATCCACGTCGTTCAGCGCCGACTTCGCGCCCCACGAAAATACCCGCTCGAAAAACGGCAGTCAGCGGCTCGTGCGGATTTGCTCGAGGAAGTACACCTCGTGCTCCTTTTCCTTCAGGCCCATTTCATACAAAATCTCGTCGTGCTCGTGAATGCCGAGCGACTGGAAATACTGCATCATGACAAAGTATTCGCAGACGTTCCCGCTCTCCAGCTTGCCCGCGAAGAAGTACGGCATGAACCAGCCGATCACATGGCAACTGACCGAGATCACTTTCCCGATGATGAAAAAGCGCGCCTCGTAATACTTTGAAACCGGCACGTCGTATTTCTTCATCAGCTCCAGGACGCAGGCCCGATGATGCCACTCGTCCTGCTCAATCTGCCGGACCGCCGCCTTCGCCGCCCGGTTCTTGAGCGAGTGCGCGTGGCCCACGTAGGCGAACGACGCCGCCCTTTCCGCCGAGTAGGCCTTCTGCAACAGATCGACGAGTGCCGGGTGATTGAGTTTCATAGTGGAGAGAGCCGAGCGGCGAAGCTGACCTATGCCAGCAGGCCGGCAAGCCGGGAGAAAAAACGAACCACTGAATCTCCGCGGATCACACGGATGAACGCGGATGAGATATTTCCGAAGTTTTGCCCACGAAACACACCAAATACACGAAAGGGTTGACCGCTCAGCCACACTCATCGGCCATTAATGAAAAACATTTATTAGTGTAAACTTAGTGTGGATTAGTGGTGCCAAATTTTGGACAGCGTTTTTAGATACGAGATCCTCTCCCCTCTTTTTTGTGTGTTTGGTGTGTTTCGTGGTGACCACCAGTTGGCCGCTTAGCAAAGCGGCTTCTCCACTTTATCACCGGCTCTCAATTCCAGCCGGTACACAGTCTTGTGGTTGCGCTGACCGGCTTCACCGGTAGCGTGACGGCTTGAATTCTTTTCCGCTGTGAATCCTGTCCACGCCCATGATTCCCGCACGACTGCCGGACCCAACGGTGGCGACAAGGTTTTTCATGTCCGCGCGCTGACCAAGATTTACGGCGAAGGCACCGCCCAGGTCCGCGCGCTCGACGGCGTCGACCTCGATCTCAACTCCGGCGAGCTTATCGTCCTCCTCGGTCCTTCCGGCTCCGGCAAGACCACGCTGCTCAACCAGCTCGGCGGACTCGACATTCCCACCTCCGGCGAACTGCTCTACCGCGGTTCCGATCTCACCACCGCCAACGAGGAACAGCTCACGCTCTACCGGCGCGAGTCGGTGGGTTTTATTTTCCAGTTCTACAATCTCATTCCCAGCCTGACCGCGCGTGAAAACGTGGGGCTCATCACCGAGATCGCCGAGCATCCCCTCGCCCCCGAAGCCGCGCTGGAGATGGTCGGACTCGGCGCGCGGCTGGATCATTTCCCCGCCCAGCTCTCCGGCGGCGAACAGCAGCGCGTAGCCATCGCCCGCGCCATCGCCAAACGCCCCGCCGTGCTCCTGTGCGACGAGCCCACCGGGGCTCTCGACGTGAAGACCGGCATCGTGGTGCTCGAAGCGATCGAGCGCGCCAACCGCGAGCTCGGCACGCTCACCGTCATCATCACCCACAACGCCGTGATGGCCGACATGGCCGACCGCGTCATCCACTTCATGGACGGGCGAGTGCAGAGCGAGCGGCGCAACAAGGAGCGGGCGGCACCGGCCACACTGAGGTGGTAGCCATCCCCTCCTTCTCATTCCCGTAATCTTTCTCGTTCTCTCCTCCAAATCCTTACCGATCAAAAAACCGAGATTATGATAACGATTAAGAGAACGCGAACGATTCGCCACCCATGATCGCCCACCTCGACCGCAAGCTTCTCCGCGACCTGAGCCGCCTCAAGGGCCAGGCGATCGCGGTGTCGGTCGTGATGGCGTGCGGCCTCATGATGATGATCATGGCGCGCAGCCTCATTGCTTCGCTCGACGGCACGCGGGCCGATTACTACGAAAGCAATCGCTTCGCCGAAGTCTTCTCCTCGCTCAAGCGCGCGCCGAATTACATCGTGGACCAGATCGCGGCCCTCCCCGGCGTGGCCGGCGTGCAGCCGGACATCGCCGGCCAGGTGACGCTCGACCTGCCCGGCCTTGACGAACCGGCGAGCGGTCTCGTGCGTTCGCTGCCCGATTACGGCGAACCCGAACTCAACCGCCTCTACCTCCGCCGCGGTCGCTGGCTCACACCGGGTTCGCACGGTGAATTGCTCGTGGGCGAAGCCTTCGCGCTCGCCAACAAACTCGAACCCGGCGACACGCTCACGCTGCTGCTCAACGGCAAGCGCCAGCAGTTCCAGATCGCCGGCATTGTGCTCTCGCCCGAATATATCTTTGAATCCCGCCCCGGCGCGGCGCTGCCCGACAACCGCACGTATGGCATATTCTGGATGCCTTACAAGGAGGTCGCCACCGCCTGGGATCTCTACGGTGCGTTCAACCATGTGTCGCTCGCGCTCGCCCCGGGTGCAAAAACCGAGTCCGTCATCACCGCGCTCGACCGGTTGCTCAAACCCTACGGCGGCATCGGCGCCTATGGCCGCAAGGATCACCCGTCGCACATCCGCGTGTCCGACGAAATCCGCGTGCTCACGATACTCTCGATCGGATTTCCCGCGATCTTCCTCAGCGTGGCCGCGTTCATGACCAACGCGGTGCTTTCGCGCCTGCTGAATTTGCAGCGCGAACAGATCGCCATCCTCAAGGCTTTCGGTTTCACCAACCAGCAGATCATTGTTCACTACCTGAAATTCGCCGGCGTCATTGCGCTCGGAGGATGCGTGGGCGGCGCGATTGGCGGCAATCTGCTCGGCCGGTGGATGGTGAAACTCTACGAAATTTTCTTTCGCTTTCCCAATCTCGCTTTCCGGCTCGACCATTCCGCCGTCGTGCTCGCGCTCGGCATCGGCATCGTGGCCGTGGTCGCCGGCGTATTCAGCTCCGTGCGCCGGGCCGCAAAGCTCCCGCCGGCCGAAGCGATGCGCCCCGAGCCACCGGCTAACTTCCGTCCGTCGCTACTCGAACGCATGGGACTGGGCCGGTTGTTCTCCCACTCCTTCCGCATTGCGGTGCGCAATCTCGAGCGCAAACCCACGCAGGCTCTCTTCACGATCGCGGGGCTCGCGCTTGCCACCGGTTTGCTGATCATACCCAACACGCTCAAATCCGGCATCGCCGACATCCTCGACAACCAATGGGACGTCGTGCAGCGCCAGGATCTGAATCTCGGAGTCGCCGAGCCTTCCTCGGTGCGCATCATCCACGAGCTGGAGCGACTTCCCGGAGTCATTGGAGTCGAGCCCGCCCGCAGCGTCGCCGTGCGTCTCCACTTCCAAGGCCGCAACCGGCAGATTGGACTGCGCAGTCTGGAAGTCGCGGCCCAACACAGCCGGGCGCTCGATCAAAGCGGCCGCGAAATCACCCCCGAACCCGGCAGCCTCATTCTCTCCGCCAAACTTGCGGATGTCCTCGGTGCGCGGGTCGGCGATGATATCATCGTCGAATCCCTCGAGGGGCGGCGTCCCGTGCGCCCATTCCGGCTGGCTGCGTTGGCGGAAGACTTCACCGGTATCACCGCCTACCTTGACCGCTCATCCATCAACCGCTTTCTCGGCGAGGGCGATGTCATCAGCGGAGCCAGCATCACCATCGACATGACCCGCCGCGCGGAGTTTCTCCACGCCATCAAGACCATCCCGCGCATCAGTTGGATCGCGATCAAGGAAACGATGCGCACGAGCTTTCGCGAGACGACAGCGCGGATGATGGGCATGCTCACCACGCTCTACCTCTCGATGGCCGTGATTGTGGCCTTCGGCGTCATCTACAACAACGCCCGCATCTCGCTCGCCGAACGCTCGCGCGAACTCGCCACGCTCCGCGTCATCGGCATGACGCAACGCGAGGTCGGCGCCGTGATCGTGATCGAGCTTGGCATCCTGGCGTTGATTGCGGTGCCACTCGGATTGCTGCTCGGCACCGGATTTGCCTCCGTCATCATTCATTCCATCAATACCGAGACGGTCCGCGTGCCGCTCGTTTTTACCTCGTACACTTACACCTTCGCCGTGCTGGTCGTCGGCCTCGCCTCGATCGTGTCTTCGCTGGTGGTGCTGCGCAAACTGAAGCAGCTCGACCTCATCGGCGCGCTGAAAGCCCCGGAATAAGACATTTTTTGAACCGCTAATTGACGCTAATGAACACTAATTTTCAGCAAACTTGTAGGAGCCTGTTTACAGGCGACACAAAACGCCCGCCGACATCGCAAGTCCCGAGTCGCCTGCAAGCAGGCTCCTACAAGTTGATCTCGCTTGAAATTCATTCGCGTCAATTAGCGCAGATTAGCGGTTAAAATTCATTTTTATATCTCCTGCATTTTTCATGAACGCTCCCAAGAAAACCAAACGCCGCTGGCTGCCTTATGTCATCGTCGCCGCTGTCATCGTCCTCGTCGCGCTCGGTCTGCGTCCGCAATCTTCTCCGGTGGAGACCGCGCTCGTCAGCACCGGTCCGTTGCGCGCCACCGTCAGTGAAGAGGGCAAGACCCGGATCCGCCAGCGCTATGTCGTCTCGGCTCCGGTGAGCGGACAGTTGCGCCGCATTCCTTTCAAGCCCGGCGCGATGGTGGAAGCCGGTAATACCGTGGTCGCTGTCATTGAGCCCATGGCCGCCTCGCCACTCGATGCCCGCAGCCGCGCGTTGGCCGAGGCCCGCCGCGCTTCGACCGTGGTGTTGCTCGAAAAAAGCCGCACCACCCACGAACTCGCCAAGAGCGAACTCCGCCGGGTTGAACAGATGTACGCCGCCAAAACACTTTCACCGCAGGATCTCGAAAGCGCCCAGATGAAGGAGAACGCCGCCGCCCGCGAGGTCGCTGCCGCCGAGGGCTCGCTCCGCGAGGTGGAAGCCCAGCTCGCCGAGGTCGCGCCGACCGCAACCGCCGCCCAATCCGATCCCGTGGAAGTGAAAGCCACCGCCAGTGGCAGCATCCTCCATGTGTTTCAGGAAAGTTCGCGTGCCATCACCCAAGGCACACCGCTCCTGGAGATCGGCGATCCCACCGATCTTGAGCTTGTGGTCGAAATGCTTTCGCGCGACGGCGCCGCCCTTCTTCCCGGAGCCAAGGTCGAACTCGAACAATGGGGTGGCGCCATTCCCCTCGAAGGCAAGGTGCGCCTGGTCGAGCCCGCCGCCTTCACCAAGATTTCCGCCCTCGGCGTCGAGGAGCAGCGCGTCAACGTGGTTGTCGATATCACCACGCCCATCGAGCAACGCCGCACGCTCGGCGACAACTTCCGCGTCGAGGCCCACGTCGTCGTCTGGGAAAGCGAGAAGGTCCTGAAACTGCCGTCCTCCGGTGTCTTCCGCCGCGCCAACGACTGGGCCGCGTTCACCGTGCATCATGGACAGGCCCAACTCGTCCCCGTCAAAGCCGGCCGCAGCAGCGGCACCGAAATCCAAGTGCTGGAAGGCCTCCACGAAGGCGACGAAGTAATCCTCTACCCCGGCGACCGCGTAAAAGACGGCCAGCGCGTCCAACCCGTCAAGGTCGTGCGGTGAGGCTTACGACGCTTCGCGGCTTCGATTTTTGCTGTAGTGCATAACGGCTCACAACCGGTTCAGCGGGTAGTGTTGATCAATGTACTGATAATCTCGGTCGTTTTCCAGCAGGTTGACGCCGTGCTGCACGACGGTAGCGGCAATCAGGCAGTCAATCGGGCTGCGAATCGTCGCCCCTTTCCGACGTAGCTCGCGATAGATGCCCGCACCGAGCTCGAAGGTTGAGCGGTCATCGTCCAAGTAAAGCAGCCCATCGAACAGACGCTTGGTGTCAGCGAAAGCCTTCTCATCCCGAATCCCTTGGAGAACCTCCGTAAGAATGAAGCCACAGCAGCAAATGTCCTCCTTTTGTACGATGAGTTCTTCCAATTTGGCTACCTTGTTGGACGTCGTTCCGCGAAAAAAATCGATCCAGACCGAAGTATCAACCAACACCTTCATGCCGTGCGGGTCTTGCGCATGGCACTGAGATCTCCTTCCCATTGCACCTTTCCCTTGAGCGCCAATAAACCGGTCTGGCGTTCACGCCGGACCAGCTCCTTCAAGGCGTGATCAACCAACGCCCGGCGCGTCTTCAGACCGGTGCTTTTCAACCCTTCACGGACCAAGGCTTCATTCAGAACAATATTGGTTCTCTTCACCCATACACATTAATATCCAAATTCAGGTGTAGGCAAGTGGAGTTTTTTGGTTGGAATTGCCAGGCTCACCCAATCCTAAAGGGTGGCAGGCATTGAGGATGAACCCATTAGCCGTCGCAGGATTTCATGAATCTGCTGCATACTCGGCCCGGCTCCTGCTATTCGGTGGTTTCCTCACCGCATGGCCATACACGCCGCCCTTCACCACAAGACTTCCTACGATTACGACCGCCTCGTCGGCCTCGGGCCGCAGGTCATTCGGCTGCGCCCGGCGCCACATTGCCGCACGCCGATTCTGAGCTATTCACTCAAGATCGAACCGGCCGAGAATTTCCTCAACTGGCAGCAGGATCCGCACGCCAACTACCTCGCCCGCCTCGTCGTGCCGGAAAAGATCCGGCGCTTCTCCGTGACCGTGGATTTGGTCGCGGAAATGTCGGTCTACAACCCGTTCGATTTCTTTCTCGAGCCCTATGCGGAGAAATTTCCCTTCACGTACGAAAAGAAACTGGCCGTCGAACTCTCGCCCTTTCTGCGCAAGCACCCGCGCAAACCGAGATTCGCGGAGCTGGTCGCGTCGCTCGACACCAAGCCGCAGCGCACGATCGACTATCTGGTCGCGTTGAACAGCCGGATCAAAACTTTGGTTGCCTACACCATCCGGCTGGAGCCGGGCGTGCAGACACCGGAGCAAACGCTCGTGAAGGCCAGCGGCTCGTGCCGCGACTCGGCGTGGCTGCTCGTCAACACGCTGCGCCATGCCGGCCTGGCGGCGCGTTTTGTCTCGGGTTATCTGATACAACTGAAATCCGACGTGAAGTCGCTCGACGGCCCGTCGGGCGCGGAAAAAGATTTCACGGATCTGCATGCGTGGTGCGAAGTTTTTCTACCCGGTGCCGGCTGGGTGGGACTCGATCCGACTTCGGGTCTGCTCGCCGGCGAAGGCCACATTCCCCTCGCCTGTTCGCCAGAGCCGTCCGGTGCCGCTCCGATTTCCGGCGGCGTGGACGAAGCGGAGGTGGAATTCGGTTTTGAGATGAAGGTGACCCGCGTGGCCGAAACCCCGCGCGTCACCAAGCCATACACCGAGGAACAGTGGCAGCATATCGCCAACCTCGGGCACGCAATCGACGCCGATCTGGTGAAAAACGATGTCCGCCTCACGATGGGCGGCGAGCCGACGTTTGTCTCGATCGACGACCCCGACGGTCCCGAGTGGAATTTCACCGCGGTATCGCACAAAAAGCGCACGCTCTCCGGCGAACTGATCAGGCGCCTGCGCGGGAAGTTCGCGCCCGGTTCGCTGCTGCATTACGGCCAGGGCAAATGGTATCCGGGCGAGCCGTTGCCGCGCTACGCCCTTGCCGCCTACTGGCGCAAGGACGGCGTCCCGATCTGGAAGGACGACGGACTCATCGCCGATGAATCAAAAAATTACGGTCACGGCGCGAAGGAGGCGAAGCAACTCGCCACCCGTCTCGCGCGCACGCTCGGCGTCGATCCACAGCACCTGATGCCCGGTTACGAGGATATTTTCTATTACACATGGAAGGAACGCCGGCTGCCCTCCAACGTCACTCCCGAAAAATCCAACATCAAGGACAAGCAGGAGCGCGAACGCATCACCCGCCTCTTCCAGAAACAGCTCGGCGAAACCGCCGGCTACATTCTCCCGCTCAAGCGCGTCCAATATGGCAATCAGCAGGGCTGGATGTCCGGCTCGTGGTTCTTGCGCGATGATGACACGCTCTGGCTCATCCCCGGCGACTCGCCAATGGGGCTGCGTCTGCCGATCGACTCGATCCCGTGGGTGGCCGAGAAAGAATATCCGTGGGGCACATTGCATGATCCGTCGCAGAAATTCGGCGAGCTGCCGAAAGATTATCCCTACCGCGCAAAACCCGAGGAGAGCGGCCAGCACTACCGGCGCACGGGCGAGTCACCACAGCCTGCGGGTTACGGCCGGGGTGAGCAGAAACAAAAACTGGATCTGCCGCCCGAATACGATCCCACCCGCCGCCCCGCCATCGGCCAGAGCGCGCCCAACGTCATCCGCACCGCCCTGTGTGTGCAACCGCGCGATGGCCGGCTCCACGTTTTCATGCCGCCGGTTTCGACCACCGAGGATTATCTCGATCTCATCGCCGGCATCGAAGCCACCGTCAGCAGCATGGGCCTGCCGGTCATCATCGAGGGCGAGACCCCGCCGAAAGATCCGCGCATCAACAAGCTCGCCGTCACGCCCGACCCGGGCGTCATCGAGGTGAACATGCACCCGAGCAAGACGTGGGATGAGTTGGTGGAACGCACCACGACGCTTTACGATGAAGCTAGGTTGACGCGCCTCGGCACGGAAAAATTCATGAAGGACGGACGTCACACCGGCACCGGCGGCGGAAACCACATTCTGATCGGTGGTGAAACGCCGTCCGACTCACCCGTGTTGCGGCGGCCGGACCTGCTCCGCTCGCTCCTCACCTACTGGCAGAACCACCCGTCGCTCAGTTTTCTTTTCTCCGGTCTCTTCATCGGGCCAACCTCGCAGGCGCCCCGCATCGACGAGGCGCGCAACGACAGCCTGTACGAATTGGAAATCGCCTTCCGCGAAATGGATAAGCAGACGGCCGGCGGCGGCCAATGTCCCCCGTGGCTCGTGGACCGGCTCTTCCGCAATCTGCTCACCGATTCCAGCGGCAACGCGCATCGCGCGGAATTCAGCATCGACAAGCTCTATGATCCCGGCAGCCCGACCGGCCGGCTCGGCCTCGTCGAAATGCGCGCATTCGAAATGCCGCCTCATGCCCGGATGAGCCTTGCGCAGCATTTGTTGTTGCGCGGACTCGTCAGCAAATTCTGGCAGCAACCCTACAAGCAGGACCTCGTGCGCTGGGGCAGTGACATCCACGACCGCTGGATGCTGCCGCATTTCTGCCAGACGGATTTCGCCGACGTCGTCCGCGACCTGCAGGCGGCCGGCTATCCGTTCCAAGCCGACTGGTTCGCGCCGCATTTTGAATTCCGTTTTCCGCACATCGGCGATTTTGCCCAGCGTGATATCGAGATCGAGCTGCGCACCGCACTCGAACCGTGGCATGTGCTCGGCGAGGAAGGCAGCGCCGGCGGCACGGTGCGCTACGTGGACAGTTCGCTTGAACGCATGCAGGTGAAAGCCCGTGGACTGATCGGCGATCGTTTTGCGCTTTCGGTGAACGGACACCGCCTCCCCATGCATCCCACCGGCACCAATGGCGAAGCTGTGGCCGGCGTGCGCTACCGCGCGTGGCAGCCGCCGAATTGCCTGCAACCCACGATCGGCGTGCATGCACCGCTCACCTTTGATCTTGTGGACACTTGGAACCGGCGCTCGCTCGGCGGTTGCACCTATTATGTGGCGCACCCGGGCGGACTCAGTCCGGAAACCTTTCCGGTGAATTCCTACGAGGCGGAAAGCCGCCGGCTCGCGCGGTTCAGCCCCTTCGGCCACACGCCGGCGGGACAACCGGTGAACCTGCCCCCGGCCGCACAACCGGGTTCGCCGTTTACGCTGGATCTGAGACATGCGTGAGATTGGAGGTAGGGCGCGACCGCTGGGCGCGCCGAATGACGTTCGCGGCGGGCCCAGCGGTCCCGCCCTACCCAAAACGCAACAATGCCACGGCAGAAAGTTGAGGAAAAAGAGGATGAGAACGATTCATACCAGACACTCCTCGCTTGCAGCCGGGCGGACCCGCTGAAAAATTCGCATCACGTCCGATGCCACATTCCACGCGCACCTCCCGTTCCGCTCCGCTCGGCTATGCCGGGAAGGCGAACCGTTACGATGAATGTGTGAATACGGCGGGACTTTTGCGGACGCCATGGGCGGACTTCTTTGAACTGCTCGGCTCCGATCCGGCGGCCAAACTGCGCACCGCCACCGAGGCCTGTCACCGCGCGATCCTCGAACAGGACGTGAGCATGAACGTCTATCTCGGCCAGCAGTCGGGGGCGCAGCCCTGGCCGCTCGACGCGGTTCCGTTGCTCATCGGCGCGGGGGAATGGCGGCAGCTTACGGACGGACTCCGTCAGCGGGCGCATCTGCTGAACGAACTGCTGCGCGACCTCTATGGTCCGCAAAATTTGTTGCGCGAAGGATTGCTGCCGGCCCAGCTCGCCATGGCCAATCCGCATTTTCTGCGCGCCTGCGCCGGACTCGGCAACCGCGAGGGACCGTTCCTCCACACTTACGCCGTTGACCTGGCGCGCTCACCCGACGGCAAGTGGTGGGTGATCGAGGACCGGCTCGATGCGCCCTCCGGCCTCGGCTACTCGCTGCAAAACCGCATCATCGCCCGGCAGGCCCTGCCGGATATATTCCAGCGCGCCCCGGTGCAGCGGCTTCATCAATACTTCCGCGATTACCGTGCGTCGCTCGAGGCGCTTTCACCGCATCTTGAATCGTCGGATATCGCCCTGCTCTCACCCGGCCCGGCCAACGAAACCTATTTCGAGCAGGCCTACCTCGCCCGCTACCTTGGCTACACTCTGGTCGAAGGCGAGGATCTCATCACCCGCGACCATCAGGTGTTTCTCCGCACCGTCGGAGGCTTGAAAAGAATGGATGTCATCATGCGCCGCGTGGATTCGGATTATTGCGACCCGCTGGAGCTCGAGGCCGGCTCCCTGCTCGGTGTGCCCGGTCTCGTCCAGGCGGCCCATGGCGGCCAGGTTGCCATCGCCAACCAACTCGGAGCCCGCGCCCTGGAAACGCCGGCCCTGCTCGCGTTTCTCCAACCGCTGTGCCGGCGCATTCTCGGCGAAGAGCTCCAACTGCCCAGCGCCGCGACGTGGTGGGGCGGACAGAGCGGTCCGCTCGAATACATTTTGGAGCACCTCCCCAATCTCGTGATAAAACCCACCTTTCGCGGCCGGGCCGCGTTGCCGCCGCGCTACGGTGCCCGCCTCGGCAAGGCCGCCTGCGCCGCCCTCGCCGACGAAATCCGCGCCCAACCCTGGGCGTGGTGCGGGCAGGAGCGCGTCCTGCACGGCACAACGCCCGGCTGGCATGAAGGCGCCCTGCGCCCAATGCCGTTCATCACCCGCGTGTTTCTCGCCTGGCATGACGGCGAATACATCGTTCTTCCCGGCGGTCTCACCCGCTGCAATCCGAAGGGCGAGGACATGATCGTCTCGCTTCAGCAAGGCAGCATCAGCAAGGACACCTGGGTGCTCCAGGACACCCCGACCGAGCCCGGCCTTGTTCAACTATCCCCGGCCCGCAGCACGGAGGCGCTGCGCCACTCCGCCGCCACGCCCAGCCGCATGGCCGATAATTTTTTCTGGCTGGGCCGCTATCTGGAACGCTGCAGCCAGCTCGTCCGCCAGCTCGAAAAAATCGATCCGCTGCTGCGCGACGACATCGCCGTGCTCGATCCGGGTGTGGCTGAGGACACCTTGGGGCTGGTGCTCCGGGCGCAAGGAATCACCGCTCCTGATGGCGCCACTCTGGAACAGCGCGCGGCCCTGGTGCGCCGCGTCTCGGCGGATCGCGCTTCCGTTTGCAGCCTCGCCGCCAATCTCGATTGGTTCGCCGGCCTGCTCGAACGCATCAAGGTGCAGCTCCCGCCCGAATCCCATCCCATGCTCCGCCAGCTCCGGCGCCGACCCGCCGTGTTTGATGCGGCGGCCTGCGTCGGTCTGCGGCAGCAGCTCACCATCTTCGAGGGTGTGACGGCCGAGGCCATGCCGCGCGATCCGACCTGGCGTTTCCTCGATCTCGGCCGGCGGCTCGAACGCGGCATGCAGCTCCTCGCCCTGCTGCGTGATCTGCTGCATCCCGCCGACGGCTCCGCGCCCACGGAATTCCGTCTGCAAACCCTGCTGCATCTCGCCGACAGCCTCTTCACCTACCACACCGTTTTCCACGGCGCGCTTGATGCCACCGCCGCGCTCGACTGGCTTTTTCTCTCGCCGGAAAATCCCCGCGGACTGCGCTATCAGGTGGAGGCGATCAACAGTCACCTCGCCACGCTGCCCGAATCACTTTCGCCCCTCGCGGTCGGGGAGTTGCGCACGCTGGCTTTCCGGCTGCTCAGCGATGTGCGGCTGGCCAACCTCGGTGAACTGGCCACCAACCCGGCGTCAGCCCTGGCCGCCTTTGGCGTGCTCCAAAACGACTTCGCCGAAATGAACGGCCGGCTCACGCAGATATATTTTTCCCATTCCAGCATGCGGTAATCCGCCCGCCTGTCCATGCCCACCATCCAGATCACCCATCATACGGTCTATCAGCACGGCGGACCGTCGACGGCCGCGTGGCAGATGCTGCAGCTCCAGCCCCGGAACGAACCGGCGCAGGAGTGTCTCGATTTTCAACTGGAGATATCCCCTTTTGCGCCCGACCTCACCGCCCGCACCGACTACTTCGGCAACATCCGTCATTTTTTTTCCATCCGTGAAGCGCATCAGGAAATGACGATCACCAGCCACAGCACCGTCAAACGCACGGCGGATGTCCGGCCCCTGCCAGGCATCACGCTTCCCTTGAAATCCGCCCGTGCCCACATTGCCGGCCTGATACGCGACCGGGGCCAGTTCGAGCTGGAACAATATTTGCACGCCACCGCCCGCGTTCCGTTGCTGACCGAAGCCGCCGCGCTCGCCGATGGCCTCGACCCCGACCACCTGCCGCTTCTGGAATGGATCGAGCAACTCGGCCGAAAGTTCGGCGAGACCTTCAGCTTCGATGCGACGGCGACGGATGTCAGCACGCCCTTGAACGAAGTGCTGCAAACCCGGCGCGGCGTCTGCCAAGATTTCACGCATCTCCTGCTCAGTTGTCTGCGCCAGCAAGGGTTGCCCGCCGCGTATGTGAGCGGCTACCTGCTGACGAATCCGCCGCCCGGCCAGCCGCGTTTGCTCGGGGCGGACGCGATGCACGCCTGGGTTTCATTTTTTGTCCCCGAGGTCGGATGGGTGGACTACGATCCGACCAACACCTGCTTCGCCGGCACGGGGCACATTGTGGTCGCACGCGGCCGGGATTATGCCGATGTCAGTCCGACCCGCGGCGTCTTCAGCGGCGGCGGCGGCCACACCCTGCGCATCGGCGTCACCGTGGAGCCGGAAGAGGGGGCGTGATCCGCCAACCTGCCAGGAAATTCCCGCCGGAGTTGCGACACACCCTTGCCAAGATCCGGCGTTTCGCTCTTAAACTGGAAAGATGATGTCCATTACAGCCGCCTTGTTAATTTTTGTCGGAACGTACACGAACAAAGACGGTGCCAGCCAAGGCATCTATGCGGTGCATTTTGATCCGGCCACCGGCGAATTCACGGGCCTCATGCTCGCAGCCGCGACCTCCAATCCCACGTTTCTCGAGATGAATCCCAACGGCCGCGTCCTTTATGCCGTGGGTGAAAACGACATGGTGAACGGCAAGCCGGGCGGCGGAGCGGTGGCCTTTAATTTTGACCCCGCCACGGGCAAGCTCAGTCCGCTCAACGCCGAGCCCACCGGCGGTTTGGGCTGCGCCCATCTGAAAGCCGACGCCACCGGCCGCACCCTGATTCTCGCCAGCTACAACGGCGGCGATGTCACCGCCTTCCCGCTCGACGCCACCGGCCGGATCGGCGCGCATACCAGCAGAGTTTTCCAGACGGGAAAACTGGGGCCCAACACCGCCCGGCAGGACAAACCCCACCCGCACTCCATCACGATTTCACCCGACAACCGTTTCGCCTATGTGTGCGACCTCGGGCTGGATAAAATTTTCCGCTACCAGCTTGATGCTGCCACGGCGACCCTCACACCCGGCGGCGAAACCGCCTCTCTCCCCGGGGCCGGTCCGCGCCACTCCAAGTTTTCCACCGACGGAAAATTCTTCTATGTGGTCAACGAGCTGAACGGCACAGTGGCGAGCTACGCCTGCAACCCCGCCACCGGTGAGCTTGCGCCGCTGCAATCCGTGGCCACGCTGCCCGCCGACTTTAAGGGCGAAAACACCTGCGCGGAAATCCGCCTGAGTTCCGACGGGCGGTTTGTCTACGCTTCGAATCGTGGCCACGACAGCATCGCCGTCTTTGCGCGTGACCGGGCGAAAGGCACCCTGACGCTGATCGAGATCATCCCCTGTGGCGGCAAACATCCCCGCAATTTCAATCTGACGCCCGACGGCAACTGGCTGATCTGCGCCAGCCGCGACACCAACAATCTTGTCTCATTCCGGATCGATCAGAAAACCGGCCGTCTCACGCCCAGCGGACATGCGGTGACCATTCCCATGCCCGTCTGCGTGCTGTTTGCGCCAAAATCGTAGGCATCGACCGGCGGGTTTTCCGCGGGAACAGCGCCTGCCCGCGATGATCATTGTCGTTGGCAGGCAGATCTCCGCAGCTCGGCCAAAGTCGAAGCGCCGGAGAGCACTTGGTTCAAAACACCGGCTCGCCATCCGCCGGTTTGGGCGGCGGGCGGATCACCAGCACGGCGACGTAGGCCAGCACGGCCAGCACGGCGCAGAGCGGCACAAACCAGTCGCCGTTCTCCATATAGGCACTGGCACGACCCCGCCAGCGGGCGTCACGCATCACGGTCACTGTTTTTTGGCCGCGAAAATAAATGCTGTCGTTCTCGTCGAGCAGCGTGGCGCGAATGTTGCCGAACTCGTCGATCCAGCCGCTCCAGCCGCCGTTGCCGCAGCGGATGACCGGCCGGCGGTTTTCCACCGCGCGCAACACGGAGTGCGCCGCATGCTGGTAAGCCGCCCCGCCCTCGCCATACCACGCATCGTTGGTCAGCACCGCCAGCACCTCCGCCCCGGCGCGGGCACTTTCCCGGGCAAGCGAGGGGAAAAGATCCTCGTAACAAATGAGCACGCCCACCGGCACGGTGGTGTTCCCCGCTTTCACGGGGAGAGGCGACGCGGATTCTCCCGGAATAAAATCACCGCCGATGGGGACAACTTTCTCCAACCAGCCGAACACCGGGCGCAGCGGGATATATTCGCCAAACGGCACCAAGTGGCGTTTGGCATACCCGGTCGCCGACACCCCGTCCTTCGGATCAACCACGAACGCGCCGTTCCGCCAGAGCTCAGCCGCCGCATTGGGATTGTCAACTGACACCGCCCCGAGCAACAGCGGTTTGCGCGCGTGTCGGGCGACCGAGCCGACCCAGTCATCCATCTGCGGATCTTTTTTAAGAGCCCAAGGCACCGAAGCCTCGGGCCAGAAGATGACGTCAGGCGCGCTCGCATCGCTGGCATCGAACGTCAGTTTCTCCACCGTGCGCAAAATCGCCTGCGCCTTGGTCGCATCCCATTTTTCCCCCTGTGGAATATAGGGCTGCACCAGCGCCACCCGCATCAGCCTTTGCCGCTGCTGATTCAGAGTG
Source organism: uncultured Opitutaceae bacterium (assembly GCA_964541315.1). GTDB lineage: Bacteria > Verrucomicrobiota > Verrucomicrobiia > Opitutales > Opitutaceae > Didemnitutus. The sequence goes on from CAZIQP010000082.1 coordinate 16,350, forward strand.
TCGCCGAGAAATGGAAAGGTGAAGCCGATCAGCACCAGCAGGGTGATGGTGAATTCCGGACTGCGTTTGCGCAGACCGGTCGCGCCTTCAAAGAAGATCCGGTGCGCGTAAGCCGCCACGCCCAGATTAAAAACCACGAGCACAAAGGAAACCGCCCAGGCTCCGGCATAAGCCGCCACCTGCAGCATGAAGGGGCGCTGCCATTGTGAAGCGGCGAGCGGCAGCCAGGGGAAACCGCTGAAAATAATCCCCCGCACCCACTCCAACACCACCCAAAGACCCGCGAGACCAAGCAGCGCGACAATGCGCACGATCGCCCGGTGGCCACGGAGACGCGGCATCATCCACCAGACCGCCAGATACCACAGCCCGATCAGCAATCCGATGAACGGCCCCAGAAGAAAAAGTCCGACCCAGGTGACATGATGCAGCCAGCCGAGCAAAACGGTCCAAGCCGCCGCCTGGGCACCAAGCACGGCCCGGGCAAATATCTTGAAAGGCGGCGCGCGGTAGGCCCACAGCACCGCCGGCACGGCGAACGCAAAGGCGAATTCGCCGGCCGAGACTGGCGGAAAGCAGACGCAGGTCAAAATGACCGTGAGCGCAAAAACCGCCAGCGCCCAGCCCAGGTGCGGCTGGCGCTGCCAAACGGTGAGTTGCTTGGCATAAGGATCAGGAGCGGCGGAGGAAGTTTGCAGCAACA
>CAZIQP010000083.1:0-16770 GCA_964541315.1 uncultured Opitutaceae bacterium
ACACCAGCCGGCGGCGGCGGTGCGATCAGCGGCTGGTTCGTGCTGGCGCTGCTCGCGCTGGGTATGGGTCGCTTTTATTTGCCGATAGCCAGGACGGATTGATCCTCCGTCGGCGGCCCAGCAACGCGGGGTTTCTGGACACCCGTCATCTTACCGAGTCAGTGCCGAAACAAAACATAGACTCCCATAAAGTCTTGTCTCAGGTTGTCCGTCGCCTCTGCATTTCCCCGTGAACCCGTCTCTCTCCCCAGAGCACCCTGTGGCAGAAAACAATTTTCCAGAAAAACCGTCCTCGGGCAAAATCCTGCCCCTGATCCTTGGTTTGATCGCGGTTATTGGCGCAGGGGCCGTGGTTTTCTACTGGTTCGAAAAACAGCCTGAGCTCTCGCCGGTGGCGCGCGGGGAAAAACTGGCGGTCGCGAGCGGTTGCTTCGCCTGCCACGGTCGCAGTGAGTCGGAAGAGCGTTTCAATCTGCGGCAGACTTCCCCGGGGGACTGGAAAGCAAAACCCATTCCCACGGTGTGGGAAGACGGCGTGGATAGCGCGGACGTCGTCATCGACTGGATCACCCACGGCGTACCCGCCCGCGGGGCCGAGAAGCACAAACAACTGCTCATCCAGATGCCGGCATTCGAAAATCATTTGTCCCCCGGGGAGATCGACTCGATTGCCGCCTGGGTGCTGGCCGAGGGACTGCGGCTCACCCAAGGCCACAGAAATTCGGAACGGGAAACTCCTCCCATCGATGCCGCCGCAATCAGCCAACTGCCGGCCGATCAACTGCTGGTCCTGGGCGACCGTTTGTCGCGCCAGCATGGCTGCTACCAATGTCATGGTGAGTTCGGCCAGGGCGGCGTCGCCAACCCGGCTTCGTTCAAAGGGACGATTCCCGGCTTCTATGGGCGCGAGTTCCGCGAACTCACCGCGGATGGAGATCGGACGGAAATTCTCCATTGGATCGACCAGGGGCGGGGCCGGGCCATCGAGTCAGGCATGACCGGACCGCTGGCCAAAAGGTTTTTCGACCGCCAGGCCATCGGCATGCCCGGCTATCGCGTGCACCTGGACGAAAATGAAAAGCTTTTGCTCACCGACTACCTGCTCCTGTTGAACAAACTCGGCCCGCTGCCGGCAAAAGAGATCGAGCGCATCGGCCAACTGCTCGCGAAAAAAACCGACGGGTAAAGCCGCCTGGCACGAATCGTTTTGCGGGTTTGGCGGCCGACACTTGTCGTCAGCCACGTCGTATTGGCAAAATCAACCTCGTTGGATCAGGTCGCGACCTTGAGGTCGGAAAGTTTCCACGGGCGCATGCGCACTTCGGCGGCATATTCCTCGAAGGCGCGGACCTCCGCCTCGGAGAAAAGGAGCCCGCCGTTTTTCGCACAGCGCGCCGCGGCCTGCGCCTCGGGCTGGCCGGGCAGCAGGCAGGCCTCGTTGCCGTGACCGAGGATGTCGGCGATGACGGCCTTCACATTCTCCATCTGGTTGCGGCCTTTCGCGAAGGCGCCGGCGTTCATCGCGTCGGGGTGCCAGACCTGGAAGAAAAAGGCGCAGGTGCGTTTGTCGTCGGTCGGCTGGTTCCAGCGGTTGCGGAGCGTGGGCAGCGAACCGCCGATCAGCGCACTGACAATCTCGTTCACCAGCGAAAGGCCGTAGCCTTTGTGCGCGCCGAACGGCAGGAGGTATTGCACCTTGGCCGGGTCGGTGGTGGGTTGGGCGTTGGCATCGACGGCGGCGCCGGGCGGAATCGGTTTGCCCTCGCGCGCGAGCTGCTGGATGCGGCCCATCGCGACGACGGAGGTCGCCCAGTCGATCACGATGGGGTAGCCGAGGGCGGTGGTCGTGGGAAAGCCCCACGAGTGCGGGTTGGTGCCAAGCGTGGGAAACTTGCCGCCGAAGGGCACGACCTCGGCCACCGCCGCGGTGCAATTGGTGTAGGCCACATAGCCGCGCTTGGCGGCCTCCATCACATAGCCGCCGCCCCAGAGATAATGGAAAGCGTTGTCGACGGAAACCATGCCGACGCCATATTTGTCGGCGAGCTTGATCGCGGTCTCGATCGCGGCGTAACCGGTGGCCTGGCCGTGTTTCTTGTTGGCATTCCAAACCTGCGCGCCGCGGAAACGCGTCGGGATTTTTTCGATTTTCGCCTTGGGCACGCAGCCGCCGACGGCCGAGCCGAGGACGTGGTCGAGGTGCAGCGCCTTGAGGCCGTTGTGCGTGCGGATGCCGTGACGCGTGGCCTCGGTGCTGAGGCGGGCGCCGGCCGCAGCCTCCTGGCCGGTGAAGCCGCGTTTCCGGTAGACGGAGGCGATGAGCGCGGTGTGCTGCTCCTCGGGAATGACGTAGAAAGTTTCGGACATGGTGAAGGAAGGGAGGGATGTTTTGGGAAAGAAAACCTTTGCCCGGCTATAATTTCAGGGTGATGGACGCGCGCACATTGGTGGGCGTGCCGGGGATGATCACCTGGTTGCTGCGGGAGGAGTAGAGGTAGCTCCGGTCAAAAACGTTGTCAACGTTCACCTGGAATTTGCAGCGGCCTTTCTCATAGGTGATCACCGCATCGACCAGGTTGCGGCCGGGAATGTAGCCGTAAAAAATCATGTTGGCATTGTCGGTGATGGCACGCTTCGCGAGACAGCTCACCCCCGCGCCGACCGCGAGCCCCTTGAACCTGGCGCCGGTGAATTTGTAGCGCGCCCAAACGGCAAAGTTGCGTTCCGAAACATTGTTGACGGGAATCTCGCGGTAGATTTTTCCGTCGAAGGGCTGCGGGGCCAGATTCCACGGGGCGGGCAGCGGCACGCAGGCGGACATCCAGGCGAAGGAGCCGATCAGGTCGAGGTGGGGGCCGAGCGAAACCGCAAAATCGCCGTCCCAGCCGCGCGAGACCGTGCCGGGCACGAGGACGTTCGACGGCGGGGTCGTCTGCGGAAAGATGTTCACCGCGTTGTTGAGCTGCAGGACCTCGAAATGAGCCACGCTCGCCCGCACCCTGCCATCCAGCCACTCGCTTTTGATGCCGGCCTCCTGCTGCCGGCCGTCCTGCGGCGGCAGAAACTGGCCGAACTGAATGCCGTTGGCGGAAAAATTCTGGTTGTAACCATAAAACACCGAGACGCCCGGCAGCGGCTTCAAGACCAGGCCATATTGGAACAGGTTTTTATAAAGCAAAGTTTCGGGCACGACCGAAGGCGCCTCCATTACCCCGGTGTTCTCGTTGTAGGAGACCGAGGTCGAGGACAGCGCATAGCGGTTGCGCGTCGCGCCAAACGACGCGATCACGCGGTTGCTCAGGAAATTCACCGTCTCGAGCGCATAGATTTTTCCAAACTTCTGGCGGCGATCAAGCGTGTTGGCCGGCGGCTGGGTGAGATCAATCGCGACGGTGCCCGGATGCACCGGGTCGAACGGATCGATGCCGCTGGTGACCGCCGTGCTGTTGGCGCTGCTGGAATATGTGCGCGTGGTTTGCGGATAATCGATGATGTCGGCGCCGAGGAGCAGCGTGTGACCGGCCGGGCCGGTGGTGAAACTGAAGACATAGTCGTTCTGCAGCTCACGGCGCGGCTGGTAATCGCTGTTGATCGAGGTGACGGTGCGCGGAATGATCTGACCGCCGGTGTAATTCGGCGGGATCACATACTGCGGGTAAGGGGTGAAGGCGTACGAGCCGTCGGGCTGGAGCGTGGGCGTGGTCGCGCCCGACGGGCTCAGGATGGATTCGACCCGCCGCTGCGTATCACTCGAATCGAAGGCGGCCAGGCGCACCGCGAGAAAATCCGTCGGATGTGAGGTGAACTGGCCCCACAGGCGCGTAAACCAGTCGGTGCGCCAGTTGAGCGGAACGTCTTCGTTGAAATTGGTCCCGATCGGAACCGCCGCGATCTGGTTGGTCCGTCCGTCGAGCGGAATGCCGTTGTAGGAGGAGTAGTGGCTGTCGAAGCTCTCAAATTTGATCCAGGCCTCGGTGTCGGGGCTGAAGCGATAGGCGAGCATCGGCAGGACCGAATGGCGCTTCTCGTATGTGAGATCATAGTAGCTTTTCGAATCCTGCCCGGCGAGCAGCAACCGCCAGAGGAGCTTGCTGCCGGGAGCAACGGGCCCGCCCACGTCGAGATCGGCCCGGTTGCCATCCCACAAGCCGAGCTGCACGGTGAATGTGCCCACCGGCGTCGTCGTGGGGCTTTTGGAGACTTTGTTGATCACGCCGCCGACGGTGTTGCTCTGGTTGGCGATGAAAATGGCCGCCGGTCCCTTGATGATCTCGACGTGGTCGATGAGATTCAGGTCGGTGTTCCGGTCTGTCTGCGTGCGAAACCCGTCCACGTAGTCGCCCTCGCCCACGAAACCGCGGATCATGTAACGGTCCACGGACCAGTTGATGGTGCCGGTCTGCGCCCCGCCAATATAAGCAAGCGCCTTGGCCATGATCGTGGGATTGATGTCGTTGAAAAATGACCGGTTGAGCACGACGACGGACTGCGAGAGATCCGCCACCGAGGCGCCGGTGCGCGTCGTGCTCAACGCCTGCCGGCCCAGGTAGCCGGTGTCTTTTTCCGAACGAATCGTGAACGTGGGCAACCGGACCGGTTCCTCTGAGGCGTCCGCCGCTCCGTCCGCCGGTGCCTGCGCTTGCGCCGGGATGGTTTTTTTCGCCGCAAGCGGAGGCGATTCGCGGCGGATCGCAAGCGCGCCGTTGCGCTCGTCCTGCACCACCTCGAGACCCGTACCCGCCAGCATGAGGCCAAGGGCGGCGCGGGGCGCGAGTTCGCCCCGGACCTCCCGGGTGCGCACTCCCGCAACCGCATCGGCCGGATAAAGCAGCCGTCCGCCCGCCTGCGTGGAAAACAGTTTCAACGTTGTGAGCGCCTCGCCCGCCGGCACATTGAAAATTTTCCTGGGACTTTCAGCGCCAGGCGCAGGCAGCACGGCAACGCAAAACACGGCGAACAGTGCGCCGAACTGCTGCAGACAAAAAACGCTGGCGCGGAAATTAATCAAAGGTTTGTCCATTGGCACGCCGGTTGGTCAAACCGGCTGCTTCGGGTTCACGAAAGTCAACATCACTTGGTAAGCAGGTCCCTTGCGGTGACAAGGCCCAAGTCGCCCGCGGCGGGGTGGACAGTCAAAGCGGTGCGTCCGCGGAAAAGACGAAGCCCGCCGGCACCTTGAGGCGCGGCGGGCTGTTTCAAACCAAACACTGCAATCGGTGAAAGTTCCGGTCAGAAGAACTTGTAGGTGACGGACAATCTCACATCCGTAGGCGTGCCCGGGACCTGCACAAGGTTGCTGCGGGAAGCGTAGATATATTTTTTGTTCAGGAGATTATCGACGTTGAGCTGGTAGATGAAAGACTTGGTTTCATAACCGATGCTCAGATCGACGAGTGTCCGCGGCGGCAGATAGCCGAAAAACACCTGGCTTCCGGAGTTGTCGTCAATGGCGCGCTTGCCAAGGTAACTGGCGCCGACGCTCACGGAGAGACCCTTCAGTTCAGCCTCCCTGAACTTGTAGCGGGTCCAGAGTCCAAGGGTGTGCTCGGCAATATTGTTGACGGGAATGGTCGAGTGCACCTTGCCGTCGCCCGGCTGGACGATCTGGTTCCACGGGGCGGCGAGATCAATATGAGCCTTGAATGCCGCGAAAGATCCGATCACGTCGATGTTTTTATTCAGGGCGAACGTGAGATCGCCGTCAAAGCCGCGCGAGGTTTCGCCGCCGACGACTATGTTGGAAGGCGGGTTCGTCTGCGGAAAGGCGTTCACAATGTTGTTGAACTGGACGACATCAAAATACGCGGTGTTAAAGGTCAGGCGTTTGTCCAGCCAGGTGGATTTGATGCCGAATTCCTTCTGCCGGCCCTCGCCTGGAGGCAGCAACCCGTTCGTGCCGTCGGGTCTGATGCCGAAGCCGGTGAACGCGAAATTCCGTGAGTCCCCGTAGAAGACGGAAACATTGGGCACCGGCTTGTATACCAGGCCGTATTGCACAATGTTTTTGTAGGCGACCGCATCCTGAAAGATGTTGCTGTCGGCGGTCGCCAGGCCCGTGACCTGGTTGAAATTATTCTGCACGCGGGAGCTTTCGTACCGGCTGCGGGTGGCGCCGAAGTTGGCGATGAGACTGTCCTTCAGAAAACTCACCGTCTCGAGCGCGAAGACCTTGGCGAAATTCTGGCTGACATGGTTGTTCGTCACCGGCGGCTGGTTGAAATTAACCGAAACGGTGCCGGGGAATTGCGGGTTGAACGGATCCATCGGGCTGCTGGTCGCCGTGCTCGTGCCACCGTTGCTGTAGGTCTGGGTATCCTCCGGATAATCGACGAGCGCGGCGCCGAGCAGGAGCGTGTGACTGGCGGGACCGGTGTGGAAAGTCAGCACATAGTCGTTCTGCAGCTCGCGCCGCGCCTGGGTGTCGGCATTGATCGCGGTGGTCCCGCGGCTGAGCGTCGTGCCGGGTGTGTAGCTGGTGGGAATCTGATAGCCGGGAACCGAAACGTTGACCCCGTTGATCACCTGCGTGGTGTTGACGGTGGCGAGGATGGATTCCACCCGCTGTTGGACGTCCTTTGAGTCGAACGCGGCCAACCGGATCGCGATCCAGTCCGCCGGACGGGTGGTAAACTGGCCCCAAACACGATAATAGTGGTCGCGGCGCCAGTTGTTCGGGAAAGGCTCACCGTCAAAGTTGGTGTCATAGGGGACGGCGGCAATGGCGTTGGTGCGGCCATCCAAGGGAATGCCGTTATAGGAGGAATAGTGGCTCGTGAAGGTTTCAAACTTTAGCCACATTTGCGTGGTATCGTTGAACGTGTAGCTCAGCATCGGCAGCACGGCGAAACGCTTCTCGTATGTGTGGTCGTACCAACCCTTCGAGTCCTGTCCCGAGACCAGAAACCGATAGGCGAGCTTCTTGTCCGCCGTGATCGGGCCGCCGATATCGAGATCGGAACGGTTCGCGTCGAATTGACCGACCTGCACCGTAAGCGTACCCACGTCATAGCTGGTGGGACTTTTGGAAATCTTGTTGATCACACCGCCGACCGTGTTGGTCGAATTGGCGATAAAGATGGCGGACGGGCCCTTGATGATTTCGGCGTGGTCGATGAGATTCTGGTCGGTGTTTTTGTCGGTGAATGTGCGAAACCCGTCCACATAGTCGCCCTCGCCCACGAAACCGCGGATCATATAGCGGTCCACGGACCAGTTGATGGTGCCGGTCTGGGCCCCGCCCACATAACTCAACATCTTGGCCATGATGGTCGGGCTCACCGAATTGAAAAACTGCCGGTTCACGACCACCACGGACTGCGCAAGATCGCTCAGTTCCACACCGCTGCGCGTGGTGCTCAGCGCTTCGGAACCGATGAGGCTGGTGTCTTTTTCGGTCGATACGGTGAAAGCGGGCAGTTTCACCGTCTGATCCGGGGCGGTTTCCGGCGCGGGAGCAGCAGGAGCCGCGGGCTGGTTTTGGGCTTGTCCGGTGAGAAAACAAACCGTGGCGAACACGGCTGCGAGGATATTTCGATGGCGTGGTTTGAGGTGCATGTAGTCTGAGGGTTGGCGGGGTAGAGGTTGCCGGAAATGGCGGCAACCGGCGCAAGCCGTCAAAGATTGCGCTATGTACAAGACGAACGGAGCACCGGAACGCTCTAACTGAATCTTTGGTTATTTATCAGCCCCTGCGCCGACCGTGCCGGGCGGTGGCCAACGGGCTACGGCGCAAGCCGTAATGTCGTCTCTGTTTCCCCTCGCTCCGCCCTGGCCCCGAAATCAGCCTCAAGCAAACGGACGAGCTCGTCGGAATCACCCATGGCAAAGGTGCCGCCAAAAGGCCGGGCCGCCAGCCGCGCATCGGCGATCACCAGCTTGTGCCGGTTGTAACGGTTGAATTCCGCCACAATCTCGGCCAGCGGCGTGGCCACAAACTCCAGCCGGCCTTCCTCCCACGCCAGCGTCTGGCCGATTTCCTCCGGCGGCACCGCCTTCACTGCCGCCGGCCCGGGTACCGTTTCCATTGCGATCAAAGCGCGCTCTCCCGCCTTGAGCAGCGGTGTCTCGTTGGCCGACACCGTCGCCAGCAGGGTTTTGCCCCGGGCCGCATCATCCACCCGCACCTTGCCTTCAGTGACCAGCACCTCGACTGCCTCCGGCCGCATGCGGATGTCAAACGCCGTCCCGACCGCACGCACCGCCACCTGGCCAATGCTGACCACAAACGGGCGGGCGGGATTCTTGGCTACTTGGAAATGGGCCTCGCCGCGCACCAGCTTCACCTGTCGCTCGGTCGCCGTAAATCGCACCGTGACCGCACTGTCCGTGTTGAGCCTGACCACGGAGCCATCGGGCAGTTCCAACCGCCGCATCATGCCGATATCCGTGGAAGCGACGGTGGCAAACGGTGCCGGGGTTGGTTCCGCCGCCGGCCACCAGGCAAGGGCGGCCAATACCGCCGCAGCCGATGCCGCCAGGGCTCCCGACAGCCAGATCACTTTCTGGCGACCCGGCGACCGCTCAGGCGGGACCGTCGCCACCGGGCCAATCTCGCGCAGCTTGCCCAACCGGCTCCATGTCTCTTCCAGTTCGCCAAAAATCTGGGCGTGCCGCTCGTCCGCCTGCAACCAGCGCGTAAATTCCTCCTGCTGCCGCACGGTCAGTCCGGCGTCAAGCAGGGCGAACCACTCGGATGCCTGTTGCGCGATGACGGTCGTGGCGCCGTCGTCTTCCCCGATGTTATGAATGTTCGACGGCATGGGGAGTTCCTTTCAAAAGGCCGTGGGCGCGAAGATACTGACGGCAGCGCAACATGCCGATGGCCAGTTGCGCGTTAACCGTGTGCTCGGAAATCCCCAGGGCTTGCGCGATCTCCCGGTGCGAAAGATCCTGGATTCTGCGCATCGTGAAAACTTGCCGGCAGCGATCCGGCAGGGCGTTGATCGCCTTTTGGAGGATTTCGAGTTCTTGGTCATGGTTGGCCTTTTCGGCCGCATCGGGGCCTTCTACTGAGACGGACAGGCCCTCGAAATCAGCTAAGCCCTCGATGGAAACAATCTTGCTCCGCCGGAAAAGATCATACGCGGCATTGCGCGCCGTGGTGAAAAGATAGGCCCGGGGATGGCCGACCTGGCCGGCACGACGCGCGCGGATCAGCCGGGCGTAAGCCTCCTGCACCAGATCGTCGATGTCCTGCAACGTCGGGAAAGAACTGCGCAGATACGCGCGCAGCGCAGGTTCATGCGGATGCACTTCCTCGATAAACCAACGGGTCTGCTCGGTGTCCAGCGGAGGCATGGGGGTGATTCATCCAGTTTAGAACGCGTGGGCGGCAGACTGACAAGCCCGCATTGGTCGTTGCCCGCTCAATGTTCCGACCGGGACGGCTCTGCCACCGTCGGCGCCGGCGTTCGCAAAATGGCATAGGCCGGAATCATCAGCACACCGTACTGCTGGAGAAAACTGATCTGCGGCTTCAGCGCGGATTTCTGATCCTCGGGCAACAGTGCGGTGATTTTGTTGAGCGCCGTGTCGTTCAGACCGACCCACTCGGGCGAGCCCGCCTCCAGCTTCATGGATTTCGCCTTCATTTCACCCAGCAGTTTTTCCACCTCCGCCGTCCGTTCGGCCGGCAATCCGAGAACCTCGCTGATCAAGGGGGTCTGAAACTGCGCAAAGATTTCCGGATCGGACTCCATCACCTCCGCATCCTGGATGAACGGCCCGAGGGAGAGAACGTTGAGCTGGTTGTCGGCCGCGCGTGCCTGCGCCTCAGCCTCCTCCTTGGCCGCGGCGGTCTCGAACATCTTGCGGAAAGTCATCCCCACAAACCGGCCGGATTCCCGGACCGATCCATAGGAGAAGGAGATTTCCGATTTCCGTTTATCCAACTCTTGGGTGACCTCAGCCAAGCCGGTTTCCAACGCCGCATTCTTCTTCGTCAGGTCAATCTGAGCCTTCGCGATCTCGATGGCTGCAGCCGCGATCGCCTTTGAGTCTTCCGCTCCGGCTTTTTTGGAAACGGTGGGAACTGATTCAACCTGAGCCGGGTCAAGCGGCACGGCCGATTTCTGCCACAGCAAAAAACCGATGATCACCGCCTGCGCAAGGCAGACAGCAGCCAGAAGCTTGATCGTAGTGCGGGCGTTCATTGCTCCACTCTGAACGGATCAACCGCCCCGGATCAATCTTGGAGACGTGGCGATGCGTATATTGGAATAAATGCCGACTACTCCGTCCCGCATGCCATCAGCCCTCAACCGGCTTTCCTTATTTAATCCAGAAACCTGCAACTTTTCCTTCCTTCATCACCAGGGTAACGAGTGCGTCGTCGCTGTGATCTTTGAAACTCACCTTCCACAGCGTCACGTGCGCGCCTTGTTGCTGCAGGTTGCCCAAATAGGAAATCTCATAGCCAGCTTGGAACCGCACCGCATACAGGGCGCAGGTCTTGGTAAACGGCTCTTTTTTCAGAGTCTTCTTAAACGGTTCACCCCAATCCTCGGCCCAAATATCGAAATCTGACTTGGCGACCGCAGTGATGAGTTTCTCAGAAAGTGAAGCAACTTCTTTGGCTGGCTCAGCCGCAGGCAACAGGAGGGCGCTCCCCACCAGCAAAGCGACCGCGAAGACAAGTGATCGGATCATGGTTTTGGGTTTCATAGGAAATTTTCTGCCGGGTTCACACCCCTTCGCTATTCGGCACGAAGCGCAATGACCGGGTCGACTTTGGCGGCACGCCTGGCGGGCAGCCAACTCGCCGCCAACGCCACGAACAACAGCAGCGCCGTGACGGCGGCGTACGCCAGTGGGTCAGTCGGGCTGATCTCGAAAAGCATTTTCCGCAATAGGCGGGTGAAGAAAAATGCGCCAGTCAGGCCAACCGCCAATCCCAGTCCCGCCTTCGTCAATCCTTGCCGCAAAATCATCTGCACGATCTGCGCACGCGTGGCGCCAATCGCGCCCCGGATGCCGATTTCCCGCGTGCGTTGCGACACGTCGTAATTGAGCACACCGTAGAGTCCCACCGTCGCGAGCAACAAGGCCAGCACGGCGAACAGCCCCAGCAGAAACATAATCGCGCGGCGATTGCCAAGCATGCCATCAAGCCCGGCGGCAAGGGTGCCGGTCGCGTAAACCGGCAGCGCGGGATCAACGGCGCGCACCCGCGCCCGCATCTCGTTCACCACGTCGGTCTCCGAGCGCGATGAACGCACCAGGAAGCTGAACCCAAGGCTCGGTTGCTGGTTGAATGGAATATAAAGGAAGGGCCAGCCATCGCGGCCTTCGAGGCCGGCAAGATTGGCGCGGGCGACTACCCCGATGATCCTGATCCAAGGCTGGCCGTCCTTGGGTGGGTTGGTGCCGAGCACCAGTTCCTGCCCCACCACGTCACGACCCGGAAAATAACGTTCGGCGAACGCCTGGTCGACAATCGCCACCGGACTCTTCCTGAACTCATCGTCGTCCCGGAAAACCCGTCCATCGCGGAGGCGTATGCCCATCGTCGCGAAATAATCCGGGGAAACGCTGTTGATATTGACGAGCGCCTGCGCGTCTCCCGCTACCGCATTGTTGCCATGCAGGAGAAACGGCGCGGTCCGATATTTTTCCGCCACGCCAAATTCCGTCGTCAGGCTGGCCGCCTCCACGCCGGGAATTTCCTTCATTGCCGCCAGCAGCCGCTGTTGCAGACCGACGTTGTCCTTGGGGTCCTTGTATTTGCTGTACGGCAGGTTGACCCGCCCCTGCACGATCCGCTCCGCGTCGAAACCGGGCTTCACCGCCATCACCCGTGCGAAACTGTGGATCAACAACCCGGCGCTGATCAGCAGCACCAGTGCAAGCGCCACCTGACCGACGACCAGCGCATTGAGCGCACGGCGTCCGCGTTGACCGGTCGACGCCCGCGGCGTCTCCCCTATTTTCAACTCTGAGCGCCAGAGCAGCACAAAGGGTACGACTGCCATGGTCAGCACAATCACCCCGACAATCGCGCCCACCATCGCCAGCACATGCCAATTCATCTCCACCGGAGGCACATGTCGGACAACCATGCTCTCGTAGCGATTCATGAACCGGAGCATTCCGAGAGCGAGGCAGATCCCGATCACACCGGCCAGACTGACCAGCCAAAAACTTTCGGCCAGCATTTGACGGAGCAACACCGTGCGCCCCGCACCCAGCGCCTGGCGGATCGCCAACTCGGGCCGCTTGGCGTTCGTCCGGGCAAGCAGCAGGCTCGCCACGTTCACACAGCCAATCAACAGCACCAGCACTGCACCGCCCTGCAACAGCAGCAGCGGGGCCTTGATCGGCTCGGACAGTTCCTCCCGCGCGTCGCTTACACCGATGCGATAACCGCCGGCATCCAGAAAGGTGCGGGCCTGCAGCGTCGCTCCACTGTCGTAGAACGCTTTTTCCAGCACCGCCAATTGCGCGCGCCCGGCGTCGATGCTCATACCCGGTTTCAACCGGCCGACGAGCCTCACGCTGCCCGCATACCGCGCCAGCGGGTCGCCCTCGTTCGGCCCGACCATATAAGGTTTGAACAACTCCACATCCACGAAGAGTTGTTCGAAGACTTCTGGCGCCACTCCCACGACCGTATACAACTCGGAGTCCACCCGGATCTTCCGTCCGATCACGGTTTCGTCGGCATGGTAACGCTTCACCCATGCCCCATGGCTCAGCAGCACCACGTGATCCTGGCCCGGCACCTGTTCATCCGGCAAAAAACCCCGACCGAGCAGCGGCTGCACCCCCAAGGTCGAAATAAGTTCTCCCCCCATCTGCAAACACGGCCCTCGGACCGGAGTGTCCTCTTCCCCAATGGTAACGTTTGTCGCGGTATAATAACCAAATCCTTCAAACCGATCAGCGTGCGCTTTGAAATCCAAATACTGCGCCACGCTGGAAGGCCGTTTTGCTCCCCCGTTCTTGTCCGCGACATTGGTGATCGAGACCAGACGTTCCGGCTCGTGAAAAGGCAGCGGTTTATAAACCAGCGCGTAAAGCACAGACAAAATTGCCGTGTTCGGCCCGAGGCAGAGCGCGAGCGTAGCGAGCACCGTCAGGCTGAAACCCTTCGCCCGCCAGAGGGAACGGACCGAAAACCGCAAATCGCGAAGCCATTGCTCCAACCACAACCAACCGTGCTCATCGCGCGTCTGTTCCTGCACACTTGCCACATTTCCGAACTCCCGCAATGCCGCGTAACGCGCCTCCTCGGGCGACATTCCCGCCGCGACATTCGCCTCCGTCGCCATTGCCACGTGCGACTGGATTTCCTCGGTCAACTGCGCATCCAGTTTCCGTCGCTGGAAAAGCGACTTCACATAAAAAGCGGAGGTAGAAAGCCAGCTCATGCTGATAATGTTTGTCCGGATAAGATCTACTCGCAGCTCAGCTCAATCGAACGGATGCAGTTGAAACCACGGATTCCTCGGATGGACACGGATGAATCAAAAAAATCCGCATTTAAAAGCCGAATCCAGCGCGACCCGATCGTTGCGAAACGTGAGCACCCATTGCCTTCATTGTCTTGATCCGTGTTCATCTGTGTCATCTGTGGTTAATTTCGTTCATGCTAATCCCACTCACGTTACCTTCAGCATCGCATTGATCGTTCCTGAAAGGAGCGCCCACTGCGCCTTCTCCTCTTCGAGTTGTTTTTTCCCGGCAGGCGTCACCGAGTAATAGCGCGCCTTGCGGTTGCTGTCGGAGACGCCCCACTCCCCTGTGATCCAGCCCTGTTTCCCCAAACGGACCAGTGCGGGATAGAGCGAGCCCATCTCCACCTGGAAAACCTCGGCCGACATTTGCCGGAGGCGTTGCGACAAACCGAAGCCGTGCATCGGTTCGAGTTGGAGTGCTTTCAGGATCAGCATGTCGAGCGTGCCCTGGAGTAATTCAGATTTTTCTTTGTCCATAGTTTCAGCTCCTTCAGATGTTCGTAATGAGAAGAAAGAGACTCCTCCTTCAGAACGTCAATAGGAAAGCGTGCTCGATCTATCGTCTACCCTTACCCGGGATATTTCACCCTGATACCAAGAAAAGATTTTGAGACACAGAGATAGAAAGAGGAGCACAGAGTTCACAGAGCGAAACTCCTTCTCACTCTGTGTCAGCCTCCGTGCCCTCTGTGAAATGGATCGGAAATCTTCAGCTATAAATATTCAGGCTACTCACCACCCGCTACTCGATGCTCGCTACCACCCAGTCACTCCGCTCGCAGCGCAATCATCGGATCGACCTTCGCCGCACGCCGCGCCGGCAGCCAGCAGGCGAGGACGGAGACAGCAGCCAGCGCGAATGGCACGGTGAGAAAAACCAGCGGATCATGCAGGGAGGTTTCAAAGACCATGTTCTGCAACAATCGGACTGCCGCGAAAGAACCCGCGAGTCCCAAGAACAGGCCAAGCGCAATCAGGATCGCTCCTTCACGCAGCACAAGGGCCAGAACCTCGCCCGGTCTGGCGCCCAGCGAGACGCGAATAACGAATTCGCGCGTGCGCTGCCCCACGCTGTAGGCGATCAGGCCGTAGATGCCGACGCTGGCCAGCAGAAGTGCGAAGCCGGCGAAAAGACTGAAGAGAATGAGGTAGAGCCGGGGCTGCGCCACGCTGCGGCTGACAAAAGAGTCCATCGTGGCGACATCCGAGACCGGGGTATCCGCGTCGACGCGCCAGAGCGCCGCCTGCACGGATTTTGCGAGTGTCGCGGGCGGCAGCGAAGTCCGGACCATCAGTGTGGCGAAAGCGGGCGTGCGCTGTGCGAGCGGACGGTAAACCTGCAGCGGGATGTCTGCGGTGAGACCGGAACGGCGGACATCGCCCACCACGCCGACGATTTCAAAGCGCGCCTGCGGGTCGGCGCCCAACATGATAAAACGGCCGAGCGGATTTTCCGTGCCGAAGTAGCGGCGGGCGGTGGTCTCGCTGAGAATCACCATCGACGGAGCCCTGTAGTCATCGGCGGGAGTGAACGTACGACCAGCCCGCAGCGGAATGCCAAGAGCCTTGAAATAATCCACGCTGACCGAATCGGTGAAGGCTTGCGGCAGGCCGGTGAGGTCAGCGGCATTGCCGGCGCGGACCGGAGCAAAGGAAACGGGAATGCCCCAGCGAAAAGGCGAAGTCTGAGTGAAACCGGCGGCTTCGACTCCCGGCACGGCAGCGACCTCGGTTTGTGCCCGCGAAAAGAAATCCCAGCATTGCGCGGGCCCCGCATAGCGTTTGGCGGAAAGCGAAACAGTCAGCGAAAGCACCCGTCCGGCATCGAGCCCGGTTTTTTTGCGCATCAAGCCGAGAAAACTGCGCCCGAGAAGGCCGGTGCCGGCAAGCAACATAAGCGCCAGCGCAATCTCGGCGACGATGAGCGCAGCGCGCAACCGGCGGGCAGAGGGGCCGGACGACCCACGCGTGCAATCCTTCAGGGCATCGTTGGCATCGATGCGCGAGGCGGTAAAGCCGGGGGCAAGGCCGGACGCCACACCGGTAAGGACAGCAAGCGCGAGACTGGCGGCGAGCACGGGCAGATTGAGCGCAATCTCATCGGCCCGCGGCAGCCAACCGGCAGGAAGACTGGCAAGCAGCGCATCCACGCCCCAGCGGGCGAGCAACATACCGCCGCCGCCGCCGAGAATACCGAGCAGCAGGTTCTCGGTGAGAAGCAGCCAGACAAGTTGTTCACGCGAAGAGCCGAGCGCGGTACGGATGGCCAGCTCCTTGCGACGCGCCATGGCGCGGACAAGGGAAAGACCGGTGACATTCGCGCAGGTGATGAGCATGACGCAGCCCACGGCACCAAGCACGACCAACAGTCCGGTGTGGTAATCACCGACCACGAGGCTGCGCAGATCGACGGCCTCGAGCGTCCAGCCTGCGTAGTTCTTGGGATGGGACTGCTCCAATTGTCTCCCGAGGGTCGCCAGTTCGGCATTGGCCTGCTCCTGGGCAACGCCCGGTTTGAGCCGGCCGAAAACCGTCCAGTAACGCGAACTGCGATCCAGCAAGTTATCGGCGCCGGCGCTCATCGGACGCCAGAGTTGTGCAATTTCCGAGGGATCTTTGAACGAAGCGGGCATGACGCCAATGACGGCGTGGGCGACATCGTCGAGCATGATCTGCCCGCCGACGACCGAATCACGGGCGTTGAACTGGCTGAGCCAAAGCGCATGGCCGAGCACGACGACAGGGACCGCTCCGGGCTTGAGATCGTCAGCGTTCCAAGTCCGTCCCCTCAGCGGAGCAACCCCAAAGAGTTTGAAATAATCCGCCGAGACCTCGGCACTGTTCAGGAGTGCCGGAGTGTCGGCTCCGGAGAGATTGACGTAGTAGTAATACTGGGCAGCAAGCGCGGCGAAAGAAGCATTGCCTGCGACAACATCGCCAAAGGTCGCGGGAGCGAGGCCGGTACCGCCTTGTTCCTTATGCCGGGACTGCACCTGCACGAGCTGACCGGCCTCGTGATATTGGAGCGGTGAAAGCAGCAGAGCATGGACCACGGAAAAAATAGCAGTCGATGCACCGATACCAAGGATGAGAGTGAGCACAGCCGTGGTGGTGAATCCCGGGGTTCTTCGCAAGGAACGCACCGCGAAACGCAGATTTTTTCCAAGCTGCTCCAACCAAACCCACCCATGCACTGCCCTCGCCTGCTCCTGAAGCGACGCCACATTTCCGAATTGGCGGAGCGCAGCGTAGCGGGCCTCGTCAGGCTTCATGCCGGCTTTGATATTCAGCTCGGTCTGCAGCTCGACATGATGCC
>CAZIQP010000084.1:0-16721 GCA_964541315.1 uncultured Opitutaceae bacterium
GTCGCCGACGGCCCCGAGGTGGAAACGGAGTACTATTGCTTCGACGCGCTCAACACGCCGGCGGATCACCCAGCGCGCGACGCGCAGGACACGTTTTATTTCCCGGAGAAAACCCGTTTCGCCAACGTCGCCAAAAAAATCCCGGAGGAAAAGTATCTCCTCCGTACGCATACTTCTTCGGTACAAATCCGCACCATGCTCAAAGGCCAGCCGCCGATCCGGATTGTATCGCCCGGGCGGGTTTACCGTCGGGACACTTCCGATGCCACGCACAGCGCGAATTTTCACCAGCTTGAGTGTCTCTACGTCGACAGGAACGTCACCGTGCGTGACCTGAAGGCCCTGCTCGACTACATTTTCGCTTCGCTGCTCGGCAAGGAGACCAAGACCCGTTTCCGTCCGCATTATTTCGGCTACACCGAACCGAGTTTCGAGGTCGATCTCTCCGCCCAGCACCTGCCCAAGGTAAAGAAGGATTGGATTGAGATCGGCGGTTGCGGCATGGTTGACCCGGCGGTGTTCGAAGGTGTCGGTTACGATCCTGAAGTGTGGACCGGTTATGCGTTCGGCATGGGCCTCGAACGTCTCGCGATGCTCGTCTACGGCATCGATGACATCCGGTACTTCTATCAGAATGACGTCCGTTTCCTGAAACAATTTGCCTGAACCAATCTCCGCGGATCTCGCGAATCAACGCGGATAAACCAACTCTTCATCAGCGCTCATCCGCGAAATCCGCGGAAAATTTCCTACAGTGAAAATCTCTCTCAATTGGCTTAACCAGTACTTGAACCTCGCCGGCATCTCCACCGACGAACTGAAGCGCGCCATCACTTTCCTTGGCTTCGAGGTCGAGGGTGTGGTCAGCACCGCCCTGCCGCCGCTGCAACATGTGGTTGTTGGCGAGATCAAGACGCGCGACAAGCATCCGAATGCGGACAAGCTTTCTGTCTGCACGGTGGATGTGGGGGCCGCCTTGGGCGGCGTGCGCACGATTGTCTGCGGCGCGCCGAATTGCGATGCGGGCAGGAAGGTTCCGGTTGCTCTGCCCGGTGCGGTGCTCCCGGGAGATTTCAAGATCAAGCAGTCCAAGATTCGCGGGCAACAATCCGACGGCATGCTTTGCGCGGCGGACGAACTGGGGCTGGGTGCTGATCACGCCGGCCTGCTCGTTCTTGATGCGGCCTTGGCGATTGGCACCCCGATCAACGACGCGTTGCCCGGTGGCGATACGGTTTTTGATATCGAGATTACTCCCAACCGGCCCGACGTGCTCAGCCACATGGGCATCGCGCGGGAACTCGCGGCGTGGTTCAAAAAGGACCTCAAATTTCCAGCGATCAAATTCCGCCATGACACCCATGGCCATCGTCCCGATATTCTCGCTGATATTCGGGTCGAGTCGTCGGAAGATTGTCCTCTCTACATTGGAATCGCCGTGGCCGGCGTGAAAGTCGGCCCCAGCCCTTCATGGATGCAGGACTTGCTGAAAGCCGTGGGCCTGCGACCAATCAACAATCTCGTCGATGTGGGTAATTACGTGATGCTCGAGCTTGGCCAGCCGTTGCATGTGTTTGACGCGAAGAAGATCGAGGGACGCAAGCTGGTCATTCGTCGGGCGAATGACGGCGAAAAGCTCACCACGCTGGATAACAAGGAGCGTCAACTCAGTGGGCGGATGCTCGTGATCGCCGATGCCGCGAAACCTTTGGTGGTAGCCGGTATCATGGGCGGAGCCGACGCCGGGGTGGATGAAACGACGGCCGACATCGTGCTCGAAGCGGCGTATTTTCGTCCGCAGTCGGTCCGCTGGACCGGCAAGCGCCTCGGGCTCGCGTCCGACTCATCTTATCGTTTCGAACGCGGCGTCGATCCACACGGCACGCTCGAGGCTGCCCAGCGCGCGATCGACCTCATTCTGGAAACCGCCGGCGGCACGGTGGTGGGACCGTCGTTTAAAATCGGCGGCGACCGTCCGTGGTCGCGCGAAATCAAGGTCACGCCAGCCTATATCCGCGCCCGGCTTGGTTTTGCTATTCCCGATGCCGAGATGCGCGATGCGCTCAAGGCGCTGAATCTCGCCATTGTGGGCGAAAGTGGAACGGCGGCCGGTCCCGAGTGGACGATTGATATTCCGAGCTACCGCGGCGATCTCGACCGCCCGATCGATCTGGTCGAGGAAGTATTGCGCATCTACGGTACCGAACGTGTCCCGGTTTCGCCGGCCGTCGGCCCGGCTTTGGTCGACGCGGATGATGCGCCGCTCGTAGTCTTCAATCGCACCGTCAGTGACTATCTGGTCGGCCAGAATTTTCACGAGGTCGTCAACTACACCCTGCGCTCGGAGAAGGAGCTCAAGACCTGGGTTTCCGACGCTTCCGCGCAGGAGCTGGCGCTCGCCAATCCGTTCGTCGAGGACCAGTCCCATCTGCGGCCGACCATCATCATGGGCATCTTGGAATCGCTCCGGCTCAATCAGTCGCGCGGCAACAGTGTCGCGCGGCTCTTCGAGACCGGCCGGGTGTTCATGGAGCGTGATGGCACCGTGCAGGAATGCGCGTCCGTGGGTTTTATCATCTGCCACAATGAAAAAGACCGCGCCTGGCTGGCCCGGCCGGCACTCGATTTTTATACGGTGAAAAAACATGTGGAGATTCTTGCCCGGGCGGCGGGCATCGATTTTGCCGGACAGAATCTTGTGCCGGTCGAAGGCGCGTTCTGGGGCTGGCAGGAGGGGCATTCGGCCGCCGCCGGGCTCATGGAGGACGGCTGGACCGTACGGTTTGGCCTGTTGAATCTGGCCATGGTTCGGTCCCTCGGCATCGAGGGCAAAGTCTGGTGCGGGGTGCTCGCTTTCCTGCCGGAGAAACTTTCCGCCGGCACGATCCGCCGGCGTTATCAGGACTTCAGTCTTTATCCGGCGGCGTTGCGCGATCTTGCCCTCGTGGTTGATTCCTCTCGTCACGCCGAGGCAGTCCGTCAGCAATTGCTCAAGGTGGCGCGCGTCTCGACTGGTGCCCCGTTGACGATAGAATCGGTCGAAGTGTTCGACGTTTATCAGGGGCAGGGGTTGCCCGAAGGGAAAAAGAGCCTGGCTTTTTCGCTCTCGTTTCGCTCCGCCGAACGCACGCTGACCGACGACGAGGTGAATGTGATCTTCACCAAGATCCAGCAAGGAATCGTGGCCGACGGAAAGATATCGGTGCGGACGTGAGGGAAATAGATCTGCTTTTGGCGGAACGGCGGGCACTCAGCGCGTGAACATTTCCAAAAACTTCTTCACATGCGCCGGAACGCCCTTGGGCAGATTGGTCACGACCCAGCGGAACATCTGACATACTTCCGCGATCTCTCCGGCCGGTAGTTTCGGCGTCGCAGGGACTGCGGCGGTTGGGGCGAGGCCGTTGACCCCTTCCGCCGTGTCGACCTCCAGCTTGAAGGTCTGGGCGCTGCCCCGGATGTAATGCTCGTGAATACGGAATTCGAAATGGCTGACCGAACCGCTCGATACATTGCGCCAGAGACTCAGGCGGGTTTTGTTTTTCCCCTGATAGACTTCCTTGGCGATCCCGGTCGAGTCCTTGTTGAACAGTCCTTTGGCGGCGGGTTCGATGGAGGCGCCGATCATGACCATTTCCAGCAATTGCATGTAGGTCTTTTGCGTGACTTCATCGGGAAACGTGAAGGACAGGCCGCAAAGCGAGTATTGGTTGAACGTGCGGAAATAGGCGATCTGGCCCTCCATCTCGATCTGCTTGCCATCAAGCGCGAGCTTTAACTTGCACGGCTGCCCGCGGCTCGCGAGTGCGGAAGCCGCCAGTTGGATGCTGGCGCCGCTGCTGGAAAGATTGATGAGCCGCCCGCTCCAGTTTTGCCAGACCTCCTTGTCCTTGGGCGGACGGCCGCCTTTTCCATCTTGGGCGCAGAGCGACACGATGCCTTTGACCGGGAAAATCTCGCCGACGGGATAGCGGGGGGCGCGGCGCTTGTCGCGCTTCAGGAAAGCTCCGCCTTTGAAGTTAAAGAGATATTTGAATAACGGCACTCCTATCGAATAGGTGGCTCTATTCCGAGATTCAAGCTTCCGCGCTCGGATAATATTTTTACCGGAACTTGCAGACCCGGCTGCTTCCGACATAGTGCAAGCCATGAATACTCCACGCACTGCATCGATCACCCGTCGCCAGGCGCTGATAACAATCGGTTCGGGCGTAGCGCTCACCGGGCTGGCTGCACTCACCGGCCGGGCCGAGTCCACCGATTCCAAGCCGCCTGCACCTCCCGCTCCGCCGTCGCCCTGGGATCTGCCAAAACTGGCCTACGGCTACGATGCGCTCGAGCCGTACATCGACACCCAGACGATGCAAATCCACCACACGAAGCATCATCAGGCCTACATCACGAATGCCAAGAAACTACTCGAAGGCCATCCCGATTGGCGCAGCCGCAGTCCGGAGTATCTCGTGAAAAATATCGAACTCGTGCCCGAGGTCATCCGCACCGGCATCCGCAACAATGCCGGTGGTCATGTGAACCACTCCTTTTTCTGGACGATTCTCTCGCCCAATGCCGGCGGCGCACCGGGCAACACCGTCGGCGAAGCCATCACCGCCAGCTTCGGCTCGTTCGATGAATTCAAAAAACAATTCACTGACGCCGCCATGAAACGTTTCGGCAGCGGCTGGGCCTGGCTCGTCGCCCAGGACGGCAAACTGTCGATCACCTCCACCGCCAACCAGGACTCGCCGCTTTCCACCGGGGCCACGCCGTTGCTCGGCGTCGATGTTTGGGAGCATGCCTATTACCTCCATTATCAAAACCGCCGCGCCGACTACCTGGCGGCTTTTTGGAATGTCGTTCACTGGGCGCAGGTGGACACCTATTACCAGGCGACAATGAAAGCGTGAGACCGGGTTCCACCTGAAGAAGCGGCACGGATTTGCCTCATCCAGTGAACTCTGATCACACCGACGCATTCGCCAAAAACGGCCTGCCCACCGCACGCCGCCACCTGTTTCTTTGCGTCGGACCGGATTGTTGCGCGACGGAGGAAGGCCTCGCCACCTGGGAGCACCTGAAAACCGCCGTGCGTCAGCACGACCTGCCCGTCATGCGCACCAAGGCCGCCTGCCTGCGCATGTGCAGCGAAGGTCCGTGGCTGGTCGTCTATCCCGAGGGAGTGTGGTATGCGCAAGTCACGCCGGCGCGCTTCGACCGGATACGTCGTGAGCATCTTGAAGGCGGCCGGCCCGTGGTGGAATGGGTGAAGGCGATCCAACCCCTGGCTGCCGGCTAGGCGACCTTGCGTTTAAATCCATCCGCGTTCAATCATCTCTCATGGCTACTCCACCGCTGACCACCGCCGAGATCACCGAAACCCTGCGCGCGTTGCCGGGGTGGAAATTGGAACGCGATGCCTTGGCCAAGGAATTCAAGTTTGGCGGTTTTCGGGAGGCGCTGTCGTTTATGGTCCGCGTGGGCTTTGAGGCCGAGGCGATGGATCATCATCCTGAATGGACCAATGTCTACAACCGGGTGGCGGTCCGGTTGAACACCCATGATGCGGGCGGCAAGGTGACGGCGAAAGACGTGAACCTCGCCCGAAAGATTCAGGGTCTGTCGTGGGTGGGCTGAACGGTGTGCAAGCGATGGCATCTTTCTGGTTGTACGCGCGGCGGCGTGATCGTTAGCTTGACCCATGAAGGTCGCGTTCATCAGCGGTACGAGCATCGTGAACTCCCAACTGTTCGCTGCATGGGACACCAAGTCGGTCATGACCGCCTATGGCGAAGTGACCTACAAGACCCGCGGTGATTTCGCCCTCATCAACCGCCACGGTTATGGCGTGCCGCTGCCGCCGCATTCGATCAACCATCGCGCGAACATCCGCGCCTTGGCCGATCTGGGCTTCAAGGATGTTGTTTCCCTTAATTCCGTTGGCTCGCTGAAAAAGGAACTGCCCCCGGGCACGTTCGTCTCGTGCGGCGATTACGTCGGCTTGCAGCAGGGCCCGGCGACATTCTTCGATCTTGAGCTGAAGGGCGGGGCGGCGGGGATCGCGAATAATCTCATCCCGCTGCTGAGCTCGAAGCTCGCGCCGGAATTCGCGATCTATCCCGGCAAAGTTTATGTGCAGATGCGCGGGCCGCGCTTTGAGACAAAGGCGGAAATCCAGGTCATCCGGCATTGGGGCGATGTGGTCGGCATGACGGCGGCGCAAGAGGCGGATCTCTGCGCCGAGGCCGGTCTGCGTTACAACAGCCTCGCTCTGATCGACAATTATGCGAACGGCCTCGAGGGTACTGAGATCGACTTCGCGAAGTTCAAGGAACTCGTGAAAGACAACCAGGCGAAGGTGAACCGACTGTTCGCGCGAATGCTGGAAATATTGGCGTAATTGGTTCTCTTCTTTTCCAAGCAAATTGATTGGATTTGAATCTATGAAAATCGGCGTACTTGGACTGGGCATCATCGGCGGAGTTTGGGCGCGGCATTATCATGCGGCGGGCGTGCTGGCCGGCGTATGGAACCGTACGGCGCAGCCTGGTTTTCCGATGTGGCTGCCGACTCCTGAAGCGGTCGTGGCCGCCGCGGATATCGTCCAGATCGTCGTCGCTGATCCGGCGGCGGTGGAGAGCGTGTTGCAACGCATCTTGCCGGCGCTCGGTCCGGGCAAGGTGGTCGTGCAATCCAGCACGATCGACGCCGAGAGCAGCACCAAGTTTGCCGCACTCGTGGCGGCACGCGGTGCTCGTTATCTGGCGGCTCCTTTCACCGGCAGCAAACCTGCGGCTGAGCAGAAGCAGTCCGTGTTTTACCTGGGAGGCGACCGGGCGCTGTGCGCTGAGCTGGAACCGTTGCTGGCGTTGGTCTCGGCCAACCGTTTCATCATCGGGAGCAACGAGCAGGCTTGCACGCTGAAGCTGGCGATGAACCTCAATATCGCCGCCCAGATGCAGGGGCTGAGCGAGGCGCTGACACTCGCGCGCCGGGCCGGGCTGGCCGACGAGATATTTTTCAGCGCGCTGGCCAAAAACGTGAGTTATTCCGGCCTGGTCAAACTCAAGGAACCCAAGCTGCGGGCGGGGGACTTCTCGCCCCAGTTCTCCGTGAAACACATGCACAAGGACATGCGGCTCACTTCCCGCACGGCGGCCTGTGCCGATTTTCCCGTGCTGGAGGCGGTGCGCGAAGCGCTCAAGACCGCCGAGGCACGCGGACTGGGCGACGAGGATTTTTCGGCCCTGATCAAGGTGTTTAAACAGCAGTGAGACCGTCACGGTCCCGATCAATGAGAATTATTTGTCTGCTCACTTTCGTCCTCATGGTTGCCGAAACTATGTCGCAAGGAACCTCCTCGTTTGCAGGTTCGCCGCTGGGACAGGTGGTCGCGGCGACCTCCAGGCAGGAGGAGGGGAATGATCCCGCGAAGGGCAACCAACTGGCGATTTTAAGCGGCGGTTATGATGCGTTGTTGCTGCGGGTGCATCTTATCCGGCAGGCCAGAATCTCGATCGAAGTGCAGACCTTCATCTGGAGCAACGATGAGTGCGGACGGTTGCTCATGTTTGAACTGATCGAAGCGGCCCGCCGCGGTGTGAAGGTCAGGATCATTGCCGATCATTTGTTCTCCGAGCAGAATCTGGAGACGGCGGCCTTCCTCGCGACCGTGCATCCCAATCTTGAGGTGAAGCACTATCGTCCGGCCATGGCCCGGCTGAAGCCGACATTTTTCCACACCATTCTGGCCGGTCTGCATTCTTTTCACGACGTGAACCAGCGGATGCACAACAAGCTCATGGTGTTTGACGATGCCGTCATGATCACCGGCGGCCGCAATATCGAGAATACCTACTTCGACCACTCCACCGAGTTGAATTTCCGCGATCGCGATGTGCTGGCGATGGGCCCCGTCGCCGGGCAAGCTGCGCGCTCATTTGAGGAATTCTGGTCGTACCGAAATTCAGTTCCGAGCCGGGATCTGACGGATGTCGCTGCGGTGATCGCCCGGGGAAACTATCGGCGGTACGAGACGAGGGCAGACTATGATTTCGGCCCGTATTTTGCGGTCCTGAATCAGCAGGCCAACGATCCGGCGGTGATCGGCACCCGGTTTCTTTCCCGCCTGAAACCGGCGAACCGGGTCACGTTTATCTGTGACGTGCCGGGAAAATCGACCGGCCCTTTTTCCCGCACCTCCCGCATCGCGCGTGAGCTGAAAAACACTCTGGAGCAGGCAAAAGCTTCGGTCGTGATGCAAACGCCTTATCTGGTCCTGAGCCAGCCGGCGCGGAAATTAATTCAGGAAATTCAGGCGAAAAATCCGGGGCTGAAAATCAAGGTGTCGTCGAACAGCTTTGCGTCGACCGACAACCTGCTCGCCTATTCGGCCAATTACCGGTTGCGGAATGATTACGTCCAGAACCTGAAACTGGAAGTGCATGAATTCAAGCCCATGCCGGGCATGCTGCTGGAACATTTTCCGCAATACCCATTCATTGCCAAGCTGGCGAAAGCGCGGATGGCGGAGGGCAGGCAGGAGCGGATGCCTTTCCTTTGTCTGCACGCCAAATCCCTCGTGGTGGACGACCGGATTGCCTTTGTCGGCTCCTACAATCTCGATCCGCGCTCGGAAAATCTGAATACCGAAGTCGGCCTGCTCATCGAGGATGATGCTTTTGCGCAAACCTTGCGCGGCGAAATCGAGCGCGACATGCGGGCGGAGAACAGTTGGGTGATCGGTCGCCGCATCATGCCGCTGGGCCTGGAGACGGTGAACGGCCTGATCGGAGATGCGCTATCCCTCAGTCCGATTGATTTCTGGCCAATCCAGAATACAAGCAGCTTTGAACTGATTCCCGGCACGACCGAGGTCTCGCCCTACGATCCGGATTTTCATCAACACTACCGCGAAGCCGGCCCGTTTCCCGGTTCGGAAGGAGCGCTTTCAAACAAAGAAATCATGACGCGCCTCTACAAGGCCGTCGGTTCCTCGTTGACGCCCATTCTGTAGAGCTGAAATCCGCGAAGCGGCGTCAAAACTTGAAGCTCGCGCTGACTTGCAGAACGGCGGAGACGATGGCGTAGGCGATGAAACCGACAAAAGAAAAGGCGAAGAGCAGCACGGTGCTGGAAATGACACTCGATAATGCCTGGAGCCGGCGGGTGTGTTGCTTCGCATAATTGCGGGCGATGTCGCGCAAGCACGGCGCGAGCTTTCCGGTGCTTTCGCCCACGGCCAGACGGTCGAGGAGCAGGTCGGGGAAGTAGCCGGTCTTGGTGAGAGAGTTCGAGAGACTTTCGCCTTCGAGGACGCGGTCGGTGGCTTCATGCAATCCCGCCTGTACCGTGAGATTGGTGACAGTGCGCTCGGTAAGACGGAGCGCTTCGGCCGTGGGAATGCCGTTTTCGAGCAATACGGCCAGCACTTGCGTGAAATTCAGCAGGGTTGTCTCCAACACAAAACTGCGCGGGATGGAGAACTGGACCATCCAGGCATCGATGCTGCGCCGGCCGGGCTCGGTCTGCCGCCAGCGCCAGAGGGCGATTGCAAGCACCGCAATGATCGGGAGGATGATGACGCCATAGTGCACCAGAAAATCCGCCGAGGAGACGAGCATCTGGGTGGCGAAGGGGAGCTTGCCGCCCAAGGAGGCCAGCAAGCCCTGCAGCTTGGGCATCAGGAAAAAAACGAAAAACAAAATGACGCCAAAGGCGAGGAAGCAGACGAAGAAGGGGTAGACCAGAGTGGTGATGAGCTTTTGCCGCATCTCCTTTTGCTCGGTGAAATGCTCGATCAGACGGTGCAGCACCTCGTTGAGATTGCCGGTGGCCTCGGCGGCGCGGATGAGCGAAACGGTCTGACGATCGAACGTTTTCGGAATCTGCTCCAGGGCGTGGGAGAGTGTCCGGCCTTCGCTGAGGCTCTCCCAGATCGCCCCGCTCAGGGCCCTGAGGTTTTTATCCTTCAACCGCAGGCTGAGCAGACGCACGGCTTCGCCGGCGGAAAGACCGCTGGTGGTCAGCTCATGCAGCGCCTGCAAAAAAGGCAGATGCTCGGCGCGTGTGAAAACGACGGGGGCGGCGGACGCGGCGGAGGAATTGACCGCGGCGGGGCGTTTCGCTCCCGCCGTCCCGGCCTCCTCCAGTCGCACCGGCTGCAAACCGCGTGAAGCGAGGACGCGCAAGGCATCGCGCCGCGAATGGCTGTCGAGGCTGGCCTCAACCATCTGGCCGGCAGTATCGCGGGCGGTGTAGCGGAACGACGGCATGATAGATTAGTGGTCGGAAACCGTGATGACACGCAGCACCTCGTCCATCGTCGTTTTGCCCAGAAGAACCTTTTCCCAGCCCGATTGTTGCAGGGAACTCATGCCGTGATCACGGGCGCATTTGGCCAGACTGCGGGTGGATTCACGACGGATGACCAGATCGTGCAATTCCTCGCTGGGCTCCAGGATTTCAAACAGGCCGATGCGCCCGCGGAAGCCGGTATTGCGGCAACGATCACAGCCGACGGGTGACGCGAGCGTTTGCACAGTGTCGGCCAGCGACTGATCGAGCCCAAGAATCGAGAGAGAGTCGCGAAGCTCGGAGCGATTAACCGGGACCTGCTGGCAGCAATTCTCGCAGAGGCTGCGCACGAGGCGCTGGGCGATCACCAGCTCGACCGCGGAGGTGATGAGGAAGGGCTCGATGCCCATGTCGATCAGACGGGTGATGGCACCGGGAGCGTCATTCGTGTGCAGGGTCGAAAAAACCAAGTGACCGGTGAGAGAGGCGCGGATGGCGATGTCGGCGGTATCACGGTCGCGCACTTCGCCCACCATGATGACATCGGGATCTTGACGGAGAATATGCCGGAGCGCGCTGGCGAAATTGAGGCCGATTTCCGGACGCACCTGGATCTGGTTGGCGCCGGGAACCTCGTACTCGATCGGGTCCTCGACGGTGATGATGCGCAGATCGGTCGAATTGATCTGGCGCAAAAACGCGTTGAGCGAGGTGGATTTGCCGGAGCCGGTCGGACCGGTGACGAGGATGATGCCGTGGGGAAACTCCAGCACACGCTTGATCTGCTGCTGTTCCTTCTCGTTCAAGCCGAGACGGTCCATCGTGTAAGCCTCGCGACGGAGATTGAGGAGACGCAGGCTGACGCTCTCGGCGTAGATCGTGGGGATGGTGGAAACACGGATGTCGAGCGTGTTGCCGGCCGCTTTGAAATTGATGCGACCGTCCTGCGGCAGGCGTTTCTCGGAAATATTCATCCGCGCCATGATCTTCAGACGGGAAATGATCGCGTCCTGATAGCGCAGCAAATTGTCGGGCACGGGCACGGGCACCAGCAGGCCGTCGACCCGGTAGCGGATGCGCAACTGGCCTTCCTGCGGTTCGAAATGAATGTCGGTGGCGTCGTCCTCGATGGCTTGGGAAATGACGTCGGTGACGAAACGAACCACGGCGGCATCCTCGTCGCCGTCCACATCGGCGGCGTTGGCGCTGATGACCAGCTCCGGATCTTCGTCCTCGTTGTCCAGACTGCCGGCACCGACACCGTAAATTTCAACGATCAACTGGCTGATGCGCTCGTGCGGGGCGAGCAGCCAGCGCAAGGAACGCGAGGTGAAGGTCCCGATCCAATCGGTCATGATTTCGTCCGGCGGCCAGGCACAGGCGAGCGTCAGCTCGGTGCCGGAGGAATCCGGCATGGTGATGGGCACGATGACAAAATCGCGGACAAGGCGCGCGGGCAGCACGGCCTGGGCCTCGCTGTCGGCGTGGAGTTCGGTGATGACCTTGAGTCCGGTGGACCGGCCCAGTTCGATCAGGGCGGCGGGTTCATCCACGCCCAAGGCGGTGGCGAGGAGGCCCACGCGTCGGCCGCGCGGGGCCTCGGCGAGGGCGCGGGAAGATTCGTCATTGAGACGTTGCTGCAACGGTGCGGGCAGCACTGCGGATTCGGCCTGCATGGGAATCAGGAAGCGGGTTGCGCACCGAGGGCTTTCTTCACCTCTTCCCGGTCCTTCCTTGGCAATTTTTCCAAATCCTTAAAGGCGGGTTCATTGTCAGCCGGTGTATTGGTGAGGACAAAAGGCCGCATAAAGAAAATGAGCTCGGTCCGGCTTTCGCTGCGCGAACGAGTGCCGAGCAGGTCGCCGAGGATTGGGATCGGCCCAAGGCGGCTGGTGCTCTTGGTGTTGGATTTCTTCTGCAGGCCGGCGAGAACAAGGATTTCTCCGGATGTCGCCGTGATGAATTGAGAGGTGGTGCGCTTTAAAATAATATTCTGCACGTTGCCGTCGATGGTCACGGGGTCGCCCACGTCGCTGATTTCCTGCTTGAGATCCATTTGCACCGAGCCGTCGTTGCCAATAAGCGGCTTGACGGTGACAGTAATGCCCACCTCCTGCTGGGTGATATTTGAGGTAGTATATGGTGTCGTGGCGCCTACCGACGCGTTGGACGTGGTGGAGCCGGTGATTGTCGGCCGGGTTTCGCCGACAAATATCTTGGCTTCCTTGTTATGCGTGGTGGTGATCGTTGGCCGCGATAGGATCGTGGTGTTGCCTTTGCGGGGAGTGGTTGAGACTTTCAGGATGGCATTCAGTTTGCCGAACAGGGAGGTGGCGTAGTCAGGGGAAGAAGTGGTGTTGCCTGTCGATACTGAGGAGGCAGGAGTTCCTCCCACACTTAGACCCGAGGTGGATCCAACAATGCCGGTGAGTTTGCCGCCCTCTACTCTCAGCCCCAGGCTGTCGATGCCGGAGGTGGCGCCGTCGCTCAGGGTCACCTCGGCGATAATGACTTCAATCCGGACCTGCGCGAGAATGATGTCGAGTTTATCAACCAGGGTTTTGATCAGACGGATATCATCCAGATTGCCGGAGACGACGATGGCGTTGGTCCGTTCATCGGCGATAATGGTGATGCCGCTGCTGAATTGATTGGAGCCTTCGGTGGAAACGCCGAGGCTGGCCAGCGACATTTGCGGCGAGGGCATTGGCATCGGGCCGCCGGTGTTTTGTGGCATTGGAGGCAGGCCGGGTCGGTTGATGTTTTCCTGTCCGCTGGCTTTGGCGGCAGTCGTCTGGCCGGTCACCAGACTGCTGAGGACGCTCTGCACATCTTTGGCGGCGGCGTGCTTGAGGGGTATGACTTCGTTGCGGTTGTTGGACTCGGATTTGATGTCGAGTTTGTTGATCAGATCTTCAAAAACGGAGTGCTGGCGCGGATCGCTCAGCAAAATGATCTGGTTGGTGCGATCGTCGGCATTGAAGGTGGTGGCGGTGCCGAGCTGGGCTTGCAGCGGGCCGGTGAAGAGGGCGCGCAGCTTGTTTACCAGATCGCTCGCCTTGACATTATGCACTTGAAAAAATTTCGGCTGCAGCCCGCTGAGCATCGGCTGATCGAGCTGGGTGACGAGGGTCTCGATCCGCTGGAGATTGCTGAGAGAATCGGTGATGAGGGCGGAGTTGGCCTTCTCGAATATCACCGGCGGGCTGCCGGCGGCGGGATTCATGAGGCCCGAGATTTGCGGCATGAATTCGCCGATGCGCAGGAAGTTTAGTTGAAAAAGTTTGCTCACGGTGCGGCCGCTGGGCGTCAGGGCGAGAGTGGAACCTTCGATGAATTCCGGGGCTTCGGACTTGGCCTGATTGAGCGGGGTGGCTTTGAGGAAGCGTGTGCCCAGGGGCGTCAGCGCGATGCCGTTCATGTTGAGCAAGGTCTCCACCGCCTGGATGGCTTCGCGTTTGGTAACCTTATCCTTAAGAATCAGGGTGATGCTGGCCTCGGGCAGATTTTGGGGGCGAAGAATGGCTTTGCCGGTCCACACTTCCATGCGTTGCAGGAAGGCATCGACGGTGTCGCCCGGCAGATTGATCGGTCCGATGAGTTCCTCGGCGGGCGCGGCAGCCTCGGGTGTAAGCATGGGTACCGGGCCGGGACCCGGCGTTTGGGCCAGCAATGACGTGAGAAGGAATGCGCCAAGGGTGATGAAGCCCGTGACACGGGAAAGATATTTCATACGAGGGGCAGTGATTATTCGACAGAAGGATTTTGAAATTAGCCTAAATCGGTTGATTGACAAACAAGGTTATGGGCGGATTGGCAAGAGGTAGTCTTGGGCTGTTTGAACATCGCACTACTGGTGTGACCCAAACTTCACCCAAAAGTTTGCCGAACTTTACGCGTATTGGGCCTAAAACGTCCGGACGTATATCGCCCCATGGGAGTCTTCGAACGTAAGGGCCTTGGGCTCGATGCCGGTCAGGCGGATGTTCAATTCGTAATCCACGGTATCGTTGAGGCGGTAAACCTTGTCGTTCATCAGCACTTTGCTGTCGGTGCCGGCCATGCGGATGCCACCGACGCGAAAGTGCTCGATGACCCCGATCATGCGGGTCGAGGGCTTGGGCCGATCGGCGCTGCCAGGTGACGATGCACCGGGCGCCGCCGCTGTAACCGGTGTGGTTTCAACCGCCGGAGCAGCCGGAAGCGCAAACTGAACAGGGGTTGACACGGCTGGGGTTGAGGGGGCGGGCGCAGTGGCGACAGGAAATTGTGCAGCGGGAGCCGGTGTGCCGGTAGGAACCGGGTTGGTTGTCTGCGGCGAACTGACAGACAAAGTAGCCGGGGCAGCGGCGGGGGTGGCAACCTTGGGCTGAGGTGTCTGGACCGCAGCCGTAGTCGGGGCGGTTGCAACCGGCGCCGGACTGGCGGGTACGGCGGCAGGTTGATTGGAGCGGAAAAAATACATGGCCCCCAGGCCCAGCACGAGCACAGTGGCGATGGCGCCCCCGGCGATCAGCAGGAGCTGGGCGCGGAAGCCGGCTGGTTTCTCGCGTCGTGCCACGCGGTGGAGTTGTTCGGGGGTGGTGCCTGGGGCGGAGACTTCGGCCGGAGCGGGGTTGCCCTCGGTGCGTTGCCGCTGGGCTTTTTTGAGGGCGTCGTTGATCAGGCTCATGGGATTAGTCGGTTAAGGTATCGATATTTTGGGAGGCGCGACGGGCATCCCAGTAGGTGACTTCGTCTGAATCGCGGACGAAAGCGGCGAGAAGCGCCTTGTCGCAAAGATTATTGATGATGCGGGGTATGCCGTCGCTGCGTTTGAAAATATGCCGCATGGCCCATTTGGTGAAGCACGGACGGCCGTTGCCACCGGCCATGGTGAGGCGGTGCTGGATATAGTGCTCCATTTCCTGCCGCGAAAAGGGCTGAAGCTCGTAATGCACCAGAATGCGCTGGCGCAACTGGCGCAGTTCCTCGGCGGCGAGTTTATCCTTCAGCTCGGGCTGCCCCATGAGCACGATCTGGAGCAGCTTTTGTTTGTCGGTTTCAAGGTTCGAGAGCAGCCGCACCTGCTCGAAGACTTCGAACGAAAGATTCTGGGCCTCGTCGATGATCAGCACGATTTCCCGGCCGGCGGCGATGCGCTGGAGCAGCACCTGGTTGATCTGCGCGGTGAGGTCGACTTTTCGGTTGGTGATCTGGGTTTCGCCGAGTTCGGCAAGAATGGCGCGGAGCATCTGGGTTTCATTCACCCGGGGATTAAGGACAAGCGCGGTGTCGTAGTGTTGTGGATCCAGCTCGTTCATGAAGCGCCGGCACAGCGTGGTTTTGCCGCAACCCACCTCGCCGACCAGGACGATGAACCCCTTCCTTTCGGTCACTCCATACTTCAAATGCTGGAGCGCCTCCTGGTGCGTTTCACTCAGGTAGAGAAATTTCGGGTCCGGAGTGATGTGAAAAGGCATCTCCGTGAAGCCGTAATAGCTCTGATACATTGCCGGAAATTATTGCGGCGACGGCGGTAAGGCACGCCAAATCTCGTCAAAATGAACTCAAAAAACTTGCCTGCGCCCGGACCTCCGCCATTAAGCTGAAGCCTTGCAAAATGGTGAACTGGCCCAAATTAACCTCCGGCATATTTCTCGCGCTTTTCCTCGGGATTACGCTGTGGGCCGGGATGTTTTTTTTGCAGATGAATCAGGAGCTTAGCGCCCAGCGGGCCCAAGAAAACGCCAACAGGTTGCGACTGGCGGCGGCACAGGAACGTCTGGAAAAACAGCGCAAGTATCTCGACCAGCTCCAGCACGATCCCGCCATGGTCGAAAACGTCATCCGCCAGAAACTCGGCTACGCGCGGGAGGATGAATTTCTTTTTCGCTTCGAAGATAATCGCAACCCGAAATGAACCCTGACCTGATCGAAACTTTCAAGCTGGCCGGACAAGGCCACGTCTTTGCTTTTTGGGAGTTATTAAACACAGCCCAACGCGCCACTTTGCTGGCCCAAGCGGAGGAGGTCGATCTCGCCGAAACGAAGCGACTTTATCAATCTCTCGTGGCCAGTAAGGCCGCGGCGAATGTATCGCTCGACGGACTTTTGCCCGCGCCGTTCGAAAAACTGCCCGATAAAGGCGGCGATGCTGCCCGCTGGGTGCAGGCGCGCGCGGTCGGCGAAGCGGCCTTGCGCGCCGGCCGCGTTGGGGTGTTCACCGTGGCGGGAGGACAGGGCACTCGTCTCGGCTATGATGGCCCGAAAGGAACTTTCGAAATTACGCCGATCAAAGGAAAATCGCTGTTTCAGGTGTTTGCGGAAAAAATCATGGCCGCCGGCCGGCGCTACGGCCGGCCTTTGCACTGGTTCATCATGACCAGCCATGCCAACCACGAGCAGACCGAAACTTATTTCATCGAGAAGAAATATTTCGGGCTCGA
>CAZIQP010000085.1:0-16677 GCA_964541315.1 uncultured Opitutaceae bacterium
CTGCACGCCCCGGAAAAACTCGGCCTCAAGCAGGAATATATCCAGGAGCATCAGGCCGGGATGGGGCATTGAGTTGGAAGCGAGGGTCGGGTGGTTTTTCAGGTCCCGTGTGACCTGCTGTCTCAGCAAGGACGAAAGACACTCATAGCTTGCTTAAGAAGCGGCGGATTGGTGCGATAGTAAGGGTTCTGCTTCGCCCCTCTTCGCGTGTCCATTCGTGATAAAATTCTGGAGATTGCCCGCGCCATGCCGGCGGCCCCGCGGGTTTTTGCGCGGTTGGGCCAGTTGATGAGGGAAGGAGGCGGCTCGCTTGAGGAAATTGGCCTTCTGATAAGGTCTGATGCGGCGCTGACGGCGCATCTGCTCCGGGTGAGCAACAGCGTGACTTATGCAGGCCGGCGGCGCGTGGGCTCGGTCGAGGCGGCCGTTTCCCGGGTGGGTTTGCAGGAATTGTACCGGGTGGTCGGCTACATGGCCGGGACGCAAATGGCCGATCAGGTGCTGACCCACTATAATATCAACTCTTCGCGACTGCGTGAGAACATGGTGCGCACGGCGTTTGTCAGCGAGCAACTGGCCGAAGAATGCGGCATGGATCCGCGGATGGCTTATACGGCGGGGCTGCTGCGGTCGATCGGTCTGTTTGTGTGCGACCGGCTGGCCGCGGACTACGGTTCGATACCGGCTTACCGGCCGGGACATGATGCCGATTATCTGACGTGGGAAGGACGGTTGTTTGGCATAGGCAGTTGCGAGGTGGCGGCACTGGTGCTGGAGGAGTGGAAATTTCCCGAGGAAATTGTCGAGGCGGTACGGCACCATTACCGTCCGGAGGTCGGACAAAGCAATCAGCGCCTGGCCTGTTTGCTCAATCTCGCCTGTGGCTTGGTCGCCAAACACGGGCATGGCCTGCCGGGCGAAAAAAGCCATTGGGCGATATCCCAAGACAAGATTGATGCGCTTGGTCTGAGTGAAAAACGGTTCCATATTGCCGAGGCCAAATCGTCTGAAACCTTTGCC
The DNA here is from genome assembly GCA_964541315.1 of uncultured Opitutaceae bacterium. Classification (GTDB taxonomy): domain Bacteria; phylum Verrucomicrobiota; class Verrucomicrobiia; order Opitutales; family Opitutaceae; genus Didemnitutus. The sequence continues at coordinate 1,021 of CAZIQP010000085.1, forward strand.
GCATTTCAGCGACGGATGCAGGGCGATGAAGAAGAGTCGGCGGGGATGGCCGAACTGGCGCACATCAAGCCGGTCGAGGGGAAAGTATTGCCGGAAAATTGCGACTTGGGGCCGGGCCCGGGGGTCTTGGCAGTGAACGATGAACCCACTGTGCACACCACCCATCAGGAAGTAATTTCACCGCCGGACTTCACGACCTTCATGCGCAATTATCAGAACATGGTTTATTCCACCGCGGCGCGGCTCATCGGCAATGAGACGCAGGCGGAGGACATTGCCCAGGAAGTGTTCATCAAGGCCTATGAACGCTACGATGATCTCCGCTCCAGCCCCACGGCGGGCGGCTGGCTGAAGACCGTTGCGACGAACCTCTCCATCAACCATATCCAGCGCTACAAGAAACGCTGGAGTTTTTTCTCCGATCTCGTCCGCCGCGACGACGAAGGCGGCGAAAGGGAGGTCGAGTTTGCCGCGCCCGACACGTTTTTTAGCGGCGTCGATTCCGCGGAGCGCCGCGATTGGGTCGAGCGTGCCCTGGCCAGACTGCCCGAACACCAGCGTGTGCCGCTCGTGCTTTTTCATTTCGAAGACATGCCTTATGACGAGATCGCCAAAAAACTCCGGGTTTCATTGAGCAAGGTGAAAACCGATATTCTCCGCGGTCGCGAGACGCTCGCCCGAATCCTTGCCCACAGCGGGGCCGCCCATGAAGCTTTTACCACCTAAGGAGCAGCCATGAACAAAATGACTCCGGAAGAACTCGAGAAATTCATCCATCGCGAACTGCGCGGCCTGCCGGTGCGCCATGCCCCGCCTGCCCTTGAAGGCCGCGTGCTGGCCGCCATCGAGCAGCGCGCCGCCATCGCGTGGTATCACAAATCGTGGAGCTACTGGCCGGCCGCGGTGCGCGCGCTGTTTTTGGCCGTGATCACCGCCCTGGCCGGCTCGGCGATCACGGCGTTTTTCCTGCTCATGCAGAGCCCGGAACCGGGTCTGGTCTGGCAGGAAATCAGCCGCCGGTGCGAGGTGCTGACCAGCCTTTATCATGCGGTGGCGTGGACGGTCGGGTTTGCCGGCCAGATGATCAGCCGCATCCCGCCGCTCTGGCTCTATGGCAGTCTGGCCTTCATCGTGACGCTCTACGTCCTGTTCATCGGGCTCGGGGCCACCGCTTACCGCGTGCTCTATCGCAGCAACAAATAATTTCCCCATGAAAATTTTCTGCATTCCAAACCCGAGCATGGTTCTCTTGCTGATGCTGTCTTTTGTGCTGGGCCCGAACCCGGCTCTGCGCGCCCAAGCCCCGGCCGAACCCGCGCCGGCGGAGAACGCCGCAGCCGCGGCCAAGGCAGAGCCGGCCAAGCCGGAGTCTGAGAAACCGAAGGTCGAGACACCAGCGCCGGAGCAGGTCCCTGCCGCGCCTGCGGTTGAAACACCCAAGGCAGCGGCAACGATCCCGGTGGAGGCGGAAAAGAAAATTGAATCCGCCGAACCCGTGCCAACTGCGCCGGACGATAAAGCCGGGTCCGATGCAATGACCGACAAGCCGGAGAACCCGAAAAAACATCATCAGCACTTCGAGGGTTCCCGGGTTGTTTACGGTGGCAACAGCACCCTGGCTGCCGGCGAATACGCTGATGAGGTGGTCTCGATCCTCGGTTCCTCCACATCGGATGGTGAAGTGAGAAAAGCCGTGGTTTCGATTTTGGGCTCCTCGACGTCCTCGGGCAAGGTGGGTGATGCGGTGGTTTCGATTCTTGGCAACACGCAGGTTACAGGCGGCACGGTCGGCAAAGCGGCGGTGTCGATCCTCGGCAATACCCGGGTGACGGGTGGCACCGTGGGCGATTCGGCAGTGTCGATCCTCGGGAACACCTATGTGAACGGAAAAGTGAAACGAGATGTCGTGGCGATCCTGGGGAACGTGGAGCTGGGACCCGATGCGGAAGTGGGCGGGCATATCGTTCCGATCGGCGGCCATGTGAAACGTGACTCCCATGCCAGTGTGCAGGACCAAAACCTGCCGAAACCCTGGCAGCAATTGGATCAGTTTGACCTCGGCGGCCCGGGCGCGTGGATCACCGACTGTTTGTTCAAGGGGCGTCCGCTGGCTTTTGGCGCCAACCTGATGTGGGCCTGGTGGATCGCACTGTCTTTTCTCGGCTTATACGCGCTGGTGGCTTTGATCGTGCCGAACGGCGTGAACAAGTGTGTGCAGACATTCGAGGAACGTCCGGGGTATTCCATTGTTTCCGCCCTGCTGACGATGTTGCTGACACCAATGGCCTTTGTTTTGCTCGTGCTCACGCTCTTCCTGCTGATCGGCTTCCTGCTGATCCCGCTGTTCTCCTTCGGCCTGTTTTTTGCGTCGATCTTCGGCAAGGTGGTGATTCTCGCCTGGCTGGGCCGGCGTGTCACCAGACTGTTTGGCGCCGGCCCGCTCGGCCATCCGTTTTTCTGTGTGCTGATCGGCGGGGTGATTGTGCTCGGGCTCTACACCGTGCCGATCCTCGGGTTCATCGTCTACAAGCTGATCGGATTGATCGGCCTTGGCGTGGTGCTCTATACCATTGTGCTGATGATAAAGGGCCGCCGCCCGGCGCCACCCGCCTCGGCCCCGGTCGTACCTGCATCGGCGCAGATGATTCCGCCGCTGCCGGGCGAACCAGCCGCCGCCCCGGCACCAACGCCACCGCCCGTGGTCTCGGCTATGACTTTGCCGCGGGCCGGTTTCTGGCTGCGGCTTGCCGCCACGTTGCTCGATTTGATTCTGGTCGCCGTGGTTTTCGGGATGCTGAAAAAAATGCTCTTTGGTTTTGGGAACGTGTTTCCTTTCTGGTTTGCGCTATATCACGTCATCATGTGGGCGCTCAAGAGCACCACCATTGGCGGGATCATCTGTGGACTCAAAGTGGTGAGAACCGATGACCGCCCGCTGGACTGGAGCGTGGCCATCGTGCGCTGCCTGAGTGCGTTCCTTTCCTTCGTGGTGCTGGGCCTGGGTTTCCTCTGGGTGGCCTTCGATGACGAACGGCAATCCTGGCACGACAAAATTGCCGGCACGACCATTGTGAAAGTGCCGAAGGGCACGCCGTTGTTGTAGCGGCTCCCGCTCCTTCGGGCCGAGGCGGGAGAAATAAAAAAAGCGCGAGAACGATTCTTTACACGGACCGTCCCACGGGTTTTCCTCGTCGGCCTATGGCAAATCCACGTGTCGGAATCATCATGGGCAGCGCATCGGACTGGGATACGATGCAGCATTGCGCGCAAACATTGGACCAGCTCGGAGTGAGCTACGAAAAACGCGTCATCAGCGCGCATCGCACGCCGCAACTTGCGTTCGAATGGTGCTCCAGCGCCGAGAGCCGCGGGCTCAAAGTCATCATCGCGGCGGCGGGCGGCGCGGCGCATCTCGCGGGTGTCGCCGCGGCGCTTACACCGTTACCTGTGCTCGGTTGCCCGATGGAATCAGCCTCGTTGAAGGGCATGGATTCGCTCCTTTCGATGGTGCAGATGCCGGGCGGGATTCCCGTGGCCACTCTCGCGATTGGCAAACCGGGCGCGGTTAATGCGGCGCTTTTTGCCGCGGCCATTCTTGCCCTGAGCGATGCGCAGACCAAAAAGGCCGTGGATGATTTCCGCGCCGCACAGTCCAAGAAAGTGGCCGAGACAAAACTGCCGTAGGCGGGTCGGGCCGGTTCCGGCGACAGAACTGGCTTTGGCAAGAAATGCCAACGGACGGTTCTGCCCAAGCGGAAAGATCACCTGCAAACGAGGGTCTGCAGTCCTATAATTCACGTTTGCCAACGCCCCGATGGTGGATTAAGGAGGTGGTTGTTCTCAGCGCCGTGGAGGGCCACGGTTCGCGTTAGAGTCACACACCTAACCGCAAACTCCGATCTGACTATGAATGCACGATCCAGGTGGAAAATGCTGGCCTCGTTGGTGGCGATGGCGGGTGCCGGTTTTGCAATTCCTGTGGCGGCCCAGGAGGCTGCCGCTGCGCCCGAGACAAAGGACGAGCTGGTGAAGCTCGAGAAGTATGTGGTCACCGGATCTTATATCCCGTTTGCCGCCGACGCGCCGGCCATCCCGATAAAGGTGGTGACGGCGGATGAAATCCAATCCTCGGGCGAGTCGGGTGACTTGCTGGAGGTGATTCGGAAAACCCTGCCCCAGTTTGTCGGGAATTCCAATCTCGGGTCCTCCAATTCCAATATCGCCGGCGGCAACACGAATGGCGGTTCGGAGATCAAACTGCGCAACGTGCAGACGCTGGTGCTGATCAACGGCCGGCGGGCCGCTTTCGCCCCGGTGACGGCCACCGGTGGGTTTACCTTTGTGGATGTGAATTCCATTCCGGTTTCGGCGGTCGCAAAAATCGAGGTGCTGAGCGACGGCGCCTCCGCCCTTTACGGTTCGGATGCCGTTTCCGGCGTGGTGAACATCATCTTGAAAAACAATTTTGAGGGATCGGAAATCGGCGGCGGCTATCGTTTCGCGACTGAAAAAGGCCATTGGGCGGAACGTTCGGCGCGCTTCATCACCGGTGCCACCTCCGGCAAGACCTCGATCACCATTTCGGGCGAATGGGTGAAGTCCGATCCGTTGTTTGAGAACGACCGCGCCTTTTCTGCCGACCAGACCGGCAAGACCGGTTCCTTTCCGGGGGTGGTGAATTTGTTTGCACTTAAGCCGGGCACAACTTTTTCGGGTGACGTTTTGCTTTCTCCAACATTGAACGCCCCGCCGCTGAACACGGATTTGTCGGCGGATGCCCTGATCGCCAACGGGACCTACACCGGTCCGATTGCTGATGTCACGGCGCTGTTCAATCTCGCGGGGGCGGCGACGTTGCAGCTCGCCAATGAAAAGAAAACGGCGACGTTGTCGTACGAAAGCCGTTGGTCTGACGCGGTTCATTTGTTTGGTGACGTGCTGCTGGCCAACACCAAGACATTCTACCAACTCAATGCGCAGCCGATTGTCGGCATGCCTTTCGCGTCCGCCCATGTGTCTGATAAGGGCTTCGGCGTGGGGCTCGCCGATCCGGATCATCCGCAGAATCCTTTCAACGATTACGTCCTGGTCAGAAACCGGTTCACCGATTACCCGCGCGGCTACTACAGCGACATCGATTCGGCGCGTGTCGTCACGGGCCTAAGGGGCAAGATCACGGACACTCTTTCCTACGAGACGGCAGTGAACTTGGATTGGGTGAAGGAAAAATATCGGAACACCAATGTCATCAACCGTCCGGCCGAGGCGGCGGCGATCGATGATGGGAAGCTCAACCTGTTTGCCTATCAGCAAACTCCCGGGGTATTCGAGAGTGAGCATATTTTTGGCACGGCCACCTCCGATAACAGGAGTACCTTGAAGAGCTGGGACGGCCGGGTCTTTGGTGAGATTCCGGGATTTTTTCCCGCCGGCCCGCTCGGTTATGCGCTGGGTGGCGAGTACCGCAAGGAAACGCTCTCGGGTATTCCCGATCCGGGCAGCTATAAGATCACGGATCCTACCAATCCGCTGTTTGGCCAGCCCACCACCTGGGACGGGGCCACTTCCGCCGATCCGTTCCGGAGCAGCCGGACGATCCAGTCGTTGTTTGCGGAGGTTCGCCTGCCTTTGATTTCCGCCGCACAGGGCATCAGGGGCATTCATGAGCTAGGGCTGGGTGTCGCGGCCCGTTTTGACCGCTACAGCGACACGGAGAACCCGCTCGTGCCGAAAGTAACAATCAAATACCTGCCGGTAAATGATGAGTTCGCCCTGCGGGCCACCTACTCGAAGGCGTTCACCGCTCCCGATCTGTTTGCGCTCTTCGGTCCGACCGGGGTGGGTTTCACGGATACCATTGTGAATTTCAAACGACACGACGGTGTGATCATCCAGGAAGCCGATCAGGCGGTTCTGCGCCAACCAAGCGTTTCCACCCTGCAGCCGGAAAAGGCGAAATCATACAGTGCCGGTTTCGTTTATTCACCGCGTACGGTCAAGGGCCTGAACGTGGAGGTTAATTATTTCCGTATCGATCAAAGCGGGCTGATTGGCCGGGTCAACGATATCGATGTCCTGCAGGACGTCGAAACGCTCGGGACCGCCTCCAAATATGCCAGTTGGGTCCGGATCGGAAATTTTTCCGGTACGCCGATTGCCGCCCCGGGCGATATCTCCAAGGCCGTCGATGCGAAGAACGGTTCTTTTCTGCCGATCTACCTGACCAACTATAACCAGAATTTTGCAGCGGCGAAACAGGATGGCATGGACCTGAGCATCGATTACAACCACCAAGTCGCATCGGTCGGCAAACTGAATGTCGCGTTTGATGGCATATGGTTTCACAGCTTCATGGTGGAAGGGACGGAATATGTCGGCACGACCAATGGTAATGCCGCGCTGAATGGAGGCACGATTCCCCGCTGGCGCGGCTCGGTCAGGACGAGCCTGGAGCGCAATGGCTGGCAACTGGGGATGGGGGTTTCACATATTCCCGGTGTCAGGGATATTATTGCCGTGCCGGCGGCACCTGTGGCCTCATTTACCTCGTGGGATCTGTTCGGGCGGTACCAATTCTCCCGGATTCGCGCGTTGAAGGGACTCACGGTCCGGGCCGGTGTGAACAACATTTTCGACCGGATGCCTCCGCAGGCCCCGGCGGCGTGGACCGATGCCAATGCCGATACGGCCACCTATGGAGCCCTTGGGCGGGTGGTCTACGTTGATGTCAGTTATAAATTCTAACCGTTAAATTTGACATGCTTGAAACCGGAATTCCCTGCGGGGTTCCGGATTTTCTTATGCCGATCGGAAAATGCCTTGGTCAGCCCGGCAGACGCACATCCATGGTCTGCGCATTGGTCAAGCCATCCAATTTTGGGAACCCTTGGCCGGGCGCGGGAGCGCCGACAATTTTTTTCCGGCTCCAATCAATGGATCGACGCGTAATCACGCCATTCGTCAGGGCAAGGTGACTGATGGCGACCTGTCCGACGCCACGCACGGTGATACGGAGTTGGCTTTCGCATGACTCGACGGGAACAGTGAACTCCCGGCAGATCTTGGCAGCGGGGCGCGCTGCTTTGGCGCGGAATTCAATCGTGTGGCGGCTGGCGAGTTCGAGCCAGGTACCGTCAGATTGCTGCTGTTCGACGGCGATCTTCTGCACGGCGGGAGCGAAGTTATGCACCCAGAATTGCACCTGCCAGGCGCCGCACACCGGCGTGGCTTCGTTCGCGACCAGCGGCCTCGCTTTGGCGCGTTGCAACCAGCCGGTCCATTCGATGAGCCGTTTCTCATCAGTATCGAGAATGGTTTCGTTTTGGCCGCAAATCTTCGGATCACGCGTGCGAGCCCACATCGCTCGCGCGGCTTTTCGGCCGGTGTGCAATTCCCGGCTGAAGGCCTTCGCGTCGCTCCGCATCTGCTTAAGGTGGAGCCCGAGTTCCTTGGGCTCCGAAGCTTTGGCGACTGAGGCCGTGAGGGCTGGTTGGGCGAGCAGGCGCCGCCATTTAAAAACATCCCGCGCCGCTTTCCGGACGAAGACATCGCGCGCGGCCAGATAGACGCGGAAAGCCAGGCTCGCGGCGAAGGCGGGGGGAAGCTTTGACGCGGCAAGCCTTCGGAAGAAACGCAGCTCGGTTTCATAGGGCTTGAGCGATTCGTGGCCGGCAAAGGTATCCCAGCGGTCGTTGATCTGCCACCGTGCGTAGCCGCAAAATGCCTTTTCATCCGCGGCGAGCAAATGCCGGGCGAGTGGCCGGGCCGGCTGTCCGGGGAAGACGCGCTTCAAACCGTCGGCCAGCATCGACACCGCATCGTCTGAGTCGGGTTGCAGCCAGAGGTTGGCGGCGGCGGCATCGACCACCGTGGTGGTTTCCACGGCGAGCCGGTACGCTTCCCAGGAGGTGACGAGAAAGCCCTCGGCCTGTACTTCGTGGCAGCGCCGCCACCACGAGCGGATGTTGGCCAGGCGTTCGCCAAAAACCGGCAGCGGTTCGTAACGAAAGGCGCCGTTCATCGGGCAGCCGTAGTATTGGATGCCTTGTTGCTTGAGCGGTGTGGCGAGATCGCGTTCGGCGAAATTAAAAAATTCCACCCGCGGCAATTTTTGAAACGGATAATAATACCAGTCGTAGGCGATGATCCCGGGCGGCAGCAGCGGAATCGCCTCGGGAACGAAATGGAGCATATCGGCCCACAGGCCGAGTTGCAGGTTGAACTTCTGGCAGAGAACATTCAATCGCCGTACATGGCCGGCGAAGTGCGCGCCGAGTCCGATGCGCGCCACTTCCTCTCGACAGCGCGGGCATTTGCCGAGGTGGAAAGATTCGTCGAGCCCCACATGGACTTTTCCCGCCGTGCAATACGGCGCCATATCCCGCAGCAGCGTCTCCGCGACTTCCAGCGTGCGTGGATGCAACGGACAGATCTGCCCTTTTTCCCGCGGCCGGCCACGTTCGTCACGCAGCTCGTTCAGATCGCGCAACTGCGGGTGCTTGATCAGGTACTGGGTGTGGCCGAGCAGATTGACGATGGGCACGGTGCGGATGCCAGCCTTCGCCGCGTCGAGGACAAGTTCGCCGAGTTGCTCAAAACTGTAAGCATCATCGCGCCCGATGCCAGGCAGGCTCGGGTAGTGCACCGCGTCTTCGAGGTGCAGGTACAGTTCCTGATAGCCCCACCCGGCGTAGCGAGGAAGCTGCTGTTTTAGAAAATCCAGCCGCTCCACCTGCCGGGCGAGATCCCATTGAAAGGCGCGAATCATCGGTGGTCAGATTCGTCCTGCGTCGGTCGCGCTCAACCGCGTTTCTTGGCGATGAGCTGCTCGAGCTTCACGATGTCGGCGGAGAACAGGCGGATGCCCTCGGAGGTTTTCTCCGTGGCCATGGCGTCCTCGTTCAGCGCGAAACGGAAACCCTTTTCGTCGAAGGAAACTTTTTTCAGGTCGGCGGTTTTGGCTGCGACCGGATCGAGCTTGCGCACGAGCGGATCGGTGCTGGCTTTCAATTCGCCCAGCAGGGCGGGAGCGATGGTGAGCAGGTCGCAGCCGGCGAGCTCGGTGATTTCGCCCTTGTTGCGGAATGACGCGCCCATGACCTCGGTCTTGTAACCGAAACGCTTGTAGTAGGTGTAGACTTGCGTGACCGACTTGACGCCCGGGTCCTCGGTGGGGGAAAAATCCTTTCCGGTGCTTTTCTTGTGCCAGTCGAGGATGCGGCCGACGAACGGCGAGATGAGCGTGATGCCGGCTTCGGCGCAGGCGACGGCTTGGGGGAATGAGAACAGCAGCGTCAGGTTGCAGTTGATCTTTTCCTTCTGGAGCTGTTCGGCGGCCTTGATGCCTTCCCAGGTGGAGGCGATTTTGATCAAGATGCGTTCGCGGGGTATGCCGGCTTTTTCGTAGAGCGCGATGATCTCGCGGGCCTTGGTGATGGTGGCTGCGGTGTCAAATGAGAGGCGGGCGTCGACTTCGGTGGAGACGCGGCCGGGCACGATCTTCAAAATCTCCTGGCCGAAGAGCACGAGCAGCCGGTCGATGACGGTGGGGAGACTGGCGGATGCACCGGCATCCTTGATCGCCTGGTCGATGATCCAGGTGTATTCGGGCATCGCGGCCGCTTTGAGGATGAGGCTGGGATTCGTGGTCGCATCGCGCGGTGCGAATTGCTTCATGCTGGCGAAATCACCGGTATCGGCGACGACGACGGTGAACTGCTTCAGTTGATCGAGCTGCGTGGTAGTACTCATAAAAACAAATCAGTTAGCGGGCAAAGGGTGCGCACGCAAATAGTTCTTCATCCACTCCAAACCGCCCAGTTCGTCATGAAAAGCGCCGTCGAGCTGCGATTCAAAGGCGGCATCAAGGGCGGTTTTGAAGCTGGGACCGGGCGCGAAGCCGAGTGCGATGAGATGACGGCCGAGGATGATGGGTTTGGGCGCGGCGTGCTCGAGGGCGAGCCGCTGGGCGGAAACACGGAAGTAGCCGAGCCGTTTTTCGGTCTCAACGGAAACCAAGGGCGGTCGGCCGAGATGGTCGGCCCGCATGACCGCCATCAGGTCATCGAGTGTGGCGGGCTCGATTTTGCGGGCGAGGCGGCGGACCGTCGTGTCGCGATATTCTGCCGGCCCGTCGTGGTGCAGCAGATGGTTCACCACGAGAGGACGCACATACCCGATCATTTCCAGCGGGGCGCCGATGCGTTGGAGAAAGGTTTCGGCGAGCGGGCCACCGGCCGCCTCGTGTTCGGCGCTGGTCCAGCGCAACCGGCCGTGGCGCAGGGCTTGTTTGGTTGTCACGGCCTTGCCGAAATCATGGGCGAGCACCGCGAAGGAGAGCCGGCGTCGGATGGCCGGAGTGCCATCGCGCCAGGAGTCGAGACCGACCAGGGCATCGAGGCAGTGTCCGGTGTGGATGAAAACGTCGCCCTCGGGATGCCACTCCGGCTCCTGCGGCAGTCCATCGAGCGCCGCAATCTCGGGAAAATGTTCGAGCCAGCCGGTCTGTTTCAATACTTGGAGGCCGCGTGAGGGTTTGACGGATTTCGTCGCCCACTTGTCCCATTCGCCCCAGACGCGTTCGACTGGCAGTTCATTATAGGCGTCACGAATGGAGTGGCAGAGCGCGGCGGTTTCAGGGGCGAGAGAAAGTTCAAAGCGTGCCGCGAGCTGGAATCCTCGCAGCACACGCAGCGGATCTTCGCTGAATGCCGCGCTGGTGTGCCGGAGCACCCGGGCTTTCAGGTCGCGTTCACCGCCGTGGGGATCGATCAGTCGCTGGGTAAACGGATCGTAGGCGATCGAGTTGAGCGTGAAATCACGCCGTGCCGCCGCCTCGGCCTCGGTCAGTTGCGGATCAGGTTCGACCGCAAAGCCGCGGTGGCCGGCCCCGGTTTTCGATTCACGGCGGGGCAAGGAGAAATCGTACTCGGTGCCTGCGATGCGGACTTTCAGCACGCCGAAGCTGCGTCCGACCACGTCGGTGGGGCCGAAGGCCGCGAGCGCGCGCCCCAATTTTTCGTAGTCGAGCCCGAACACCTCGACATCAAAATCCTTGGGCTCCAAGCCCAGCAGCCAATCACGCACGGAACCGCCCACGAGCCGCGGACGCCCGCCGGCGGAGCGGAGGGCCTGGAGGGCGGCGAGCAGTGGCGGAGGAAGAATCATGCGCTAGGACGTTTCCATGCAGTGAAAACCAGCAGACCCCAGCCGGCAAGCAGAGCCAAACCGCCGAAAGGAGTGACAGGTCCGAGGAGTTTACCCGGCGCGCCCAATGCCAATCCGTAAAGTGAGCCGGAGAACAGTGTCACGCCGGCGATCCAGCAGGCGGCCACTTTGCGGTTCGGATCGGCTTGAGTTTCGCTGCCATTCGCCAGTGCGAGCAGCGCGACTGCATGGATCAGTTGGTAGAACACGGCTTTATTCCAAGCGTCGAGCATGCCGTTGGCCAAAAGCATGGCTTTTAACCCATGCGCCCCAAAAGCGCCCAAAGCGACGCCGAAGAATCCCAGCAGACCGGCGGCCAGGGTGATCAAACGGGTGGGAGAATTCATGTCGCATGAGTGTGTGGACAACTGCGCCGAAAACAAACACATCAATCCAACCAATATGCGCTGTCCGATTCTAGTTCTGCTGCTACTTCACGCTGTGAGCGGACTGTATGCGCAGGAGGACGACCTGATGACGAATGCCTTGGTCGGTTTGACGTCCCGGCATGTTTTTCGCGGCGTGGAGCACGCCGGCGCGGGGGCGGAGGGGACTTTTCAAGTGGCGCGCGATGGATGGCGGATGGGCGCGGAATTCAGCCAACCCTTTGACCGCAATGAACCCGGGGAGGGAATCCTCACCGCAGCTTATGCTTGGAAAGCGACAAAGCAGTTCAAGGTGGAGGCGTTGGTGATGCCGCGTTGGTCCATCGAGACACCGCCAAGTGCCACCAGCCACTCGGTCGAGGCAGGATTATCGGCCTCATGGGAGTTACCCAAGGGTGTTGTGCTGGAGCTGACCGGTCTTCATGACTGGCGGCTCAAGGGAAATACGCTGCAAATGACGCTGAATTACAGCCTGCCGCTGGAGAATCTGGGTGCCTACCTCGAATGGAGCGCCAGTGCCGGGATTTCCTCGGCGCACGACCTGCGACCCGACGCCTTGGGATTGCCGATTCATGATGCCTATACTTATTATGGTGCGTCGGTGCGGCTGCCTTATCGGATCAGCTCCAATACCACGGTTGTCGGCGGGTTGCATGTCGCCGAAAGTGACAATCAAAGTCGGTTCTGGTCGCCCATTGCTGCTCCGGGCGGTGTTCACGCGTGGGTTGACCTCAGCCTAAGCTTCGATTTCTGAAGCTTTAGCCGACTTGAGCGAAACATTCGTGGCCAAAGCTGAAAATGTGAAAGCTTCGCTGTTGACAGGGTAGGTCAAACCCTTTCCCTTTGGCCCCTTTCCGCAATGAAAACCTATCTGGCCAAGAAAGAGACAGTCCAACCGAAGTGGTATCTGATCGATGCCGAGAAGAAGGTATTGGGCCGCCTCGCCGTTAAAGCAGCAAACATTATCCGCGGCCGCCACAAGGCCACCTACACCCCGCACGTCGATACCGGTGACTTCGTCATTATCATCAACGCCAGCAAGGTAGTCCTGACCGGTAAGAAGGAAGAAGCGACCTCCTACATGTCTTTCTCAGGCTATGTCGGTGGCGAAAGGTACCGGAAGCTGACCGAAGTCCGGGCCAAGAAACCGGAATTTATCATCAAGCAGGCCGTCAAAGGCATGCTCCCGAAGAACCGCATTGCCAACACCATGCTGACCAAGCTTCGCGTGTTTGCTGGCGCCGAACACACCCACGCGGCGCAGAATCCCATCAAACTTTGATCTGAACCATGAGCGCTGACTCCACTGTTTATCTCGGCACCGGCCGTCGCAAGACCTCCACCGCCCGCGTCCGCCTTGTTGCCGGCTCCGGCAAGTACTTGGCCAACGACCTGAGCTTCGACTCCTATTTCAAGCACGACAATTTTTCCCGTCGCGCCGCCGCCCCTCTCACCACCGCTGATGTGAAGGACAAGTTCGACGTCATCGCCAACATCGCTGGCGGCGGCACGAGCGCCCAAGCCGGCGCCGTGGCCCATGGCATCGCCCGCGCGCTGCTGAAGTTCAACGCCGAGCTCCGCGTCACGTTGAAGAAGGCCGGTCACCTCACCCGTGATCCCCGCGAAAAAGAGCGCAAAAAGCCCGGTCAGCCCGGCGCCCGCAAGCGCTTCCAGTTCTCCAAGCGTTAATCGCCTGGTCTGGAAACTAGCTTTTCACCCGAAGCGGAGCGCCCCACGGCCTCCGCTTCTTTTTTGTCACTCACGAAACTTCTCGATTCCCGTCGGGGAATTACTAACTCTGGCTCCTCCTTAAATGAATGTCGGTATCGTCGGTGCGTCGGGTTATTCCGGCGAAGTTCTGGTCAAACTCCTTCTCGGTCATCCGCAGGTCAAACTGACGGCGGTCACCTCGCGTCAACATGCGGGCAAGCCGCTGGCGAGCCTCATACCGGCTTTGCGCGGCACCGCCGCCGAGCAACTCAAGTTCAGCGAGTCCGACCCGGCGATTCTTGCCGCTCGTACTGACGTTGATGTCTGGTTTCTCGCGCTGCCCCACGGTGCTGCGGCCGATTTTGCGAAGGCACTCGTGCCCACCGGCAAAAAGATCATCGATCTGAGCGCCGACTTCCGGGTGGCCGACCTCGCGACCTACGAAAAATATTACGGCGCACACCACGCGCCGACGTTGTTGGCCCAAGCCCGTTTTGTTCAGCCCGAATTGAGTGATCCGAAATGGCGGAACGAGATCAAGCTCGCGGCCGCCCCGGGTTGCTACCCGACCAGCACCTTGATTCCCCTCGTGCCGTTGCTGAAAGCCGGACTCGTGTCGCGGCAGCACATTGTCGTGAATTCCTTCAGCGGTGTCAGTGGTGCCGGCAAGAAGGTGGAGGAGATGTATCTTTACGTCGAACGGGCGGAGAGTGCCAAGGCCTACGGTCTGTTGAAACACCGGCATCTCGCGGAAATCGAGGAGCAACTTTCCCTGGCGGCTGGCGCGCCGATCATTGTTCAATTCAACCCCCACCTCGCCCCGATGCGGCGCGGCATTATTTCCACGATTACTTTGCCGGCTGCGCCCGGAGCGACGATCGACCAGGTCTACGCCGCTTGGCGTAGCGCTTATGCGGGCCGGCCATTTGTCTCGATTTTGCCTTCCGGTGAAACACCGGATTCTGCGCATGTCGTGGGGACCAACCGGGTGGACATCTCCGCCGTGCACGATGCGCGCACCGGCAATTTCGTGCTGACCTCGGCCGTCGATAACTTGGTCAAAGGCGCGAGCGGCCAAGCTGTGCAGATCATGAATTTGTGGTGCGGTTTCCCCGAAACCGCCGGACTGCTTTGAACCGACCCCCTGGACCCATGACCCAACTGACCGTTACTCCCGACACCGCTGGCATCACCGATGTACCAGGCTTCGAGGCGACCGGCGTCGCCTGCGACATCCGCCAGAAAAACGATCCGAAGCGGCTTGATCTCGCCCTCATCTTCTCGCTCCGTCCCTGCACGGCTGCTGGCACGTTTACGAAGAACGCCGTGAAGGCGGCGCCGGTATTGATCGACGAAAAGCATCTCGCCGAGGGCGGTCCGTTCCATGGCATCATCGCCAACAGCGGCAACGCCAACGCTTGCACGGGTGCCGACGGTTTGCGCGATGCTCAGGTGATGGCCCAGCGTGCCGCCTCGTCGCTGAACCAGAAACCGATGGCCTTTTTTGTCTGCTCCACCGGCCGCATCGGACAACCCTTGCCGATGGATCGCGTGGTCAAAGGCATCGAAAATGCGGTTTCGGAAAGAGGACGCACTCCCGCGCATGGCAAGAAAGCAGCGGATGCCATTCTGACTTCTGATACGCGACCGAAAACCGTCACTGTCACCTTCACTTACGACGGAAAAAAACACACGGTTGCCGGTTTCGCCAAGGGCGCGGGTATGATCCAGCCCAACATGGCCACGATGCTGGCTTTCCTCGCCACGGATTTCTCCGTACCGCGCAGCTTCCTCCAAAAAACCCTCTCCGAAGCGGTCACTGGTACTTTTAACTGCGTCACGGTGGACGGCGACATGAGCACCAACGATACCGTCTTGATGCTGGCCAACGGGCACTCGGGTGTGAGCGTCGGTGACAAGAGTCCGCGCGAACTGCGCGTGCTTTTTGCCGAGGCCGTTTGGAAAGCCTGCGAAGTGCTGGCCGAAAAAATTGTCTCCGATGGCGAAAAAATCTCCAAGGTCGTTGAAATCCGGGTTGCGGGTGCGGCTTCGGCCGAGGATGCGGGCAAAGTCGCCCGCGCCATCGGTAATTCCCTTCTCGTGAAATCTTCCTGGTGCGGCGAGGACCCCAATTGGGGTCGCCTCGCTTCTTCGGCCGGTGCTTCCGGAGCCAAGCTGGTCGAGACCAAGCTCGATATCCTTTACAACGACACCCCGGCCATGACTGCCGGCAAGCCGCATCCCGAGCTCAAGCCCAAGTGGAAGGAAATCGTGAAGGCGCGCCGTTTCACGGTGACGTTGAATCTCCATCTCGGCAAAGCCGCCGCCCGTCTGCTCGCAACCGATCTGACGGAAG